>DATDFN010000343.1:0-10020 GCA_036522615.1 Binatia bacterium | reverse complement strand
TGGAGCTGGGGCGGCGGCTCGACGTGCCGCTGCCGACGACCGCCGTGACGAACGAGATGCTTACCGCCGCGCGCGGCGGTAAGCATCTCGTTCGTCACGGCGGTCGTCGGCAGCGGCACGTCGAGCCGCCGCCCCAGCTCCAGCGCGAGGAGCATATCTTTCTGCATCATATTGACGTCGAACCACGCCTCGTCGGGCTGCTTGAGCACGAACGGGCCGCGGTACTTGATCATGGGCGAGGCGATCACGCTGTTGAGCAGGACTTCCACGGCGGTCTCGCGAGCGATGCCGCTTTTCTCGGCGAGCAATACGCCCTCGCTGAACGCCAACATCTGCACCGCGAGGCTCAAGTTGGTCGCGATCTTCATCGACACCGCGAGGCCGTTGGGACCGACGTGCGTGACCTTGGGGCCGATCGCTTGGAGAATCGGCCGCGCGCGCTCGACCGCTTGGCGCTCGCCGCCGACCATGATCGAGAGCTTGCCTTCTTCCAGCGTCGCGACGCTGCCGGAGACCGGCGCGTCGAGCATGGCGGCGCCTTTCGCCTGCGTTTCCGCTGCGAGCGCGCGGCTCGCCGCCGGGCTCACGGTGCTCATGTCGATGTAGATTTTTCCCGGGCCGAGGCCGGCGATGATCCCATTCGGCCCGCGCGCGACGGCATCGAGCGCCTCGGTGTTCGTCACCATGGAGAAAGTGATCTCCGACGCTGCGGCGACAGCGCGCGGCGTATCGGTCCACTTCATGCCGGCATCGATCAGCCACTCGGCCTTCGCTTTCGTGCGGTTGTAGCCGGTGACGCTGTGGCTCGCGTCGATGAGGCGCTTCGCCATGCGGCTGCCCATGACGCCGAGTCCGACGAAACCGAGATTCGCCATAGATTTAATGAGGTTAGGCCTGCGCTCGCGCCTTTGTCAATAGAATGAAAACGGCGCCGAAACTTGACAATTTCCGAGGTGCGGATGATAGATGGGAGATTACGGAGGGACGATGGAGAAACGGAAGTACTACCGCGACGTGCGCGAGCATATAAAAGCGCTGGAGGAGCGCGGCAAGCTCGTGCGCATCAAGCGCGAGATCAACAAAGACACCGAGCTGATGCCGCTCGTGCGCTGGCAGTTCCGCGGCTTGGACGAAGAACAGCGCAAGGCGTTCCTGTTCGAGAACGTCACGGACGTCAAAGGAAAGAAATTCACCATGCCCGTCTCGGTCGGCACGCTCGCCGCGTCGACGGAGATTTACGCGATCGGCCTCATGTGCGAGCCGGAGGAGATTTTCGAGCGCTGGAATCAGGCGCAGCTTAATCCCATCGCGCCGATGATCGTCGAGTCCGGTCCGGCGCAGGAAGTCGTGCGCACGGGGAAGGACCTGCTCAACGGCTTCGGCCTCGACATGATCCCGGTGCCGATCTCGACGCCGGGCTTCGACAACGCGCCCTATCTAACGTCGGCGAACTGGGTGACGAAGGACCCGGACACCGGCATCTACAACATCGGCAACTACCGCGGTCAAATCAAAGCGCCCGACCGCACCGGCGGATTGTTTTTGGGCCAGCACATGGGCACGCACTGGAAAAAGTGCCAGGCGAAAGGGATCCCGCTCGAAGCCGCGATCGTGATCGGCGTGATCCCGTCGATCGCATACGCCGCGACGGCGAAGCTGCCATACGATTTCGACGAGTACCGTTTAGCCGGCGGCCTCGGCGGCGAGCCGGTGCCGCTCATCAAGTGCAAGACGATCGATCTCATGGTGCCGGCCACGGCGGAGATCGTCATCGAGGGAAAAATTTCGACCGAATGGATCGAGCCCGAAGGGCCGTTCGGCGAATATCCCGGCTACATGGGCCACCGCGGCATCGCGCCGTTTCTCGAAGTGACCTGCATCACGCACCGAAAGGACGCGATCTACACGACGCTCATGAGCCAGTTCCCGCCGAGCGAGTCGAGCAAGATCAAGCACACCGGCACGGAGAAAGTCATTTACAAATTGCTGCGCCACGACGCCGGCAACCCGGCGGTGCTCGACGTCGCGATCCACGATGAAGTCAGCGGCAGCGGCCAGGCGTACTGCGTCGTGAAGATGAAGAAGACGAACTCCGGTGATGTCTGGCGCGCGCTCAACTCGACCGCGGGCTTCAGCGGCAGCTACGCGAAGATCTGCATCGCGGTCGACGAGGACATCGATATCCGCGACCCGGCAATGATCAACTGGGCGATCTCTTTCAACGTGATTCCCGACAAGGATGTGATGGTCGTCAAGGGGAAATCGCCGGGGCTGGATCCATCCTGTTATCCGCCCGGCGTGCCGACGCATGTCTCGCGCCAGACACCGGGGAGCGCGCTGCTGATCGATGCGACGCGTCCGTGGCCGTACACGCCGGTGTCGCTGCCGCGGCAGGAATTCATGGAGCGCTCCAAAGAAATTTGGGAGGAGCTCGGACTGCCGAAGCTCAAGCCGCGCATGCCCTGGTACGGCTACAGCCTCGGCGATTGGACGCAGCAGGATATCGAGGAGGCGGAGCTCGCGCTCAAGGGCGACTACTGGATCACGGGCGAGAAGGCGAAGGGGAAGAGAGTAAAGCCTTCCTGATTCTTTTTGCTCACTTCCGGAGAGATTCTTCGCTGCGCTCAGAATGACAGCAATAATGGTTGCGTTTGATTGTTATCCTGAACGAAGTGAAGGATCTCTCCGAAGACCGAAGTTTTCAAAACAATCCCGGGATCCAGCGTTTCACGACGACCATGTAGCGCCGGTACGGCTCGCCCCAGCGCTCTAAAAGTTTTTTCTCGTCACCCAAAACGCGCATATGAAACCAGATCGCGCTCGCGAGTGTGATCGCCGCCGCGAACCACGAGTGGAGCGTGAGCGAAAGGCCGGTGAGATAGATCAAGTGGCCGAGATACATCGGGTTCCGAGTATAATAATACGGCCCGCTGACCACCATGCGCTCGGGTGGCGTGTCGAGGCCTGGTCCGCCGCCGCCGCGCTTGACTCGATATTTGCCGCACCAGCGGTATTGCAGATAGCCCCAGAGCATGATCGGGAGGTACCACGGATGGAAATCGAGGCGGCGGTAGAGGGCAAGCTCGAAGGCGATCACAAACAGAGGATAGACGATAAAAGTCCGCACGGGCGTGCGGCGGAGAAATCTCGCGAGAGTCATGAACTGCCCGCATCTATAGCAGACTTGCCCCTGCCCGTGAAGCGGATTTGATGTCGTTCGATCTCACCACAATCGGTGTCGCCGCCGCGCTACTGCTCGCCGCCTTCGTCAAGGGCACGAGCGGCATGGGCTTTCCGCTGATCGCGACGCCGATGGTCGCGCTGCTTCTCGACATCCGCACCGCGGTCGTCATTCTCATCATCCCGAATCTCCTCATGGACGCGACGCAGATTTTTCGCGGCAGCCTCTCGGTGGAAATTTTCCGCCGCTTTAAATGGCTGCTTCTGTGGACGATCCTCGGCGTGTTTCTCGGCACCAAGGTGCTCGTGATGCTGCCGGGGTGGATCTTGAATCTCACGCTCGGCATAACGGTCCTCGCGTTCGTCGCCTGGAGCATGCTGCGCGTCGAGCTCCGGGTCTCCGCGCGGCTGGAAAAAATCCTCTCGCCCGTCGTCGGCATCGCGGGGGGATTTCTCAACGGCATGACGAACGCGGCCGGGCCGGTGCCGGCGATCTACCTCTACAGCTTGAGGCTCCCGAAGGTCGAGTTCATCAAATCGATCGCGACGATCTTCATCGTGACGAAGCTCTCGCAGCTCGCCGCCGTCTCGACGTGGAATCTCTTCGACCGCGCGACACTCGAGCTCTCGCTCGCGGTCACCTTGTTCGTGCTCGCGGGATTTTATCTCGGCTTGAAGGCGCAGGACCGGGTGAATCAGGAGACGTTCAACCGCGCGCTATTGGTTGTTCTATTCGTGATCGGCGTCGTGCTGATCTGGCGGGCGTTGGCGTGAGACGCTTACAGCTGCGCCGTCGTCTCGATCTCGATCAACTTTCCTTCGGCCGAGTAGCCGTCGACGAAGGCGTATTCCATCTGCGGAACGTCGGCGGAAACCACTTTGCGGAAGAGCGCGTCGAGGGCCTGGATCGTTTGGCTCCGGTGGAGATAAAAAGAAATCTTCGCGACGCGCTCCCATGACGCGCCCGCGTCGGCGAGCGAGCCGCCGATGCGCGAGAGGATATTCCCCATCTGGTCTTCGAGCGTGGGAAGGACGGCCGTCACGCCGGAGAGCACCACGACCGAGTCGTAGACGAGATAGCGCAGCGGCACGATCGGCGGATCGTACTCCTTGAGAACTTTCTCGCACGGCCGCGACGGGCGCATCGCGAGCAGGTCGACCGCGACGGAAGCGTCGGAATCGAATCGGTCCGGCGCGATGAAGCTAGAGCTCGCCGAGCGTGCACGACCCGCCAAAGCGCGCACGCGCTCTTCGCTGCCCTGGTCGCGGCTTTTGCGGTCGCGGCCCCAGAGGCGGCTCCGCACGGTATGGTCGAGCGAGAGTCCGAGCGCCTTCAGCTCGCCGTCGAAGCGCGCGAAGACCTCGCGCGCCTGCTCGGCCGGCGCGCCGGGGGATTTCGCCTCGGCGGAAAGCGCGACGAACTCGCGCCCGAGCCACGAAAAGATATTTTTGGTCATCGCGCCGCCGCGCCGGCGCGCGTTTCCGAATCCATCGCGGCTACGATTATCCGATGTGTCGCTTTCCTGCAAGCACGAATAAAAACGCCCGCGGTCTTTTTGAGGTCGCGGGCGTTTTTTAATTTTTCTGGACGCTGCGGTTAGACGCGGAGGCCGATCATCCGGCTCCGCTCGATGCGCCGCGCGGTCGGCAGCTTGATGCGCTTTGCTTTCGCCGGCGCCGGTTCAAAAGTCATCCGCGAGATCTCTTCGATCTTCATCTCCCGCCATTTGTGCAGTCCGCTGCGGATGTACTGCGGATCGAAGCCCACCACTTCGCAGATGTTCGTGAACGAAAACGGCCGCGTGCTGTCCTCGCGGAAGATCCATTCCTCCGTCTCGCGGAAAAGCCGCATGCCGCGGCCGCCGCGCGACGAGAAGTGTTTCTGATAGCACGCGAGCGCGTCTTCCAGCACTGCGAGGAGAAGGCGCTTCTCGGGCTCGGTCTGGACTTTGCGCCGGAAATTCTCGAAGTACTGGACCGGCAGCAAGCTGTCGGGTTGAAACATAGATGCCATCTCATCCATCATGATGCCGCCGCTGCTCACGTTGGTCTGCATTATGAAAGCCTTTCTTCCGAGCGCCATCGGCTCGGGTTATGTTGCCGTTGTCAGATCGCTACGACGGAGCCCTATTAATCGTTGCGATGGGAATAATAGTGGCCGTAATAGTAAGGGCGGTAATAATAAGGCCGGTAATAGTAGCCGCCGCCATAATAACCGCGGCCGTAATAACCGTCGTCGTAGACGATGCAGCCGCTGAGGCCGGCAAAAATGAGCGAAAGCAGCGAAAGGGCAAATACAAATTTTCTAAAATTGAGCATTTTCATACAACCTCCTCTCCCGTCGGCTCAGGTATTATACGGAGCAATGGCCATGCCAAAAAATTTCGCTGCAAACTCAAGCAATTGCGGCGCTCCGTTACTTGGCTCACCAGTCAAAATGTAAGCAGACGAGAAATAATTACCCTCCGTCACTAGTGATAAATCGGGCGATCGGAAGGCGGCATGAGAGCCTCCCGCTCGCCGCGCTCGGCGAGCCTGGAAACGAGGTCTAGCACTTCCGCCGGGCCTCGCACCGAAAAACGCGCGCGCGTCGGCCTTTCGCCCACTCTGATCGAATACGCCCGGTCGGGCAGGATGCCGAAAGTATCCTCGTCGCTCCGGTCGTCGCCGACGGCGAGCACGAAATCGTAGCCGCCCTTGGCGAGCCACTGGGCCGCCGCGACGCCTTTATGAACTCCCGCCGCGCGCACCTCCACGGACTTGTTCGCCTGAACTACCTGGACGTTGATATTCGCCGTAAACGCCAGGAGATCGTCGGACAGCTCGCTCGCGGCGAGCGCGCCGCGCTCGGACGCCGCGTTGCGGTAGTGCCAGACGATCGAGAACTCCTTCTCTTCGACGAAGGTTCCGGGCACGCGATCGGCGTACGATTTGAGCATCGGCAGCAGCTGCGTTTTCCATTCCGCGGAGACCGGCTTGATCAATCCCCATGTTTTTCCCGCCTCTTTCATCCAGGCGCCGTGCTCGGCGACGAGGCCGATCGGCAGCGCGCCGAACCAATCCTCGACGGTGGCGCGGCTGCGGCCGCTGAGCAGCGCGATATCGTTGCGCGGATCGGCGGAGAGGCGGCGCAAAAGCTCGAGCAGTTCGGCGCTCGGCCGCGCGAGGCCCGGCTGGGCGACGAACGCTGCGAGCGTGCCGTCGTAATCCAGCAGCAGCAGGCGGCGGCTGCTGCGCTGATAGTGGCGCGCGAGCGCCGCGCGCGTCGCCGGGGTGAGCGGCCGCGCCTCGGCCGCCTCGGCGCTTTCCACGGACACCAGCTCGCGGATGAAGTCCATCGCCCAGTGCGCGACATCGGCGCGGCGCAGCCGGTTCTGCATCACGCGGTTGCGACGGATCTGCTCGCGCGGCGGCATCTCGAGCGCCGTCTTGAGCGCGTCGGCGATTTCGTCTCTGTGATTCGGGTTGACGATGAGCGACTCGGTGAGCTCCTTCGCCGCACCCGCCATCTCGCTCAAAATCAGCACGCCCGTGCCGTCGGCGCGGCAGGCGACGTATTCCTTCGCGACGAGGTTCATCCCGTCGCGGAGCGGCGTCACGAGCGCGATGTCGCTCATCGAGTAGACGGCGACGAGCGTGTCGAACGGCACCGCGCGGTAATGATAGATGATCGGCACCCAGTCGATCGCGCCGAAGCGCCCGTTGATCTTCCCGACCAGCTCCTCGATGCGCTGCTTCATGCCCTCGTAGTCCTGGATGCCGATGCGCGAGGGCACGACGATCATCAAAAGAATGACGCGGCGGTGCCATTCCGGCGCGCGCTCAAGCATCGCCTCGAAGCCCTGGAGCCGGTGGAGGATGCCTTTGGAGTAATCCTGCCGGTCGACGGACAAGATGATCTTGTTCTCGCCGAACGATTTCTTGATCTCGTCTTTTTTCTTCCGGCCCTCGACGCTGCGCGCGGCGCCGTTGAATTTTTTAAAATCGACGCCCATCGGAAACGCCCCGACGCGCACCACGCGGCTGCCGACGCGGACGTGGCCGACGCGATGCTTCAAGCCGATCACGCGCTGCACGCACCGGAGGAAGTATTCCATGTAGTCGTGCGTGTGGAAGCCGACGAGGTCGGCGCCCAGCAGACCTTCGAGCAGGGCGCGCCGCCAGCGCGCCGGCAACAGGCGATAGATCTCGAACTGCGGAAACGGGATGTGGAGAAAAAATCCGATCTTGAGTCCCGGCCGCTGCTTCCGCAAGAGCTCCGGCAGCAGCATCAGATGGTAATCGTGGACCCAGAGAATGTCTTCGGGGCCGACGACCTCCAGCAGCGAGTCGGCGAAAACCTCGTTAACGCGCTCGTACTGGCGCCAGTAGTTTTCGTCGTACGTGGCGTTCTGCGGAAAATAATGAAACAGCGGCCAGAGGGTCTTGTTGCAAAAACCCTCGTAGAAATGCTCGAAGTCCTGCTCGGAGAGAAACACCGCGTGCGAGCGGAATTCCGACAGCGCGCGCGCCTGAACCTCCGCCCGGTCTTCGGGCGTGACCGCCCCGCCGGGCCAGCCGACCCAGAGATATTCGGGCTTCGGCGTCAAGAAACCCGGCATGCCGTCGAGCAGCGATTTGAGTCCGGTCGCGACGCCGCCGGCGCTCGCCTTGAACTGGATCGCGCCGTTCTCCCGCTCAATCGTGAAGGGAAGGCGGTTCGAGACGACGACAATTTTACGCGCCGGTGCGCCCGCTTCTTTCATCACCGAATCCGAGCGAATCGTGTCATCGCCGGCGCGTTGCCGCGCCGGCGGTTTGAATTTTCCGAAAGTTGCTTAACTAGCGTCCGAGAATATTCACGGTGCCGCTTTCCTGCGGCTTGATCTCGACAACTTTGGGCTGGCCGTCTTTTTCGCTGTACTTGACGGCGACCCGCGATCCCTCTTTCGCGTTCGCGAGGCCCTTGCTGCTGCCGACGACGAACAGCGTCTCTTCGCCCTTATCGGTCTGGAGCACGAGCTGCTTTTCGACCCGGTCGAGCTTCAGGACCGTTCCGCGCATCTCGGCCTCCGCGTAGACGAGCGCCGGAAACGCCGCCAACGCGAGGAACATGATAATCGCGATCTTTCTCATGGCTGCCACCGCCTTTCTTTGTTTCATCGGACGGCCGCCCCCTAGGGCTTCTTTCGTTCCTCTTCGACGTATTTCAAAGTCTTTTTCCGCAGCTGCTCGTTGTTGTTCACGGCCGCGAACGTTTTCGCGTACGACTCCGACGTAAAGCCCCGCTTCTTCAGCGCCGCGTCGACTTTCGCGTCGCCCTCGCGCCTCAGCCGCTCTTTCTCGCCGGCGTCGTTGGTGCGCTTGATGCGGCCTTCGTAATCGTTCTTGATCTTGTGAAAATCGACGTAGGCCCGCGCGAAGCTCTGCATTTCCTTGTCGCTCAGAGTTTTTCCGGCTTCTTGCGCGGGCGCGCCCGACGCCAAGCCGAGAACGAAGGCGCATATGCCGGCGAAAAGTAAGCCGCGAATCATCGGCATGCGCTTATCCCTTGCCCACCGGGGCTTTCATGTCCGGGCTCTTTTGTTGGAGCCTGCGCATGAGCTCGTCGAACGACGCGTTCGCCAAAACCCGGTTGAATTGCGAGCGATAATTGTTGACGAGGCTGATGTTCTCGACCACGACGTCGTAGGCTTTCCAGTCGCCGCCCACCTTGTGCAGTTTGTAAGTGATCGCGACTTCTTCGCCCTTCGGCGAGATAGCCTGGGTGAACACCTCGGCGTTGTCGCCGTCGATCTGCTCGCGCGTGTACCGGACCTTTTCGCCCTCGGACGCTTCGATCTGCTCGGCGTACGAGTTCTCGAGCAGGCCGGTGAAGATCCTGACGAACTCCTGCTGTTGCTGGGGCGAGATACGACCCCAATGCGGCCCCAGCGAGCGCTTGGACATTTCCGCAAAATCGAACCGCGGGTAGATGACCTGCCGCAGCTTGTCGCGCCTCTCCCGCTGCTTGGCGGGGGGCTTAAGGGCCGGGTCGCTGATGATCGCGAATACCTTATCGACGGTCTGGCGCGTTTGATCCGTCGGCGCCCCGGCATGAGCGCCGGCGGCGAAGAAAACGAGCACTGTCAAAGTGGAAAGGCTGCGAACTGCTGATTTCATTATTTTCATTATGGAGACTCCAAGCTTTGCTGCTGAAGGCGCGGCCCGCCGCTCCGGAGAGCGGCAGGCGCGCGCGGGGGCCATTATCGTTCGTCGGCGATTCGCCGTTTCGGGAGATTTACCTCCTACGAACCGGTCGCGATGCGTCGCGGTCGAACCGATCGGTAGTAGTACGGTCGACCTGGTCGTTCATCGCGACGGACGCGTTCGCCGTGTCCTCAGCGAGGTCCTTCGTCTTCTCCACCTCCGCCACCCGCGCTGCGAGGACGCGCACCTGGCCCACCTGCTTCGAATAGGTCTTTACCATCCAGACTTTGCCGGTGATCCGGTTCATCACATAAGCCGTGTCCACCGGACCGTTCGGCGGCGTTATCGTGTAGAGGCCTCCGGAGAGGAGAAACAGGAAGAACAACACGACCACGCCTGCGACCGCCCAGAGAACGCGATCGGTAAACACGCTCCCGAGATTCCGGCGGAACCTGTCCACCGGCCGGTCATACATCGCACCGGACGTACTTTCGTAAGCGCCGGCATGCTCGTCATGGGGAAGCATCAGTATTCACTCCTTTCACGCCGCAAGCGGTCGATCTCATACTGCTGGCGGCGAATTTCTTGGTCCTGCTGATAATTGCGGTTTTCCTGCGCCTGCATCTGGTCGCCGATCAGCGCGCCGGCGCCGAGGCCCAGGCCGCCGCCGAT
>DATDFN010000342.1:0-16887 GCA_036522615.1 Binatia bacterium | reverse complement strand
CTGTTGAACGCCTGCTGCGTGAACTGGCCGGCGGCGAGAAGCTGGACGGCCGCGCGCGCGATCGCGCTGGGATAAGACAGAAACAGCGGGTTGACGTCGCGGCCGAAGAACTCCCACAGGAGAATCGCCGTGAAGACCGATACGCCGCGCACGAGACTCAGATGGTCGGCGAGCCGAAACGGCTTCTGCCGGACAAGATCGAGCTCGGTCAGCGCCTGTTGTTCGAGTGTGCTTAATGCCATGTCGATTTTAGATTTTGGATTTTAGATTTTCGATTCGCAATCCGGTCTTTTTCAATCGAAAATCCAAAATCGGCAATCGAAAATAATCATCATCCTAGCTCGCGCGCTCGGTCTCCTTCCAGCGCGCCATGCGCCGCTCGAGCGCCTGCGTCGCGCGCACCAGCGCGACGCCCAGAATCCCCAGCACGATCACGACGACGAACATCTTCGCCGTTTCGAAGAGATTGCCGTAGAGCGTCAGCATCGCGCCGAGGCCGGTGATCGCGGTGAAAAGCTCGGCGACGACCATGCCGACGATCGCGCGGCCGATCGCGACGCGGATGCCCGCCATGATGAACGGCACCGCGGCGGGGAAGACGACCTTGAAAAGAATCTGCGTGCGCGACGCGAGGTAGGCGCGGCCCACCTCGATCGTTGACGCGCTCACGTTGCGCACGCCGCTCGCCGTGTTGATGAGAATGGGAAAGAAGGCGAAGATGAAAATCACCACGGCCTTGACGGTGAAGCCCAAGCCGAACCACATCATGAGCAGCGGCGTAAGTGCCACCTGCGGCGTCGCGTAGAGCGCGTTCACGTGCGGCTCGAGCACGGCGCCCGCGACGCGGGAGCGACCCATGAGAAGGCCGATGCCGACGCCGAGGATCACCGACGCGCCGAAGCCCGCCACCAGCGTCGCCAGGCTCACGGCCATCTGCCGCGGCAGCTCGCCGCTGTTGATGAGGGCGAACGCCGCCTGCACGACGGCGGTCGGGTAGGTGAGCAGCAGCGGATCGACGCGCCGGCCGTAGATCTCCCACGCGACGAGGAAGCAGAGCACCGAGAGCGCGCGGATGACGTTGGGATAATCGTAGATTGAGCGCGAGCGCTCGCGGCGCAGCCCCAGATCGGCGATGATTTTCTCGTCGCGCTCGGCCATCTCAGCACCTCAGGGAGTCGCGGATATGCGCGCGCAGTTCGGCGAAGCGCGGGTCGGCCTTGACGTCGCCCTCCCAGCGCGGACGCGGAAGGTCGATCTTCACCTCCTCTTTGATGCGGCCGGGGCGCGCCTGCATGATGATCACGCGGTCCGAGAGATAGATCGACTCGTCGATGCTGTGTGTGACAAAGATAACGGTGTTTTTCGTTTTGGTCCAGATCTTGAGCAATTCCTCCTGGAGCTGCTCGCGCGTCTGCGCGTCGACCGCGCCGAACGGCTCGTCCATGAGCAGGATGTCGGGCTTTTTCGACAGCGCGCGCGCGATGCCGACGCGCTGCTGCATGCCGCCGGAGATCTGGTGCGGATAATATTTCTCGAAGCCGTTGAGGCCGACGAGCTCGAGGTACTGGCGCGCGACCGCCCGGCGCTCTTCGCGCGGGACGCCCTCGATCTCGAGGCCGAACTCGACGTTGGCGAGCACCGTGCGCCAGGGGAGCAGGCCGAACTGCTGGAAGACCATGCAGCGGTCGCGCCCCGGCGCGTTAACGGGTTTGCCCTCGGCGAGGATCTCGCCGCGGTCGGCGCGGATCAGCCCGGCGATGATGCGGATGAGCGTCGTCTTGCCGCAGCCCGAAGGGCCGAGCAGGCAGACGAACTCGTTGTTACGGACCGAAAAGGAGACGTTGTGCAGCGCGACGAGGCCCGGCTTGCGCGCATCGTTGTCCTCGAAAAAAACCTTACTGAGCTGCCGAACCTCAAGCATGCGTTGATGAGTTTCTGGTTTGCGGCTTCAAGTTTCCAGTCCGGAAGTCGCGCTTGAAACCCGAAACCTGAAACTCGAAACTATTTTCTTCCCAGCTCCTTCAGCGCCTGGTCGACGAAGCGCCGGTCGTAGAAATCTTTGAAGGGAACCGGATTTTCTAGGAAGCCGACTTTCTTCAAGAAGTCGACGGTGAAATTGTACGAGCTTTCCGACAGGTCGCCGTTGATGCCCCAGATGCGCGGGTCGACGGTGTCGTACGCCTTGCCGAGCACCTCGGCCGTTTCGTCGGGCAGGATTTTCCTGGCGACCTCGACGGTTCCCGCTTTGTTCGCGGCGATCCAGCGGTTCGCCTCGATGATCGCCTTGGTCATCTTCTGCACGGTGTCGGCGTTTTTCTTAATCCAGTCTTCTTTGGCCATGCCGAATTCATACGGGATTTCCGGTACGACCTTGGGGACGTTCACGAGCGGAATGATGTCGGGAAATTTGTCGAGCTTCGCCACTTCCGTTGTCGTGACGACGGTCAGGTCGACCTTGCCCGCGACCATCGCTTTGAAGCGGTCGGCCGGCGAGCCGACGGCGACGTACTTGAATTTTTCCGGATCGATGCCGCTGCGCTCGAAGACGATGCGCGGGATGTGATACGAGATCGCGCCGATGCCGGAGACCGCGACGTTCTTGCCGATGAGCGCTTGGAGTGTGGTGCCGGCCTCCTTGCGCGCGATCAGGTAATACGGCGTGATCGGATTGGCGACGACCCAAAGCTTGATCGGCGCCTTCTTCGACGCCGTCACCATCGCCTCGGTCGCGCCCATGTTGATCGAAGCGTCGATGTCGCCGGAGAGCAGCGCCTTGACGTGCGTCGCGTCGCCGCGAAACTCGACGACCTCCGCGTCGACGCCGTTTTTCTTGAAGAAGCCCTTCTCGATCGCGACGTAGGGCGAGATCGATTCGAGGGACGGCGGGCTCAGCGAAGAGCCGAGCTTGATCTTCTGCTGCGCGCCGGCGGCGGCGGCGAATGTGAGCCCCGCGGCGAGGGCGAGGAGTGCGGCGGCGATTCTGGTCGGATGCATGGGTCCTCCTTTTTTCGGTGACGCGGCGGGGCGCGCCGGCCCCCGTCTTGGCCTACTACTATGGGAGTGAAAAATCGCTGTCAAGCCGCGTGGCGGATGGCATGCTCGATCAATTCGAAAGCGACGATCGCGAGCGTCAGCGCGGCCGCCGCGAGCACGATGGCGGTGCGCCGTCTTTCGAGGCGCGTGGGCTCGGGCAGACGCTCGGCCGCGCGCAGGCGCCGCGCGTAGTAGACCGTGTAGAGATTGGCCAGGGCGCCGAGCGTCGCCAGGATCAGCACAGGGATGCGCAACGCGCTCTGGTCGAGGAAAGTAAGCGCTCCGCCGAGGCCGAAGAGAGCGCCGACGCCGAGCGCGACGGCGAGCGGTCCGATCAGCGTCGCGACCGCGCAGGGCGCGCCCAAAAGGCCGAAGACGACCGCGCCCCAGTGAAGACGTGCGCCGGCTTCAGCGGCGTCGTCGGGCGGTCGGGGCAGATCCGCTCGCGCTTGCAGCCGATAGGCGGAGACGGGGTCTTTGAAGCCTTTGAGGGTCAGCTGCTCCTCTATCGCTCCGGTAAATTCACCGCCGGCGTTTTTATAGGCTGCAGCGTCGACGAGGATTTCTCCCGGCCGCGTCTTGCCTTCCAGCCGCGCGGCGAGGTTGACGACGTCGCCGATCGCCGTGATGTCGCGGCTGTCGCCGGAGCCGAGCCTTCCGACGCGCGCCCAGCCGCTGGCGACCCCTGCGGCGGCATGCAAGTCCATCTGAAAGCGCGCTCCCAGATCGGCCATGGCCGATTGCAATTCGACCGCGGCGCCGACGGCGCGGCGCGCGTGATCGGCTTGTTTGATCGGCACGTTGAAGAGCGCCATTACGGCGTCGCCGATGTATTTGTCGATGAAGCCGCCGCGGCGCGTGATGATCTCGGTCGCGGCGCGGAGAAAGGCGTCGACCACCTCGTGGGTGCGCTCGGCGCCGAGCTCCTGCGTGAGCTCGGTGAACGAGGAAAGATCCGCGAAGAGGACCGTCATCTCGACGAGCGCGCCCTCTTCGACGTGCGTGTCGCAGCGGTTGCAGACATTGGGATTGCGCACGCTGCGCTTGACGCCCGCGGCGCGATAGACGCGCCCGAGCGCGCCGGCAAGCGGGCTGCCGCAGATGCCGCATTGCGCGGCCAGCGCCGACCGGCCGGCGGCCTGCGCCATGTTAGCAGACGTAAGTTTGGATCGGCGTCGACGGCGCGCGGCGCGGCGTGCGGATACCCGCCTTGCGCCGGCGGTGTTCGAGCAGGAGCCGCGTGACTTCCTGAAGCGCCGTCACGATCGGCACGGCGACGACCATGCCGATCAGCCCGAAGGCGTGGCCGCCGATCAACAGCGACGCCACCAGCAGAATAGGATGGAGATGCACGCTGCGCCCGACGGTCATCGTCTGAATGATCGTGAGGTCGCAGAACTTGATGCCGAGATACAGCAGCATGACCTTGGCGAGCGGCGCGAGGCTCTGGAACTGGATCATCGCGATCATCGCGACGACCGTGCCGCTGAGAAACGGTCCGATGTAGGGGATTACGTTCGCCATGCCGGAAAAAGCGCCGAGAAAAAGCGGATAGTTGACGCCCAAAAGCCAGAGTCCGGTCGAGGCGATCGTCGCGATCGCGATGGCTTCGAGCGCCAGACCGCGCAGATAGCGCCCGGTGACGCGCTCGATCTCGCACCAAACCGCGACCGAAGTCTCGATTTCGTCCGCCGGCAGGCGGTCCATGATCAACTGCAGCAGTCTCCGGCTATCGCGCAGGAGAAAGTAGGAAAACACCGGGATCAGGACGATCACGATGACGATTTCGAACGCGTGGCTAAGAAGATTCGGCAGGTTCGCCGTCTGCTGCTGGAAAACCGTGCTCAGACGCTCGTTGCGCGTCTCGGGATCGCCCAAAACTTGCTGCAGCGCCGGATATTCCTCGATGATTTCGCGGTGCAGCTTGTCGACCGATTGATCGACCTGCTGCTTAAACGTCCCCGAAGAAAGCGTCACGATCTCTGTCCGGAGCCTCGGCAGAACCAGAGCGGCGGTAATCGCGAGGGTAACGAAGATCGTGACATATACCGTGGTGACGGCGAGATTGTGGCGGATCGCGGCCGCTTCGAGGCGGCGCACCAGCGGACTGATCGCGTACGCGAGCGCCGCGGAGAAGATCACAAGCACGACGACGTCGCTGGCGATGTAGGCGATTGCGGCGACGATCGCGATGGCGATCGCCCAGACAATCGTAGGCGGCGGCGGAAACCAGCGGGTTCGGGGCGGCTCCGGCGCGGCTGCGGTCTCGGGGCTCACCGGCGCGTTCTCTCGGCCGCTGTGGGCTCCGCGAGCGCCACGGGGGCGCCCTTCGGGGCGCGCTGCGCGCTCCGCGCCTGCTCGTTGCGCACGTAGCCCGCGAGCGTCTTGAGCAGATTTTCCATGACGTGGACGGCGAGGGCCTTCTGGCCTTCGATCAGCTCGTCGAAGTGGCTCTTATAAAGGATGAGCAGCGTCGTGTCTTCATCGGCACGCGCGGCGGCGAAGCGCGGCTGGTCGTCGATCAGCGCGAGCTCTCCGAAGTAAGCGCCCGGCCCGAGGACGGCAAGCGGCTTCTCGGCTCCGTCGGCGGCGCGAATAATGGAAATTCTTCCTTCGAGGACGATGAAAACCGCCTTGCCGGGGTCTCCTTCGCGAAAGACCGTATCGCCCGCGGGGTAGCGCTTCTCGAAGAGCTTGATGAGGAGCCGGCCCAACTGGTGGCGGTTGAGGCCCGCGAAAAGCGGCACGCTGCCGATCAGCCGGAGCCGCCTAAGTTGCTCGGGATCCGTTGCCCATTCGCGCCAATGCCAGCTCATAGTACAGCCTTTGGCTGAAGGGTATCCGATCCCCGCGGTATAAGTCAACGTGCTTTTATGTTGGACTTTTCCAGCGCTTTTCGTTAATCCGGGGACGGTGAGCACGGCCGGAAACAGGGAAAAAGCGCTGCTATCCTGGAGCAGCGGCAAGGACAGCGCCTGGTCGCTGCACGTGCTTCGCGGCCGGGGCGAATTCGACGTCGCGGGCCTGCTCACGACCGTCAACGAGACCTACGAACGGGTCGCGATGCACGCGGTCCGGCTCGAATTGCTCGAGGCCCAAGCCGACGCGGCCGGAGTTTCGCTGTGGAAGGTCCCGATTCCTTATCCGTGCAGCAACGAGCGTTACGAGCAGGCGATGTCGGCGGCGGTCGAGCGGGCGAGGGCGGAAGATATCGCAGCCATGGCGTTCGGCGATTTGTTTCTCGAAGACATCCGCGCCTATCGCGAGGCGCGGCTGCAGGACACCGGCGTGCGGCCGATTTTTCCCATCTGGGCGCGTCCGACGCGGGAGCTGGCGCGCGAGATGATCGCCGGGGGTCTCCACGCGCGCGTGACCTGTGTCGACCCTAAACAACTGGACGCGTCGTTCGCGGGAAGGGAATTCGACGCGGCATTTCTCGCCGATCTGCCGCCCGGCGTCGACCCTTGCGGCGAGCGCGGCGAATTCCATACGTTCGCCTATGACGGGCCGATGTTCCGCCGTCCCATTTCGATTCGCGGCGGCGAGATAGTCGCGCGCGACGGCTTTGTCTTCGCGGACCTGACGCTGGATTAAGACCGGAGGAAAATCATGCGCCCAAAAATAATCGCCATTGTCGCGCTCCTTTCGCTGACGGCGTTAGTGCGCGCTCAGGAAGGGCCGAACCGGCCGGAGGCGAAGCCGGTGACGCTCGACGCGAAAACGACGGCCGTCCTGGTGCTCGATCTGAACGCGCGCTGCCACGACGCGAAGCAGATCTGCAACAAACTCACGCCGCGGCTGGGCGAATTCCTGGAGAAGGCGCGCGCGGCAAGCGTGCTGATCGTCTATTCCGTCTCGGCGTCGGCGAAGGGGACGCCGCTCGGCGAGGTCGCGACGCCGCTCAAGCGCCGCGACAACGAGCCGGTGATCTATCCCGACGCGTTCGACAAGTTCACCGGCGGCGAGCTACAGACGCTGCTGAAGGACAAGGGCATCAAGACGCTAGTCGTCACCGGCGCGTCGACGAATGCCGCCGTGCTCTACACCGCGACGACCGCGGCGCGCATGCACCGCTACACCGTGGTCGTTCCGATGGACGGCATGGTGGCGAATTCCAATTACGAGCAGGAATACACCTTCCATCAGTTCACCGTTCTGCCGTCGGACGCGGGCAAACAGTTTCAGTTCACAAAGTTGGAGATGGTTACGTTCAAATGACGCGCGGACGAAAACGCGCGGCGGTCGTTTTAGCGTCCGTGTTCTACGCGATGACGAGCATCGCGTCGGCGCAAACCGTGTGGGACAAATCTTACGATGCCGCGCTGAAAGAGCGATTTATTCCCATCGAGCTATGGACAGGGGCGGAATGGGACGGCGCGAGAGAATTGAAAATGACTCTGGCCGACATTCGTTTCGGTGATCGAGCCCAAAAAGAGATCAAAGGGCCGGTGGAATGGAAACATCCCAATACCGGCGAGACGATTCTGGTTTACGAGCGCACGAATCAAGAGAAAAGCGGCGTTAAAGTAGAATTCTTTGCAATGAACGAGGCGAAAAACGGACTCGGCAGAGTTTACGACTCAAGGGCGACGCTGGGCACCAGAACGTTTACCGGCGGGCTCAAATTTCCTCTCGGCTATTGGAAGCAGGGCGAGACGAGAAAATTCTCAGAGAAGCGGTACGGCGATTCCAAGATCGAAACGCGCATCGAATCGATCACCATCATCAAGCTCGATTTCACCTATAACGGCGCGCCGCATTGTCTGGAGTTCGAATGGCTCTACCGCGACGGCGCGGGCAAAACCGTCGATCATCAAACGTACACCTACTGCCCGAACCAGGCGATGGTCAAGCAGGTGCAGCATTAGTACGCCACTGAGCTAATAGATTATATCGGGCACTTCGTCGAAGATCTTGCTTTCTAGAATTTCTTTTTTGATCGAAACGTTCGCGCTGGAGCGGTCGAAAGAGGCGGTTACTTTAGACAGTTCCTGCACATCGTGCATCCATCCCCAAAGTATGTAGAACGTGAGGATTTGGCTCGATCCCCGGCTTTCCCAATGAGGCTTGTCGATGCTCCTCTTATGTCGGGCAAGTTTTTCCTTGTTCACGACATAACCGGGTGGGTCGTCCTTCTCGTAGCTTAAAATATCTTCCGAAGTTTTCATTAGGTCAGCGTGGGCACCGCCTTTGGGTAATTTGCAGAGAATTAAAACGCGCGCTAGCGCTTCGGGATCGATGGTTTCCACTCGACCCTGTCTCTCGGCCCACAAGAGTTTTTCGAGGTTGTCGTTGGCCCGGTTGAGATAGATTACCTTGCCTTGTCCGTATGCGAACATTCCAAAACTGCCGCCGCTTGGCAAGATTGGGTGCTCCAAAAGCGTCAATTCATAGACGGCGACGCGCAATAGTTTATAGCCGCGAAATGCCGGCAGATTAATTCCGTTTATCCACTCCACATCAGCTTTGCGGGAAGGAAAGAGTCGTCTTATCTTCTCTTGAACATCTTTTTTGGTCGTTTCGTCATTTACCCTTTGGCCTCGCTCGATGTCTGCGGCGGTTGCCTCAATGGCGGGAGAGGCCAGCGCAAGTAAAATGATAAAGGCTCGGGAAAATTTAATGGCAACAGACTTCATTTCCCGCGATCTTAAACAGAAAAAAATTCTCGTAACGAGTAAGCGCCTTCTCAATCTTGCCCGCGAACTAGGTCTTACGTCGTCCTTGTGAGAGAAGTCTGTCGTAGTCCGCATGCGAGCCGATCCAATACCATACAATTTCGTGCCCTTCTAGCACGCCGACTGCTCGATAATCAGAACTGATTCGGACCGAGTAAATGGGTCGTGCGGGATGAACAGGCTTAAAGCGAAGACTCGGATGATTCGGGTTCTGGCGAAAAATGCGATATGCGCGACGGGCTTGCCGTTGAACCTCTGCAGGCAGTTCACCGAACAATTTTCGGAACTGCGCAGTGGTATGCGAGATCACAAATTATCTGGATCAAGCTTTTTCGTCCGACCGGCTCGATGCTCCGCCAACGCTTGATCCGCAAGCTCGGCGAGCAGATCGGGTGAGCCTGCAAATAGATCTTCCCAACGCCGCTCAGACGCAAGTTCATCGAGCAGGATGCGCCCGAGAGCCTCCTGCTCCGCCTCTGGAAGCTTCGAAGCTTCGTCAAATGCCTTTTTGAGTAACTTCGTCACTTTGACCTCTGTCCAGGGAATATACCAAAAACAACTCTTTAAATCACGGGGCGGATTCATCTATAAAGCTCGCATAACCCGCGCCGTCACCACAGCGCTCTTTCCCTTCAGCTCCAACTCTCTCTTTCCAGCGTCGGTAAATTGCTCAGCGACCTGCGCGTACGTTTCCTCCGTAAGGAGAATCTCGCCCGCCGCCGCGGCGCCTTGCAGGCGCGCGGCGACGTTCACCGTATCGCCGAGCACCGTATAGTCACTGACTCCGCCGCCGCCGACGTTGCCGACGAAGGCCTCGCCGGTGGCGACTCCGCCGCCGACCTGGAGGCCTTCTTCCTCGGCCATGACGCCGCGCACGATCTCGAGCGCCGTCTCGACGGCGCGGCGCGCGTGGTCGTGCTGGTGCACCGGCGCGCCGAAGAACGCCATCACCTGATCGCCGACGAGCTTGTCGACCGTGCCGTCGCGGCGAAACACCGCGTCGCTCGCGAGCGCGTAAAATTTATTGAGCCGCTCGGCAACGTCCGCAGGAGTCAATTGTTCCGCGAGCGCGGTGAAGCCGCGAACATCGACGAAAAGGACCGAAATGATCCGTGTCTCCCCGCCCGGGGGAGCGAGCTCGTATCAGAGCGTACAGAGGTTCGGGTTCTTGCGCGACGGGCGGATGTTGACGAGCCGGAAGGGAACGGAGAACATCCCGAGAAACGGCACGAGGCATTCCTTACAGCGCTGCCGCGAAGGCAGACGACGGTAAACGCGCCGCGCGACGCGCGCGCCGCCCAGTCGCTGCCGCGCCGCGATGAAAAATGTTCTCATGGCGCCAGCTGCCTATTGCAGGCCGAAGACTTCCTGGAGCTTGAAGCGCACCGCCTGCTCGCCGCCGGGAGCGACGTCGAAGCGGGTCGTATTCTCGAGCTTGTCGAGGATCGCGCGTCCCTCGGAGTCCTGGTGCATCGAAACGAGCACCTCCTGCAGGCGGTCGACGATTAGCGGGTCCATTTCCTTCCGCACCGAGACGAAATAGCGCGGGAAATTCTCGGTCTCGCCGAGGATGATGAGGTCGGCTTTTTTCTTCGCGTCGAGCCGGTCGAAGTCCTCGTTGCTGAACGCGCCGGCGGCGGCCCGGCGCGTCAGCACCATGTCGGCGATCTTCGACGCTGAATAGGCAAAGATGTAGCCGACCTCGTTCGGGCCCACGGACGCGTCAAGCGAAGTCTTCTCCGCGAGCTTCATGCCTTTGCCGGCGAGAAAGACCTTGGGAAGAAAATAGCCGGACGTCGAGCCCGGGTCTTCGAGCGCGATCAGCGCGCCGCGCAGATCGGCCAGGTCTCTGGCGCCGCCGTCTTTCTTCGCGAATAGAACGGCGCGGTATTCGGGCGTACCGTATTTCCAGCGCCGGAGCAGCGGGATCGCCGCGCCGGCGCGATTGATCAGATAAGTCGGGTAGGGGCTCTCCATATAGAAATCGATTTTGTCCTGCTCCAGCAGCTTCTCGAGCTGATACACCGTCGGCGCGGTGACGACTCGGCCTTCGAAGCGCGTCGGAGTGGTGAGCTTGCGCGCGACGTAACGGACGAAGTCGCGGTACTGCGGCTCGACTTCGGCCTGGGATCGCTTCGAGATGACTCCGAGCGCGATGGTTTTCGTCTGCGCTGCGCCGCGCTCGACGAAAATGAAAATCGTTAACAGGACGGCCGCGTAGATCGATTGCTTCAGCATGCTAATTTTTCCCGCGCGGCCGGAACAGCTCCACGAGCTGCCGCCGCATCGCCTCCTCGCCGCCGGGGAGCGCGTCGAATTTGTCGGTCGCGTCGGTTTTGGCGAGGATCTTTCGCCCCTCGCCGTCGTTCGCCATTCCCAGTAAAACATCTTTCAGGCGCTTTGCCAGCGCCGGGTCGAGGTCTTTGCGCACCGAGACGAGGTTGCGCGGAAAGGGGTCGGTCTCCGCGAGCTTGACGATCTGCGCTTTCGTCTGATCGTCGGTCTGGGCGTAGTCGTCGTCGCTGAAGGCCGCGCCCGCGGCCTTGCCGGTGAGCACCATGTCGATCGTCTTCGACGTCGAATAGGTGAAGACGTAGCCGATCTCCTTCGGCGCGACGCGGCTGTCGGGCGCCGACTTTTCGGTCACCGTCAGGCCTTTCTTCATCAAGTAGACTTTGGGCAGAAAGTAGGCGGAAGTCGAGCCCGGGTCTTCGAACGCGATCAGTTTGCCCTTCAGCTCGTCCAGTTTTTTCACCGGCCCGTCCTTTTTAGCGAACACGATGCTGCGGTATTCGGCCCGGCCGTTTTTCCAGCGGCGGAGCAAGAGCACCGACGCGCCGTTGCGGTTGACCAGGTAGGTCGGATACGGGCTGTCCATGTAGAAGTCGACTTTTTTCTCTTCGATCGCGTTCGCGAGCTGCGACGGCGTCTTCGCCGTGACGACTTTGCCTTCGACGTTGAGTTTCTGCGCGACGTAGACGATGAAGTCTTTGAGGCGCGCCTCGACTTCCGCTTGCGGCTTCTCCGAGACGAAGCCGAGCGCGATCGTTTTCGCGCCCTGGCCCGCGGCGCGCGCTTGAGCGGCGGCGAACAAAAGCGCGCCGCCGGCGACAACGAGAGCGATGCGTCGATTCATGACCGCCTCCTTGGTAGAGGACGAGACATCTCCGGGCGAAACAGCAGGAAGCTACTATAAGCGAAACAAGCTTGGCAAGCGGAGATGGCGCCGCTGCGGGCTAGGGTTTTTTGCCCCGTTTTTTTTCTTCCCAGCCGGTGAGCCGATCTTTGATCGTCTTCTCGTAACCGGATTCGGCGGGCGAATAATATTTCCTGCCGCGGAGCGCGTCCGGCAGATGCTCCTGACCGACGATATGATCGGGGAAGTCATGCGCGTAGCGGTAGTCTTTGCCGTAGCCGAGCTTTTCCATCAGCGGCGTCGGCGCGTTGCGCAGATGGAGCGGCACGGGCAGGGTGCCTTTGTCTTCGACGTCCTTGGCTGCGGCGAGCATCGCCTTGTACGAAGCGTTGGATTTCGGCGCGCTGGCGAGGTAGGTCGCCGCTTGGGCCAGCGGAATTCTCCCCTCCGGCAGGCCGACGAAATGAAACGCGTCCTTCGCCGCGACGGCGACCTGGAGCGCCTGCGGGTCGGCGTTGCCGATGTCCTCGGCGGCGAGGATGATCATGCGCCGCGCGATGAACAGCGGGTCTTCGCCGGCCTCCAGCATGCGCATGAGCCAGTAGACCGCGGCGTCGGGATCGCTGCCGCGCATGCTCTTGATGAAGGCCGAGATGACATTGTAGTGCTCCTCGCCGGCCTTGTCGTAGAGCAGCGCTTTTTTCTGCAGCGCTTCCTGGATGCGCGCGAGGTCGACGACCTTCGCGCCTTTCTCTTTTCTTGCCAGCGCGGCGGCGGTCTCGAGCGCGTTGAGCGCGATGCGCGCGTCGCCCTGCGATTGGTCGATGAGAAACTCGCGCGCTTCCGGCGCGAGTCCGAGGCCGAGCTCGCCCAGGCCATTTATCCGGTCGGCGAGGGCGCGGTCGACGATCGTGCCCACGTCCGCGGCTGAGAGCGGCTGGAGCACCAGCACCTGGGCGCGCGAGAGCAGCGGCGAGATGACCTCGAAAGAAGGATTTTCGGTCGTCGCGCCGATCAGGATGAGCGTGCCGCGCTCGACGTGCGGAAGAAAATTGTCCTGCTGCGCCTTGTTGAAGTGGTGGATCTCGTCGACGAAGAGCACCGTGCGCTTGCCGAGGCGGTGCAGGCGCTCCGCCTCGTCGACGATCTTCTTGAGGTCTTTCACGCCGGACGTCACGGCGGAGAAGCGCACGCAGCGCGCGCCGCCGGATCCGGCGAGAATCTCCGCCAGCGTCGTCTTGCCGCTGCCCGGCGGCCCCCAAAGAATCAGCGAGCGCAGCTCGCCGGTGCCGACCATGCCGCGGAGAAATTTTCCGGGGCCGAGCAGATGCTGCTGCCCGACGAACTCGTCCAGCGTCTTGGGGCGCATCCGCTCGGCGAGCGGGACGGCCTTGCCGCCCTTTCCGTCACCCGCGGTGTCGAACAGCTCCATACTTATAATGCTAGCATAGTTCGCCGCCGAAGGCGCAGGCGATTCGGTTTTGAAAAAGACGGGCGCTTGGGGTATAGCATCGGCCGAAGCGTATGGAGCCCGACCGCAAAGACCCCGCCTATCTGCACGAGCCGCGCACGGTGCTCGAGCCCGGCGCGTCGGTCACCGGCAAGCTTATCTACGACGGGCCGGTCAAGATCGACGGCAAGTTCAAGGGCGAGATCAAGGCGAGCTCGCTGCTGGTAGTCGGGCCGCAGGCGGAGGTGTCGGCGACTATCTCCGCCGGGCAGCTCCGCATCGAGGGCGTTCTGCAGGGAACGGTCCGCGTGAACGAATGGATCGAGATTCTGCCCGGCGGGCGTTTTCAGGGAACTATCGAGAGCGGCAGGCTGAAAATCTATGCCGGCGGTGTCTTCGACGGCAACGCGCAGCTCGGCGGGATTAGGCCTCTTCCTCGGTGAGCCGCGCGCCTTTGCCCGATCTTTCTCTCAAATAATACAGTTTCGCGCGCCGGACTTTGCCGCGCGACATCACTTCGACCTTCTCGACGCGCGGCGAGTGGAATGGAAAGATGCGCTCGACGCCGATGCCGTAGGAGATCTTCCTGACGGTGAAGTTGGCGCGGTTTCCTTTGCCGGAGATGCGGATCACGATGCCTTCGAAGACCTGGGTCCGCTCCTTTTCTCCCTCGACGACTTTGACGTGCACCCGGACGGTCTCGCCCGGGCGCAATTCGGGGACTTCTTTTTTGCTCTGCTCGGCTTCGAGCTGATCCAGCGTATTCATGACTTTCTCCTTGATCTAATTCGTTCCGAGCAGGCGGTCCAGAATAATGGCCGCCGCCGACCGAACCGAAAGGTGGTTGTAATTGCTATCGCCTTCGATCGGCTCGAGGATGTAATCCGACCGGGCCAGGACTTCGTCCGTGAGACCCCATCCCGTACCCAGGAGGATCAAAAAAGGCGCAGTCTCTTTACATAGCATTTTCCTAAGTCGGGTGAAAGGGCTTCGGTGGGCGCCTTTGCGCGCCGAAGTGACGATAAGCCGAGGCTTTTCGCCGCACTCGCGCTCGATGTCGATGATGGTGTCGTCGAGCGTATCGGTCACACGCGCGAGCGCGAGCGCGTCTTTGCGCGTCTCGTTGTATTCCGCGCCATAGCCGGTCTCCCAATGGGCGATGATCTTGAGCGAGAGCTTTTGCAGCGCCTTCACCGGTGTGACGACATAGAATCCCTTCAGGCCGTAGGTCTTCGCCGCGCGCGCGATGTCATGGATGTCCATGTTGGTGACGGCGGTCGTGACCACTTCGCGGTTTTTGTCGTAGACCGGGTGGTGCAGCAGAGCGATGTAGAGGTTTGGGTGCGAGGTTCCCTTCTTTCGCTCTTGCGCAGCCGATTGAGCCTTCTCCAACAGATCCGGCCGCCGCGCCCGCGTGAGATTGAGGCTCGTCTCGCTGCGCCATTTGCGGATTTTTTCGTGATCGCCGGAGAGCAGCACGTCCGGGACTTTCATGCCGCGGAACTCTTCGGGCCGCGTGTACTGCGGATATTCGAGCAGGCCGTCGCTGAACGAGTCTTCCTCCGGCGACTGCGCGTTGCCGAGGACGCCGGGGATGAGGCGCGCAACCGCGTCGATCACGACCAGCGCCGGCAGCTCGCCGCCGGACAGCGTGTAGTCGCCGACGGACAATTCCTCGTCGACGAAGGCCTTCACGCGCTCGTCCACGCCCTCGTAGCGCCCGCAGACGAGCACGATCTCTTCGTCGCGCGCGAGCCGCGCAGCCTCCGCCTGATCGAAGAGCTTGCCTTGCGGGCTCAAAAGGATGACCTTTGGCCGCTTGAGATTCTTTTTCGCCGCCTCGATCGCCGCGACCAGCGGCTCGGGCTTCATCACCATGCCCTGACCGCCGCCGTAAGGCGTATCGTCGACAGTCCGGTGCTTGTCGCTCGTGAAATCGCGCGGGTCGACGAAGCCCAC
Organism: Binatia bacterium; assembly: GCA_036522615.1. Lineage (GTDB taxonomy): Bacteria > Desulfobacterota > Binatia > UBA9968 > UBA9968 > JAJPJQ01. The sequence continues at coordinate 1,634 of DATDFN010000342.1, read as the reverse complement.
TTCGATGAGCTTCTTCTCCCGCGCGCGCTTCAGGATGCTGTGCGCCAGCGGCGAATCGAACATGCCCGGAAAGAGCGTGATGACGGTAAAGCTCGCCATAAACTTTGTGGGGAGAAGTCTAGACGGAAGGGGAGGGGAAGTCTAACGCGACGATATGCGCGTGCGGGTACGATCAGCGGCGCGCCACCGCGTGGGTCTGCCTTTCGGCGGCCGCGCAGCTTTTCTCGCCGTGGCAACTCGTCACCGCGGCGAGTCTTTCGTGCAGCGCCGTTTTCTCCCCGGCCGGCAGCGCCGGGAAGCCGTTCCGCAGCTCGTTCGGATCGGCGGCGAGGTCGTGGAATTCCTTCTCGCCGTCGGAGTACTCCACATAGACGAAATCCGCGCCGCGTATCGCCTCGTATGTCACCGGATTTCCGCTGCGCGCGTGAGGATAGTCCGGATCGTCGGGATCTTTATTCGGACCGTGGTGCTCGACGAGCGCCACGCTGCGCCAGTCGGCCGTTTTTTCTCCATGCAGCAGCGGGACGAGGCTGCGCCCGTCGACGTCGGCCGTCGGCGCCGCGCCCGCGAGCGCCGTGAAAGTCGGATTCAGATCGACGTTCTCGACGATGTCCTGCACCGTTCGGCCGGCGGGAACTCCCGGCCCCGTGACGATCAGCGGAACGTGGATGTCGGTGTCGAACGCGGTCATTTTTCCCGGCATCAGCCGGTGCTCGCCCATGTGATAGCCGTTATCGGAGCTAAAAACGAAGTAGGTGTTTTTCTCCGCTCCGATCGCGGCGACCGCCGCCTGCAGCTCGCCGATCATCGCGTCGACGGCCTGCACCGACTGGGCGCGCTTGCGAAACTCTTTGTCGATCTCCGCCATGTCGGCCTTCGACAGCGCGGGATGCTGGAGCAGCCATTTGGGCGCGTTCGGGTCGTGCGGGGCGTTGAATGCCGGCGTGCGCGGCGCGTGGAGCCCGGGAAACGCGCCGGCGTCGCGCGGCGCGGGCGTATACGGCCGGTGCGGCGCGAAGGTCGCGACTTCGACGAAGAACGGCGCGCCGGCCGATTGCTTGATGAAGCGCGCCGCCACGCCCGAGGCCACGTCGGTCAAATAGTCGGCCGGCCGGTTGCCGTAATAAACGACTTTGCCGTTCTGGTTGAGGTTGTAATGAAATTCACCGTACGCCCTCCCGGCGACCGCCCATGAGGTCCAGCCGGGCGCCGGCGCATGTCGCTCCGGCGTATAGCCGTTCAAGTATTTGCCGAGCAGCGCCGTGCGATAGCCGGCGGCGGCGAGCGCGACGGCGAATGTCGACTGTTCGTGCCCGTGTCTGAGAAACGAAAGATATCCGCCGTCGCTGCCGGCGTTGCGGAAAATACCCGTGTCGTGCGGGTAGCGTCCGGTGAAGATCGACGCGCGCGACGGGCAGCAGAGCGAATCGGTGACGAAGGCGTTGGCGAACGTGACGCCGTCTTTTTCCATCTGCAGCACGTGCGGCATGTACTGCACGAGGTTCCAGGAGAGATCGTCGGTGAGGATGAATATGATATTGGGTTTCGGCTTTGGCACTGCTTCTTCGGCAACGGAAGCTTCTCCGAAGCCGAATAAGAACGCGGACAGAATCGCTAATGCGTAAAGACGATTT
>DATDFN010000341.1:0-2142 GCA_036522615.1 Binatia bacterium | reverse complement strand
CACGAAAAAGAGGCCCGCCCGAATTCAATGACAGTTCGTAAACTCGGGCCGGCACCGTGATGGGCACTACATGACATGAGCGGAAACGAAGTAATTTGAAAATTTTAACGAGGAGAAAAGTCATGAAAAGATTATCGTTATCCCCGGTCGTCCTCGCAGCGGTGACCTTTGCGCTCTCCGGCTGTGCCGGGACGCAAAGTGGACAGTCCTTCAGCAGCGCGCCGAGCGGCCGCAACGCGCCGAGCTCGCGCGACCGCGAATTGTCGGCCGCGAGCTCACCGAAGATGGCATCAGCACAATGCCCGCCGCAGAAGATTTCGGCTCGCAAAATAACCGAGCCTGAAGCAATTGGTCTGGCTCAACAGTATGCCGACAAGAACCTCAAAGACTATAAAGTCGTGCAGCCCACCAGCGGCACGGGAAAATTGAGTAAAGGACCTGCTTACGGCGGAGGCTATCCGACGACGTGTTATAACAAGGACGGCGACGCCTACCATTCGGTCGAATATTCCTTCGAGGCGAAAAACGCGAAGGGTACCACGCGCCTTCTTAGCGTCGATCAGTTCGGCTCCGTGAGAGAGTACCGCGAAACAGCATCTAGATAACTCCTGACCGATCGATCTCGCCGATTAAGTGTTAGCCCCTGGGGCCAAACGGCCCCAGGGGCTTACCTCCCATCGAGAAACTCACCTTTTGTTCGTAGTCTCGCCATTATCATCGTCGCCAAGGCTCCGGAGAGATTCTTCGCTTCGCTCAGAATGACACCGAAGGTGCGGCGGGTCGCTTTTTTCTGTCATCCTGAACGTAGTGAAGGATCTCTCCCAGAAAATCCGTCCACATCCCGCCGTTGTCTTCGACTCCTGACTTGATAAGATAATCCGGTTTCCATGTACCGCGAAGACACCATCGCCGCGGTCGCCACGCCGCCGGGCGAAGGCGGAGTCGCAATCGTGCGGCTCTCCGGCCCCGACGCCGAGCGCATCGCGCGGGAGATTTTTTTTCGCTCCGGCGGAAAAGACGGCACGCTGCGCTCGCACACGCTGCATCGCGGATCGATCCGCGATCCGCGCACCGGCGCGCTCGTCGACGAGGCGCTCGCCGTCCTGATGCGCAGGCCGAAGAGCTACACCGGCGAGGACGTGGTCGAGTTCCACTGCCACGGCGGGCAGCTCGTCACGCGCCGCGTGCTGGAACTGGCGCTCGCGCGCGGCGCGCGCCAGGCCGAGCCCGGCGAATTTACCCAGCGGGCGTTTCTGAACGGCCGCGTCGACCTCGCGCAGGCGGAAGCCGTGCTCGATTTGACGCAAGCGCGCACCGAGACCGGCATGCGGCTCGCGCTCGAGCAGATGCACGGCGGGCTGTCGCAGTGGGTCGCGACGCTGCGCGAGGAATTGCTGGACATTCTCGCCGAGGTCGAGGCCGCGATCGATTTTTCCGAGGAGGAAATCGAGCATGTGCCGCAGCGGAAATTGCTTGCGCAGATCGACGCGCTCAAAGATCGCATCGCCGGCATTGTCGCCAGCTACGAATGGGGCCGGCTCCACCGCGAGGGTGCCCGCGTCTGCATCGCCGGGCGGCCGAACGTCGGGAAATCTAGCCTCTTGAACGCGCTCCTCGGCGCCGAGCGCGTGATCGTGACGCCCGTGCCGGGGACGACGCGCGACGTGATCGAGGAGAGCGTCAACCTCGGCGGACTCCCGGTCGCGCTCTGGGATACGGCGGGGATCCGCGATACGGATAATCCGATCGAGCGCGCCGGCATCGACTTCACGCGCAAGCACCTCGATGCCGCCGACGCCGCGCTCGTCGTCTTCGACGGCTCCGAGCCGCACACGCCGGAAGACGAGTCGCTCATGCGCGCGGTGCGCGACAAAAAAGGCCTGCTCGTGCTGAATAAGAACGACTTGCCCGGTCGGCTCGACCGCTCGTGGCTCGCCGAGGCCGCGCCGGACAAGGCGATCGTATCGGTGTCCGCGAAGCGCGGCGCGGGGCTCGACGAACTGAAAGAAACATTGCGCGAATTATTGCTGGCGGCGCCGGCGGAGCCGGCAATCGTCCTGACCAACGCGCGCCATAAAGCGGCGCTGGAAAGAAGCGCCGACGGTCTCGTGGCCGCGGCGGCGGGCGTGAGACATGGCATAT
>DATDFN010000340.1:0-8827 GCA_036522615.1 Binatia bacterium | reverse complement strand
AGTCGCTTCGGGGAAGAAATCGGCGATCGTCGCCGACGTGCTGGCGCATCCTATGGAACCGTGGAAGGACCGCACCACGCGCTTCGACATCACGCTCTACTTCTTCGACGCCGGCATGAATCCGGTGTCGCGTATTGCCGGTCACGGCGAGACGAATATTCCGTACGGTAAAGCCACCTCCGGCATTCAGGAATCCGTCGACAAAGCGCTGGCGCAGCTCGAGAAGAAAATCGATCAGATCGCGCACTAACCTGCCGCCAGCCGGGCGGTTCGGCTCCCTCAAAGCATCTGCAATAAAGCTTCCTCGCTGTCAATTGAAGCCGACAGGCGACGTTGTCACCGCACCGGCCATTTGATAATTTATGAGGCTGAATGACAGGTCAGGAGAAGCTCAAAAAACTCCGCGAGGAGCTCAGGCAGATGTTCCTAGAGCGCGGCGAGCTGATCGACGGCGCGCTCTCGGCGCTCCTCTGCTCGCAGCACGTCCTCATCATCGGCCCACCGGGGACGGCGAAGTCGATGCTGGCGGACGAGATCTGCCGCCGCATCGAAGGCGCGAGCTATTTTCAGTGGCTGCTGACGCGCTTCACGACGCCGGAAGAGATCTTCGGCGCCGTCAGCCTCCGCGCGCTGGAGCAGGACGACTACCGCCGCGTCACTTCGCGCAAGCTCCCCGAAGCGCACATCGCGTTTCTCGACGAGATCTTCAAAGCGAACTCGTCGATTCTCAACGCGATACTCACGCTCATCAACGAGCGGCTCTTCCATAACGGCAAAGAGATCGTCAAAGTGCCGCTGCTCTCGCTTTTCGGCGCGAGCAACGAGCTGCCGGAGGACGACGAGCTGCTGGCGCTCTACGACCGCTTTTTGCTGCGCTTCGTCGTCAACTACATCGCCGAGGACTACCGCTTTCTCCGCATGCTGGAAGCCGGCCCGGCCCCCGAGCGGACCTCGCTCACGCTCGAAGAGCTGCGGGAGATGCAGAGCGCGGCGCGGGCGCTGCCGATCCCGAGCCATATCTATCGCGCGATCGCGGACATCCGCCGCGAGCTCAAGCGAAAAAATCTCGAGGCCTCCGACCGGCGCTACCGCCAGTCGCTCAACCTGCTGCAGGCCCACGCCTATCTGTCGGGCGAGAAGGAAGTCAAAGAAAGCGATCTTTATTTCCTCGAGCACGTGCTCTGGCGCGATCCGCAGGAGCAAACGGAGGTCCGCGGCGTCATCCGCGAGCTCCTGCTCGGCTACGAAGAAGAAATCAAGGAGCTTTTGTACGAATCGCGCGAGGTGCGCGACTCCGCTCTGCGCCCCTGGCCGACCAACGAGGAGCGCGCGCGCGCGTTCATCGAAGTCCACACCAAGCTCAAGAACATCCTAGCGCGCGTCGATCAGATCATGGACAAGGCGAAGCAAATGGGCCGCCCCGTCGACCGCGCCGGGGCGATCAAGGAAGAGATCGAAGGGATTCAGAAGGAAATTCTCAGGACCTCCGAGCCCCGTTGACTCACATGCCGCCGAAACGAAAAAAAACCGCCGCCAGGCCGCGCGTCCTGCAGCGGCTCCCGCAAAATGCCTGCTGGATCGACAGCGACGCCTACGATCGCCGCGTCTTCGACACGCTGCGTAGAGATGCGCCGTCGCTGCGGGCCATTGAAGAGGCGGGCGCGACATTTCTCCCCCATTTCGATTGCCTGCTTCAGGACATCTTCTGCGTCTTGTTCAAAAACAACATCGTCATGCTGCCGGAGCGCGAGATGCCGCCGAGCGCGCGCTTCAACCGCATTTTCTTGAAAGCGCTCAGCGAGGGCGAGCTTTATGCAATCCTGCGCGAGATGACGACGCTCAACGAAGCGAAAGCCGGGCTCTGCACGCTGCTCCTCGGCGAGAGCCTCATCGCCCTCCTGAAAGCCGAGAAACTACTGACGCGCCGCGAGATGCTCGATCTCTGGGATATCGAGAAGCAGGAAGAGATTTTCACGGAGAAGCAGAATCAATTCAGCGAAGCCGAAAAGCTCGCGGCCGAGCAGGCCGAGAAGGAAATCGGCAAACTAATCGAGCGGGCGAAGGATAAGCTCGAAGGCGAGATGGACGGCGCGGAAGCGCTGCTCCGGCAAAAAGCGCAGCGGCTGCAGGAGGAGCTCGGACAAAAAGAGGCGGATATCGGCCGGCGCTTCCAGGCCGAGGCGATCAAGGCCGCGGAGAACCTCGAAGACGCGGCCGAGCAGGCCGAGGAATGGGGCTCCGGACTGGGGTCGGGCTATCGCTCGCCGCCGGGACAGAAACTCGAGCTGGGGAAGCGCCTCGCGGGAAACGAGAAACTAAAAAAACTCAGCCGCATGATCGGCCGGATGAAATTCAACGCGCTGGCGCTGAGGAAGAAGATTTTCGAGCGCGCCAGCGAGGAGGTTTTGGAAGTCGAGCGCGGCGATCTCGTCCATCGCCTGCTGCCGCCGGAGCTCTTGAGCCTCACGCATCCAGTGCTGCGCAAGGATTTCGCGCGCCGGTTTCTCGACCAAGAGCTGCTGCAATATTCGCTTCGCGGCGTGGAGGAAAAAGGCAGGGGTCCGATGATCGTCTGCCTCGACGGCAGCTCGTCGATGGCGGGCGATAAGGAGATCTGGTCGAAAGCCGTGACGCTCACGCTGCTCGAGATCGCGCGCCGACAGCGGCGGCTCTTCCGCTCGATCTGCTTTTCTTCCGAAGACATGCCGCTGCAAGTGCTCGACTTGAACGTCCGCAACCGCTACGAAGCCGACATGCCGAAAGTCATGGATCTCGCGGAGTACTTCCCCGGCGGCGGGACGGATTTTCAAAAGCCGCTCGACGCCGCTCTCGAATGCCTCAAGAAGTCGCAGTACAAAAAAGGCGACATCGTCTTCATCACCGACGGCGAGTGTCAGGTCACTCCCGAGTGGGCGGAAAACTTCCGCGGCGAAAAGGAGCGTCTCGGCTTTTCGCTCTACTCGATTTTGATCGACGTGGGACCCAGCTCGCTCGGCACGCTGAAGGAGTTCAGCGACCGGATCACCACGGTCAAGCAGCTGACCGGAGACGCCGTGAAAGATATTTTCGTCGAAGTTTAGCGCGGGTGCCGGTGGTCACGGCATGCTTTCAAGCAATCGCCCGAAGCCCTTCGCCGGCTGATTGACGTGAAGCCGCTTTTGCACCGACCAGACGCGCGTCGGCACCGGATGAATCACGGGAATCTGCAAATCCTCTTCGAGCACGTGGACGATATCGAGCGTGCGCCAGCCCGACCCGAGCATGTAGATCGCTTCCGTGCCGGGATGCTTTAACACCGCCTTCTTCGTGTGCGCGTAAACTTCCTGCGAGGAAAGCCGCCCGACATCCTCGAAGGCGACCGGAATCCCTTCCATCGCCTCGACCGTAAAGCCTGCCTCGCGGAAATATCCCGCGAACATGTCGTTGATGGCGCCGGTGAAGTACGTCACGCCGACGAATTTCTTGACTTTAAGCGCCTTAAGCGCCTCGACCTGCGTCTGGCTCGCGGTGACGATCGGGATGCCGTATTTTTTTTCCCACTCGCGGGTGATCTCCGCCTCGCGCTTGAAGCCGTGCACCATGAAAGGCGGCGCCCCTTCCGGGTGGATAAGATCGACGCCGAGCTTCGCCAGCTCGCCGACCCGTTCTTCGTAAGACGCGAGCGCCTCGCGGAACTCGTCCGTGTCGCCGCGCTTGAAGCCGACGTAGGTCGGCAGGACGCCGATGCCCTCGGGCAGCAGGCGGATGAACTCTTCCAGCGACCCCGGGCGGTGCGTCGGCTTGATGAGTCCTACGGTTCCTCTCCAGCTCGTATACGACATGGCGGTCCTCCGATCGTTCTTGAAAAACCATATTACAACCAAAGATCGCTTGGCAACGCCGCCGCGGCATTTTATCATCGTGTATCAACATGGCGATTCGGCATATCTCCCCCGCGCGAGCGAAACAGCGGCTCGACGGGCCCGCGCCGCACGCGTTTTTCGACATCCGCGAGCGCGGCGAATACAACCTGGGCCACATTCCCGGCAGCACTTCCCTCCCGCGCCGCGACATCGAGTTTCGCCTCTCGCGCCTGCTTCCGGCGCCGACCGTTCCGGTGATCGTCATCGGCGACGGCGGCGCGCGCGAGGAGCGCGCGGCGGCGTCTTTGAGCAGCGCCGGCTGCAACGACATCGCTATTCTGGAAGGCGGCTTCGCCGCCTGGGTGAAGGCCAGCTATGCCGCCGCCTCGGGCGTCAATGTGCCGAGCAAGGCGTTCGGGGAGAAGATCCACGGAGAGCGCCGGGTGCCCGAAACGACGCCGCAGGAGCTCGCCGAGAGCATTCGCCGCGGCGAGAAACCGTTGATCCTCGACGTCCGCACGCCGGAAGAATACGCCCGCTTCTGCATTCCCGGCGGCGTCAACGTGCCGGGGGGCGATTTGGTTTTATGGGCGGAATATCTGAAAAGCTCGACCGTGCCCGTCGTCGTCAATTGCGCGGGGCGGACGCGCAGCATTATCGGCACGGAAGCGCTCCGGCGGCTCGGCGTGAAAGACGTCCGCGCGCTACGGAACGGCACGATGGGCTGGGTTCTGGCGGATTACGATCTGGAAAGACCGCAGCGAAGCTCGCGCGCGCCGGCGCCGTCAAGCCGCGCCGCCGCGGAAAGGCTCGCGTCCCGCATAGCCGAAGAAGAAAAGATCGTCTTCATTTCAGTCGCCCAGCTTGAGGATGTCTTGAGCGCCGAGAAAACGACGACGGTCTATGCGATCGACGTCCGCTCCTTCGACGAATACCTGTCCGGCCACATCCCCGGCTTCTTCCATGTTCCGGGCGGCCAGGCGGTCCAGTGCGCCGACGATCACGTCGCCGACCGCGACGCGCAGATTATTTTCGCCTGCGACCGAACCGCGCGGGCGGTCATGGCGGCGTACTGGTACGGAAAAATGGGCTTCCGCAATGTTTTCGTCCTTGAAGGCGGAACCGACGCATGGGCTGCATCCGCACGCAGTATAGAGGTCGGTCGGCCGCGCGAGCGCGTATTCGGCTTGGACGAGGCGCGCGCGCGTGCCACATTCGTCTCCAGCGGCGCGCTCGCTTCACTCGTGGAACAAAATACAGATCTGGTCGTTTTGGACGTCGGGCTCAGCACAGAGTACCAGAGCGCCCACGTCCCCGGCGCGGTTTGGCTGTCACGCGGCTGGCTCGAAGAGCTCGTGCCGAAGCATTATCCCGAACGGCGCCTGCCCATGGTCGTCAGCGCCGCCGACGAGCGGCAAGCGATTTTCGCCGCGGCGGCGCTTACGGAAATGGGCTATGAGAACGCTCGCGTCCTCGCGGGAGGAAACGGCGCCTGGATCGCCGAAGGCAAACCTGTGGAAACGGGATTTACGAAAGCGCTCGCCGAGGCGAACGATGTCGTTCTCTCGGCCTCGGTCACCGGCGACAAGGACGCGATGCGCCGCTATCTCGATTGGGAAGTGAAGCTGACGGGAAAGATATGAGACGCGGTCAACGGCTGGCGGCGGCGCTTGCGCGCGCGGCGTTTTCGAGCGCCCTGCCGTAGCTCGCGATGAGCTCTTTCTCTTCCTCGGCGTTGACGCCGATTTGCGGCCGCCGCACCGCGGCGTTCGCGATCAGCCCCTCGTGGCGCAGGATGATCTTGATGCGCGCGACCGCTTCGACGATCGGCTCGGAAAAAACGAGTTCCTTCAGCTCGGCGAGCTCGGTCTGCACGGCCATCGCGCCGGGCTGATCGCCGGCCCGGCCGGCGCGATCGATGGCGCCCCAGCGCGCGGTCGCGAGATTGGAAACGCCGATGAGCGCGCCGCGCGCGCCGAGGCCGTAGCTTTCCGCGACGAAGCGGTCGTTGCCGGTGAGCACCGCCATGCCGCTCCCTTCCGCCGCAAGCCGCTGCATCGTCTCCGTAAAGAGATCGATATTGAACGAAGCTTCCTTGTAGGCGACGACGTTCTCCAGACGCGCGATGCGGCAGACGGTCTCGGGATCGTACAGGTAGCTCGCGACGGGGATCTGGAAAAGGACCACCGGCAGCTTGCAGGCGCGCGCGATGTCCTCGAAAAAGCGCCGCTTGAGCTCGCCGCCGACTTTGCCCCAGGCGAACAGCAGCGGCGGGAAGATCATCGCCGCGTCGACCGGGAGCCGCTCGAGATCGCGGACGATCGCTATCGCTTCATCCGTCGACTGCGGCGCGATCGCGGCGATATGCACTTTACCCGCCGCGCGCGCGGCCTCGCCCGAGATTCTATAGACCTCGCGTTTTTCCTCCGGCCGCAAAACCGGCCCTTCGCCGATGCGCGCGCACGAGACCAGGCCCGCGACCTCGGGGATTGCGGCGAAGTGGCGCGTCAGGCGTCCGAGACTTTCGATATCCAGTTCCCCCGCTGGGGAGAACGGCGTCACATGCGGAACAAACAGTCCCTGAAAGCGCTCGTCCTTGAGCATTTGTTTCTGTTATGACGATCCCAAAATCTTGGCGAACTTCGCCTTCAGCCGCGCCCGCATTTCGGGGCTCACGTCGACGACTGTGGGAAATTTTCCCTTGAGCTTGCGCTCGTAAGGCATGCAGGCGTCTATCAGAATGCGATTGTTGAAGTTGCCGGGCAGGAACATCGGATCGCGGCCCGAAGACCATGCGCGCTGGATCGTGTCGATGTCGGTCATCGGATCGAAGCGCGTGCACATCGCCCAGAGCACCTGATCGAGGTCGGAGCAGTCGATGTCCTCGTCGACGACGACGGTCCACTTGCCGTTGTAAGCGCCGGCGGCGCAGTTGGACGCGACGTGGAGCACGTTGCGCGAATGGCCGGGGTAGCGCTGGCGGATCTGGATCGCCGTGAAGCGCGTCGCCGGGCCGCCTTCGTGGTTCCACACGCCGAGAATTTCCGGCAGACCCGCGGCTTCGAGCGCCTGCCAGATCTCCGCCGCGCCCGCGATGCCTTTGAGCAGCCCCGTCTCGTCGACCGGCTTGTGCTGCGGCGCACAGGTGAGGATCGGATTGTCGCGGTAGAGAACGGTCTTCACATCGATATACGGCCGCGGCACGACGTCGTCGGAATAGTAGCCCATCCATTCGCCGAACGGCCCTTCGGGCTTCACGTTTCCCGGCACCGCCTCGCCTTCGACGACTATCTCGGCATCCGCGGGAATCGGAAAGCCGGTGTACGGCCCTTTGACAACCTCGACCGGCTCGCCGCGGATGCCGCCGGCGAAATCGTATTCCGAGACGCCGCGCGGCAGCGGGCTCGACGAGAGCAGATACAGCAGCGGATCCTGGCCGCAGACGATCGCGAACTTGCAGCTCTGGCCGCGCTCGAAATATTTGTCCCGGTGGATGCGGCCGTGCTTGCCCTCGGTGATCTGGCAGCCGATCGTTTTTTCGTCGTAGACCTGGCATCGGTAGGCGCCGAAGTTGTACCAGCCGTCGTCGGGGTCTTTGGTGATGCACATGTCCGCGGTGCCGATGTAGCGGGCGGTATCCTGCTCGTGGTGGATCGGCACCGGGAACTTGAGCACGTCGACCTTGTCGCCTTCGAGGACGTTCTTGAGGATCGGCCCGTCCTTGACGAACTTGGGCTTCAGCAGCGTCATGTTTTGCATGCGCTCGTGATAGGCCTTGACGAGATCGGCCTTGTGCTCGAATTCGAGCGGCAGTCCGAGCGTCAGCGCGACGCGCCTGAGCGAAGAGAACTGGCCGTAAAGCGTGCGGTAACCTTTGGGGTAGCCGGAGACCTCGTCGAAGAGAATCGCCGGCGCTTTGCCCTTGGCGGTTTGCGTGAGGAGCTGTGTCGCCGCGCCCATCTCGCGGTCCCAGTGCGCGCCGTTGATCTTGACCAGCTCGCCCATGCGCTCGACCTGATCGATCCAGTCGCGCAGCCCGCGATAGGCGACGCCGCCTTCGGCATGATTGACTTTCTTTTCGGCTTTCGCCATTCGGTCTCCTCGCTTATAAGCCCGCCGCCGCCCGCGCCTGCGGTTGGGACGAAAAGCCCTGCTTCAGCCACCACTCGGCGACCTCGGTGCCGGTGGCGAACCAAACGCCTTCGCGCGACTTCATATATTGAATGAGCTGCCGTAGCGCGCCGGCGCGGCCGAAGCGGCTGGAAATGTACGGATGAAACTGAAACGTGCAGAAGCCCGGCGTAATTCCCGATTCCTCGTACAGATCGTCGAAGAAGCTCTTCCAAACGACCAGCGTATCGTTGGGGTTTCCCGAATCGCGGTGGCCGTAGGTGCGGCCGTCGCCGAACGGCTGGCGCGGCAGCTCGACGATCTCACGCGTGCCGTCGCTCCAGACGAACGGCAGATCGTAGGAGAACGAATTGCTGTTCCAGAGATAGCCCTGCTCCATGAGCAGCTCCAGGCTGTTCGGGCTCTGCGTGCAGGAGCGCCAGCCGACCGGCCGCCGGCCGGAGCGCGTCTTGAGCATCTCAAGCGTGCGCCGGATGACGTCGCGCTCTTCTTCGCGCGTGAGGTCGCGCGCGACCTCGTGATGATAGCCGTGGCCGGCTATTTCGTGGCCGCGCTGCGCGATCGCCGCTGTCGCCTCAGGGTATCTCTCGGCGATGCCGCCGCAGGTCATGAAGGTTGCCTTGACCTTCGCCTCGTCGAGAATGCGGAGAATACGCCAGATGCCGGTCTTCGGGCCATATTCCGCCTGCGTATACTCTTCGTGATTCATCTTGCCGTTTTTATCCGGCCGCACATCCTCGCCGCCCTGGAAGTCGAAAGTCAGCGCGACGGCGAGCCGGCAGCCGTCGGGCCAGAAGACTTTTCCCTGCGCATGATGCTCGGTCAGCATAAGATCGCCCTCCTTGGCAACGGAT
>DATDFN010000339.1:0-2845 GCA_036522615.1 Binatia bacterium | reverse complement strand
ATCAAGCAAAATGCGCGTGTTTTCATCGGGGCATCTCCATTGCGGGTCATCTCATCGCTGTGCTCTTCGCGTCGAAAAGTATTCTTCGGAACCGGTCAAGTCAACAGCGATGTTGACAGTAAGAAACGCGAAGGTATAAATAATTCTTTTCGCGCATCGGAGAAATCGTCGAACATGGCAACGCAAAATTCTTCGCATCGTTGGGACCAGGAAGCGGACGTGGTCGTCGTCGGCTACGGCGCGGCCGGCGGCGTCGCGGCGATCGCCGCTCACGACGCCGGCGCCAAAGTCCTCATCGTGGAAAAGATGCCGCATCCCGGCGGCATCTCGATCCTTTCCGGCGGCGGCGTGGCTTTCGCGCGCAGCGCGGAGGGCGCGTTTGAGTACTTGAAGCGCACCTGCAACGGCACCACGCCGGACGAAGTGTTGCGGCCGCTGGCGGAAGGGATGGTCGAGATTATCGATTGGGTCACGGAGCTGGCTAAAGTCAGCGGCACGGAGCCGTCGCAGAGCGAGGTGCGCGGCCACGGGACCTATCCGTTTCCCGGCACCAACGACATGGATTCCATCAAGCTCAAAGACTTTCCCGCCTACGACGCTTTTCCCTGGGCGAAGGGGCTGCGCGGCGGCGCGCGGCTGTTCAAGATGGTCGTCGACAATGTCGCCGCGCGGAAGATCGAAGTGTCGCTCTCCACGCCGGCGAAGAGTCTTATGACCGGCACGGAGGGCGAAGTCCTCGGAGTGCTCGCCGAGCGATCGGGCAGGCCGCTCGCCGTCAAAGCGCGGAAGGCCGTCGTCCTCTGCTCGGGCGGATTCGAAAATAATCCGGAAATGAAGCTGCAGTACTTCCAGGCGCAGCCGGTCTATCCGGTTTATCTCGGCAACACCGGCGACGGCATCCTCATGGCGCAGAAAGCCGGCGCCGCGCTCTGGCACATGTGGCACTTCCACGGCGGTTACGGCTTCAAGTACCCGGAATTTCCCTTCGCGATCCGCCACGTCTGGGCGGGACCGCGCAACGACAAGCGAAAAATGATCTGGATCGCCGTCGACCGCTTCGGCCAGCGCTTTATGGACGAGTATCCGCCGGCGCCGCAGGACACCGGCGCGCGGCCGCTGGAATATTACGATCCGGATCTCCAGGAGTTCCCGCGCATCCCGTGCCACCTGATCTTCGATGAAGAAGGCAGAAAGCTCGGACCGTTGGCGATGGTCATCGTCAACGACGAGCGCTATCACTACCGATGGAGCGCGGACAACCTCGCGGAGATCGAAAAGGGCTGGATTAAAAAAGCCGCGAGCATCGAAGAATTAAGCGCGCAGATAAAAATCGATCCGCGCGTCCTCGCGGCGACGGTCTCGCGCTGGAACACGCAGTGCGGGGCGACCAAGGACGACGATTACAAGCGGCCGCCCGGGACCATGATGCCGATCGCCGAGCCGCCGTTCTATGCCATGGACGCGTGGCCGATCGTCTCTAACACGCAGGGCGGCCCGGTCCACGACGCGCGCCAGCGCGTGGTCGACGCGTTGGGAAAACCGATCCCGCGCCTCTACGCCGCCGGCGACATCAGCTCGATCTTCGGCCATCTCTATCTCGAGGCGGGGAACATCACCGAATGCTTCGTGGGCGGGAGAATAGCCGGCAGAGGCGCGGCCGCCGAGACAAGCACAGAATAGTTTTGAGTTTTAAATTTTGAGTTTTGAATTTCGGACCGAATTAACTCAAAACTCAACATTCATAATTCAACACTATTCATTTTTATCCGTGCCCGTTCGCGCCCCAGAGTTTCCCTTCGATCCATAATTTCGCCAGTTCCAGCGCGTAGCCGTCGGCCTCGCGGCGCGTGTCGAAGCTCGCCTGGCGGCGCCCGAAGATCGGGATGCGCTTGGTGCGCCCGGCGTCCTCGACGACGACGGTGGCGCGCGCGACCCAGCCGCCGCGCTTGAGCTGGTGCGAGTCGAGCTCGACCGCGTGGCCTTTGTAGGTGGATTTTTTCATGAGTTAGCCATTCCAGCCGAAAGTGGGCAGGTGCTTGGGGAGGAGTGCCGATCTTACACTCTATTTAAGCGCTTTAGCTTTGATCGTTACGGTTTCGAAGCAGCCGTCTGCAAATATTTCAGTCAGGGTTCCAGTGAAGCCCCCTACCTGGCCCATGCTGTTATTTGTGAATGCACCTGTGAACGCACCAAAGCCGTCCTCGTCGTCCTGCGTGAACGCAAACGCCCCCGCTTTGGTGCTGGTCGAAAAATCGTTGAATTGTTTCATGGCGGCGATGCCATTTTGGAATTGCGAATCGGCGGCAATGAGCATGTGGTCGAGAGTAAATGTGATGAAGACCGTGTTCTTGAATTTGTTTATTTGGCTATGACAAAACTCGGTACCCGAAATGGTCGCCTGGAATATCACCTGAGCCGACGATACTGCCGGTATCGCGAAAAGCAGCATTATTCCAAAAAAAATGGCTTTACAGGACATGTCCTTTTTCTCTTTTCGAGGCTTGGAAGGCTGCCTTGACGATGCTCGATCTTCTACCGATCATTTTAACGGTTTAGCCTTGAGGGTTATGATTGCGAAGCTGCCGTCGGCAAATATCTCAGTAAGGGTTCCCGTAAAGCTCGTGACCACGTCTGCTTTTTCTTTGAATGAGCCCACGAAAACACCGAAATTGCCACCCTCATCCTGAACGAACGAAAACGCACCCGTTGAAGGGCCCGTATCGAAATAATCCTTCATTTGCAATGTGGCTATGACATCATTGAATTCTGCATCGTTAGCGAGAGTCAGGGTAGTCGTAACGTCCAAGCTAGTATTAGAGATCCGGGCGTAGACGACCTGCTTCAA
>DATDFN010000338.1:0-3313 GCA_036522615.1 Binatia bacterium | reverse complement strand
GCGGGGGGCGGCAGCAGCGGGCCGATCAGAAATAAAATGGCCAGCAGCAACTTAACGGCTTTCGACATACGGCCTCCAGCGGTGCGGATTCGTTCTTGGATAGATACGCCGCCCGCCGGGGCCCGTCAACCGCCGCACCGGCAATTTGCGCCGTTACATTCGTGTGATAAGGAGTATCGCGATGAAAGCTGCAAGCAAATGGCGGCGCGCGGGTTGAAATAAAAATGGACCTCATCTGGAACGGCGTTGCCACGGCCTTCACGCTCGTCTTCAAAGGCGACGCGGAAGTCTGGGCGATAACGTGGCTGTCGCTCGAAATTTCAGGCCTCGCGACGATCATCTCGCTGCTCCTCGGCATGCCGCTCGGCATCCTGCTCGCGATGAGCCGCTTCCCCGGCCGCGCGCTCGCGGTGGCGCTGGTCAATACCGGCATGGGGCTCCCGCCGGTCGTCGTCGGGCTCTTCGTCTCGATTTTTCTCTGGCGCAGCGGCCCGCTCGGATTTCTCGACATCATCTACACGCCCACAGCGATCATCATCGCGCAGGTGGTGATCGCCTTTCCGATCGTCGCCGGCCTAACGCTGACGAGCTTCCAGACGCTGAATCCGAATCTCGGCCTCCAGCTCGCCGGGATCGGCGCGTCGCGGGCGCAGACGCTGTGGCTCTTGTGCAAAGAGGCGCGGCTGCCGCTCCTCGCCGCGGTCATGGCGGGCTTCGGCGGCATCATCTCGGAGGTCGGAGCGTCGATGATGGTCGGCGGCAACATCCGGGGCCAGACGCGCGTGCTCACGACCGCGACGGTGCTGGAAACCGCCAGAGGCAACTTCGATCTCGCCATCGCGCTCAGTCTCATCCTGCTCGCGCTCAGCTTCGCGATCAATTTCATTCTCACGCACATCCAGCAGCGGCAGCTTACCCGATGGCCGAAGCCCTCCTGACGCTCTCCGATATCGTGGTCCGGCACGGGCGGACGACGGTCTTCGAGGTCCCCCGGCTGGAGATATTCCACGGCGAGACGCTCGCACTTATCGGACCGAACGGCGCGGGAAAATCGACCCTGCTGCGCGTCATGGGCCTGCTCCAGACGCCGAGCGCGGGCGCGATCCATTTTCGCGGCGATCGCGCGAACGGCTCCAACACGCTCGTCATGCGGCGGCGGATGGCGAGCGTTCTTCAGGAACCGCTGCTGTTGAACGCTTCCGTTTACGCCAACGCGGCTCTGGGGCTGAAGATCCGCCGGCTCGACCGGACGGAGATTCGCCGCCGCGTGCTCCCGTGGCTCGAGCGCCTCGGCATCGCCCATCTCGCGGAGCGTCGCGCGCGCACGCTGTCGGGCGGCGAGCTGCAGCGGACGAGCCTGGCGCGCGCGCTGGCGCTCGATCCGGAGTTGCTGCTCCTCGACGAGCCGTTCTCGTCGCTCGACCCGTCCACGCGCGAATCGCTGCTCGTCGATCTCCGCGACATCTTGCGTCAGACCGCCGTGACGGCGGTCTTCGTCACGCACGACCGCCACGAAGCGTTCATGCTCGGCACACGCATCGGCGTTTTAAGCGGGGGGAAGCTGCTGCAATTGGGCGCCGGCGCGGAGGTCTTCACCCGGCCCGTCGACGAGAAAGTCGCCGAGATCGTCGGCGCGGAGACGGGAATTCGCGGGGTCGTGGAAGCGTGCCGCGACGGCGTCACACGGGTCCGCTTCGACGGCGGTGTCGCGGAAGCGATCGGCGATTTTTTGCCCGGGACACCGGTCGTTCTCTGTCTGCGGCCGGAAGACATCCGCTTGAGCCGCGAGAGCGGCGCCTGCGGGACGACATGCAACCGCCTCGCCGTCACCGTCGTCAAAATCATCCCGTCGACGCCGCACTACCGGCTCCTACTCGACTCGCGGGCGGGTCCGCTGAGCGCTCTCGCGCCGCGCGCCGCATTCGAGTCGCTCGGCGTTCGCGAAGGCGACGCGCTCAGCGCATCGTTCGACACGGCGGCGCTGCACGTCATCGCGCCCGCGAAGCGATAATTTTATTTTTGCGGGCGCGCTCCGGCGCTGTCGCCGAGGATCGCGCCCTGCCGAATCAATTCTTCCTGAACCTCGGCGACCGGGACGGCCCGCGGCGGCTTTTCGCGGCGCACCGCGAGCAGGGCGCAAACGCCCGCCGCATGCCCCGTCGCCATCGACACCGGCATGACGCGATAGGAAGAATGCGCCTCGTGCGTGCCGGAGATGCAGCGGCCGGCGACGAGGAGATTTTCGACCTTTTGCGGCAGCAGGCAGCGGAGCGGGATATCGTACGCTTCGCCCGGCGGGAGCCGCTTCAGCGTCGTTCCGCTTCCTTCGGGATTGTGGATGTCGACGGGATAGCTGCTGCGCGCGATGACGTCGGGAAATTTCCGCGCGTTGAGAATGTCGTCGACGGTGAGCTCGTAGTCGCCGCGAATCCGCCGCGTCTCGCGCACGCCGATATGTACGCCGCTCTGAACGATATAGGATTTGTCGAAGCCCGGCACGTACTCGCGCAAAAAGGCGGCGATCTCGCGCATCTGGCGCCGGCTCTCCCATTCCGCGCACGACCAGTCCCAGACGTCGGTGCCGAGCACGCGATTGGCGCGCGTGCTGTTGACGCTCACTTCGCGCTCGTGCGGCGTCGCGAAAAACAAGATGTCCTCGCGCGGAAGATGGAGCTTTCCTTCCGCCGTGGCGCGGCGCACCAGATCCCATAATCCGTGCACGCCGCGCCATTCGCCGGGATGCGCCTTGACGTACGCGTCGAAGGCCGCGCGGTCGAATTCGGTCATGCGGAACATGAGCGTCATCGGCTGGACCAACCCGTCCTCCTCGCGGCCGACGGTGTACGGCGCGCCCGCGTACGCGGCGATATCGCCGTCGCCGGTCGCGTCGACGACGGCGCGCGCGCGGATCAGAATCGGCCCCGACTTCGTCTCGAAGACGACGCCTTTGACGACACGCTCGCCGATCACTTCGCTCGCGAACGCGTGAAAGAGGTATCGCACCCCCGCCTCGTCGAGCAGATCGAGCGCGACGAGCTTCAGAATTTCCGGGTCGAAAGGCACGACGTAGCCGGTCTTCATCGACGGCGCGATCGCGCCCCCGGCTTTCACCAGGCGGTCGAGCAATTTCGTGAGGGCGCCCGCGATCACCGGCTCGCCGCGCCCATGGTCGGTCGGAAAGAGCGTGGTCGAGCCCTTTTTTTCAGCGCGCGGGTGCTGCGTGTGAAACGACATCAGCGGCATGACCAGCGCCGCGGTCGCGTTGCCGCCGAGAAAGCCGTACCGCTCGGCGAGCACGACGCGCGCGCCCGCC
>DATDFN010000337.1:0-10762 GCA_036522615.1 Binatia bacterium | reverse complement strand
CCGCGACTCAAGACGGCAAGCAGGGTTGCGAGCGTAACGGCGGTGAGCGCGGGCGAAAGGTACGGCCTGACGAGCCAATCGGCAAGGACGAGCAGCGCGCCCAAGATGAAGCCGATCAACGGAAAGAAGACGGCGCCGCGGCCGATCTCGTCGGGCGCGCGCTCGGCGCGGCGCGGCCAGGGAAAAATCGTCAGGAACTGGAGCGCGGCGAGAAAATCGCTCATGCGATTTTTCCCGCGATGCCGGCGGACTCGAAAGTCGCCATCTCGCGCATCACTTTCGCCGCCGCCTCGATGACTCCCATCGCGAGACACGCGCCGGTTCCCTCGCCCAAGCGCATGCCGAGGTCGAGCAGCGGAACCAGGCCGAGCTCATGCAGCAGCGCGCGATGTCCTTTTTCCGCCGAGAGGTGCGCGGCGAAAAGAAAATCGATCACGCCCGGACAAAGTCCGCGCGCCAGCAGCGCCGCCGCTCCGGCGATGAAACCGTCGAGCACGAGCGGTATGCGCAAAGCGGCGGCGCCGACAATCGCGCCGGTCATCGCGCCGATCTCGAGCCCGCCGACATTCGCGAGAACGTCGATGGAGTCTTTCGGATCCGGGCGATTGACCGCGAGCCCCTTTTCTATCGCCGTGACCTTGCGCGCCCAGCCTGCCGCGTCGACGCCGGCCCCGCTGCCGGCTGCTTCGCGCGGCGCCGCGCCGGTCAGCGCGCATAGGATCGCCGCCGCGCTCGTCGTGTTGCCGATGCCCATCTCGCCGACACCGAGGAGAAATGGTTGTTCTTTCGCCACCGCCTCTTCGACACAGCGGATGCCCGCTTCGACCGAGGCTTCGGCCTCGGCGCGCGTCATCGCCGGGCCGCGCGCGAAATTATCCGTGCCGCGCCTGATCTTAAGCGCGCGGAGATTCAGCTCGGGCGGGAAATCGTGCGCGACTCCCGCGTCGACGATTTCGAGCTCGACGCCGAACGCGCGCGCGAGGACGTTGATCGCCGCGCCGCCGGAGAGAAAGTTGTACGTCATCTGCGCCGTGACGGCTTGCGGATAGGCGCTGACGCCTTCGGCCGTGACGCCGTGATCCGCGGCGAAGACGAATATCCGCTTCCGGCCGATGTTCGGCGGGACCATGCCCTGAATGGTCGCGACGCGGCGCGCCACCTCTTCGAGGCGCCCCAGGCTGCCCGGCGGCTTGGTGAGACTGTCGAGCCGCCTCTGCGCTTCGGCACCAGCTAAAGCATCGAGCGGCGCGATACGCGCGACCGCTTCCCCTAATCGCATGCGCGCTCTCCTTTCACGAACAGCGGCAGGCCGGCGACCATCAGCACCACTTCCTCGGCGGCCGCGGCGAGCCGCTGGTTGGTTCGGCCGGCGAGATCGCGAAACGCGCGCGCGAGCGGGTTGTCCGGCACGATGCCGGCGCCGACTTCGTTGGTGACGATGAAGAGCGGCGCGTCGAACGATCGCGCGGCGGCGATGAACTCTTCGACGGCGCGCTCGACGTAAATGCCGCCGCCGCGCGCCATGAGATTGCTGAGCCAGAGCGTGACGCAGTCGACCACCGCGGCATCGAAGCGCCCATTGATCTTGCCGAGCGCATTCGCGATGTCGATCGGCGCCTCGATCGTCGTCCACTCGGCGCCGCGGCACGCGCGGTGCGCCGCGATGCGCCGCGCCATCTCCTCGTCGCCGGCCTCCGCCGTAGCGACATAGAGCAGCCGCGCGCCGATCTCCCGTGCGCGCTCCTCGGCGTAGCGGCTCTTTCCCGAGCGCGCGCCGCCGGTAACAAGGACGATACGCGATGCCATTTTACTTCTTCCCAAATACACCTTGTAAGCCGATTAGAAAATTGAACGGCCGCGCGCGAAAGCCGTTCGCCTCTTCGTAGCGCCGGCTGAACAGATTCTCCGCTTTAAAAAACAGCGCGAGCGTTTTGACCAGATCGAAGTTCACCGGCAGACGGTACGCGGCGGCGAGATCGACGCGGCCGTACGCGGGCATATGAATGTTGGTGAACTTCGACGCGTGGAAATCGTCGCGCCCGCCGACAATGAGCGACGTGAGATTCGCCTCGAACGCCTCGTAGTTATAGTCGAAGCCGACGCTGCCGCGATGGCGCGGGCGGCGCGGCAGCGTGCCGGTCTCCGTGTCCCAGTCGAGATAGGTATAGTTTGCGTTGAACCCGAGAAACGAGAGAATTTTCCACGCGAGGCTCCACTCGACGCCGTCGAAGCGCGCGCGCCCGACGTTAAAAGCGCGGAAGCAGCCGAAGGGATCGTCGGGGATCGGCCTGCCCTCGATCATATCCTTTACTTCCCGATGAAAGTAAGTGCCGGAGATTTTCACCCGATCCGCGAACAGCGTCTGGTCGACGCCGGCGTTCAGCTCCCAGCTCCTTTCGGGCTTTAGATCGGGGTTGCCGAACGCGGGGCAGCCGAACGCCGGCGGAAAAAACAGCTCGTTGAGCGTCGGCGCCTTGAAGCCTTTCGCGTAGCTCGCCCGCAGCTTCGTTCCGGTGTCTCTGAATAAATACGCCGACGCGAACGACGGCGTCCAGGCGCGCCCGAAGCTCTGGTTGTCGTCGAGGCGGATGCCGGGAATGATCGTCAGGCGTTTGTCGAAAAGCTGGAACTGCTCCTGGAGATAGTAGGCGAGGTTCCGGACCGCTTTATCGATGCCGCCGGTCGTCGTCGCGCTGCGGAGCTTGTACTCGATCCCGAACGTCGTCGTGTTCCACTCCCATGGCCGGTAGTTGGTCTGAAACTCGCCGGTCAAAATGCGCGGACGGAAGCGGTCGCGCGATTTCGAGTCGCAAGGGAAGCCGAAAAACGTGCACGAGTCCACATTGTCGCTGTCGAGGATCAACTCCTTGAAGATCGATCCCGCGATGCGGTAGTCCCAGTTAGGAAAAATCTTCTGCTCCCATTCGAGCTTGCCGAGATATTCCGTCCGCGCTTCGCGCGCGTTGGGATCGCCCGGATTGCCGTGGACGAAGTTGTTGCTGTTGAAGAGTCCGACGTCGGTCTGCGTGAAATGAAAGATGCCGCGCAGCGTCGCGTCGTCGAGCGCTCGGTAGTCGAGCCGGGCGGAGGCCGCGAGATTCTTATACGCATCGTTGAACTGGCGGAACCCGTCGCTCTGAAGATGCGCGACGCTGAGCGAGTAGTCCAGCCGATCCTGCGTGCCGCGCAGCGCCGCCGCCTGGCGCTGCGTATAGCCGTTGCCGCCCGCAGCCGAGACCGTGAGCGACGGCGGTCCGCCGCCCTTTTTGGTGATGATGTTGATCACGCCGCCGATCGCCTGTGAGCCGTAGAGCGTGCCGCCGGCGCCGCGCAGCACCTCGATGCGGTCGATGTTCTCGGTCGTCAGATGCGCGAAGTCGAATTGCCCGAGGGTCGTGCTGTTGACCTCGACGCCGTCGACCAAAACCAAGACCTGATCCGACTCCGAGCCGCGAATGAAGACCGACGCGGTGTTGCCGCGCGAGCCGTTCTGCACGACGTCGACGCCGGGAACGTCGCGCAGCATTTCCAAGACGCTCTCGGCGCGTCGCGCCTCGATTTTTTTATCGTCGATGACGGTGACGGAATTGGCGACGTTCGCCTCCGGCGTGTCGACGCGCGTCGAGATGGTAACGAGCGGCGGCAAGGTCTCCACCTCGACGGCGTTTGCCGCTGCGGCGAACCCGGATATCAGAACGGAAACTAAAAAGACCAGGAAAAACATGATTCCTCCTTCTCTCCCGCGAGAGGGAATGGTTGAACGGCCGGATAGGTCTCCTGGCTCGGGAGCTGACAGAGATTTGGGACAGAGACAGATCGGATTTTCTGTCTCTATCTCTGTCGCTTCTCGCCGCCTTCCCGTCGTTTAAGACAGTGGCCGAGCTTTTCGCTCAGGCGAGAAGTTCACCCTTACAGTTGCGGGGCAGCAGGGGCTTTTCACCCCTTTCCCTTGCTTCCGTCCGCGCGTTGATAAGACGATCCTCTGTGCGCCTCCTTATTAACGGACTTTCGAATCCGCCAGGCGAAACTCGACGGGAACCTTGATCGCCGTCTCGACTCGCTTGTCTCCGCGCCTCGCCGGATGAAAACGGCATCGCTGCTGGACATTGTCGACGGCGGCGCGGTCGAGCGATGCGACGCCTGAACTTTCAAAGACCCGCGACGACTTCGGCCTACCCTCCTCGTCGACGATAACTAAGAGCATAACCTTTCCTTCCCGGCCTTCACGCTTTGCTGCTTCCGGATAGTCGGCGCGCGGGCATTGAGCGTAGCTCGCCTGAACGAACCGACCGGCCACACCGCCGTTGCCGCTTCCATCGCCGGCGCCTCCGCCCGAACCGCTTCCCGAGCCACCGCCGCTGCCGGAGCCGATGCCACTTCCACCGCCGGAACCGATCGAGTCAAATGCAGCGATAGAACCGCTCGCCGCGATCCCGCCGGACGATGCGGCGCCGCTTTCGAGCGCGACGGTAACGGCGCTCTCGCGGATCGGAACGCCAATTACGCTTTGCGCCTGCGTCTCGACGACCGGCAGCGCGACGGCCTCGGCCGGAGCGGCGAGCGCCGCGGGTTCCGTCGCCTTCGGCGCTTCTGCGACCACCGATTCCGCGGCGCGCGGCGGGGCCGCGTTTTGCGACGACACACGCTTCAGCTGCTTTTGCGACGGCCTTATTCCGTCCCCAGGCCTTGCAGATGGCGATGGACTTTCGCCACCACCGCCGGCTTCACCCTCCACGATGCTCACGACAACCGGCGTCGTCTTTTCCGGCGCGCTACGCAGCGCTGGATACGCGAGCGCGGCCGCGTGCAGCGCGGCGGAGATGCAAAAAAACGAAGCCGTTCTCATCGATGACCGCGGCGGCCTCGCGAAAAAAGGGAACCAAGAGAAAAAAACGATGGAACCTTTCTCTCTCTCCCGGAGAGGCCGGTTGAAAAGCTTTTAGGCAGGTCTCCTGGCTTGGGCTTATTCTACTCGCCGCGCCTTCCCATCCTTACGGACAGTGGCTTGAGCTTGCGGCTTTCGGCGCCCTTACAGTGGCGGGACCGCGCCGGATTCGCACCGGACTTCCCTGGAGCCTAAAGCGAAAGGAGAAATATATCGGAGATCGGAACTTGTCAAGATGTTTCACGCGCCGCGCAAGAACCAGATGACGAACGGCACGCTCACAAGGCACAAAACCGTCGAGAAAAAAATGATCGAGGCCGCGAGCTCGGGATCGCGGCCGTACTTTTCCGTCAGCATGAAGTTGATCACCGCCGACGGCAGAGAGCCGTAGAGGATCACCACCTGCCGGTTGACGCCATCGATGCCAAGCAGCTCGGTGAAGAGATACGCCGCGGCGAAGCCGCCGCCGACGCGGATCGCCGCGCCGGCGAGCGAATGGCCAAGAGTGAGCGACCCAATCGAATAGAGGCGGTAGCCGAGGCTCACGAGCATCAGCGGGATGACCGACAGCCCGAGCGCGGAAAGCGACTGGAAGACCGGGTCGGGCATTTTCAGCTGGAAAAGATTGCATACGAGCCCGGCGACCGCAGCATAAATCAGCGGCAGACGAAAAATCTCGCCCGCGCCGCTGCCGCCGCCGAGAAGAAAAATTCCGAGCGTGTTGTGCACCAGCGTGATCACGACGTAAAACAGCGTGCCGCGCTGGAGACCGGCCTCGCCGAAGGCGAACAGCGTCAGCGGGATACCCATGTTGCCGGCATTCATAAACAGAACCGGCAGCGTGAAGCCCGGCGATGAGAAGCCGGTGGCGAGCGCATAGAGAAAGATCAGCAGGCCCACCAACGCGAGGATCGCAAGCGCCGCGGCCGTTACGACGGCGATGTCCGCGGCATAGAGCGGTTTGGTCGCGAGCGAGGTGAAAACGAGCGCCGGCGCGCCCAGGTAAATGACGTATTCGGTGATCGGCTCTAGGCTGATCTTCCGGTAGCGGGCAAAGACATAGCCGACGGCGGTCAGCACGAACACCGGAACGACCGGAGAAAGCGCGGTCAAGAGCGGATGCATTTCCTGACTTTCCTGCAGGCGCCACGGCAGTGTCAAACGCCCGTCCATCCGCCAAAGTCTTGACAATCGTTAAGGTATTAACTATTTTATTATGTAACATTTCCGCCTCTTTTTAGGAGAATCAAACATGAAGCTTCTCTTCATCACGCCGCCCATGGGCAATTGGGCCCCTTGGGGGGATCGTCATTTGGCGGCCAACCCGCTGCACGCGCAGCTTGCCGCGTTTATTCGCGAGAAAAAGGCCGCCGACGTCGAGGTCCTCGACTGCCGGGCGCTGGGTCTCAGCGACGAGCAGATGATGGAGGAGGTCAAGCGCCGCCGGCCCGACGTGGTCTTTTTCGGCGGCATGATCGCCGCCGGGGGCGGCGCCGCGCAGCTCAACCGGTTCCACGCGGCGATGACGCGCATCAAGGAATTCGATCCCAAGATCGTCACCGTGGGCGGCGGCCTCATGTACACCGCCGTGCCCGAGAAGATCATGCGCGAGAACCCGCAGCTCGACTACGCGCTCGTGAGCGTCTTCGGCGACTGCGAGTACACGATGTGGGAGCTGCTGGAGCAGCTGAAAACATCAGCGCCGAAAGCCGCCGACGTGCCGGGCCTGTGCTACCGCAACGGCGACGTCAAGCTCACGCCGCGCCGGCCGCTCATCACGAACCTCGACGAGCTGCCGATGCCGGCTTACGACCTCTTTCCGATGGAGAAGTACTGCGGCTATTCCGTGCTGCCGAACTACAACGAGTCCGTCACCTCGCGCGGCTGCGAGGGCGCCTGCCATTTCTGCTACGAATGGTGGCTCGTCGACCCGCGCAGCCCGCGCGACTTCAGTTCCCATCGGACGCGCGGCGGCAAGAAAGTCGCCGAGGAGATGGAGATCCTCAACAAGCAATACGGCGTTAAGGCCCTCACCTTCATGGACGACGACTTCAACTCCGACCGCGGCAAAATGGTCGAGCTGGTGGAGGAATTGGAAAAGAAAAAGCTCGACATGAGCTGGTTCATTCTGAGCCGGGCGCAGAACTTCATCCGCGACGCCGATCTTATTCCGCGGCTGCGCAAGGTCGGGCTGTACCAGACGCTGATCGGTGTCGACGGCGGCACCGATGAGGAGATCGCCGAGGCGCACAAAGGGCCGATGAAGGTCGGCGTCAAGGAATTGAAAGACCTCATCGCCTTGCTGCGCAAGAACGACATCTCCACCGTCTGCACTTATCTCAACGGCTTCTGGGACGACGACGAGGCGAAGATCCGCCAGCGCTTCAAGGCGGTGGACGAGATCGACCCCGACATCGTCATGATCCAGCTATTGAACCCGATCCCCGGCTCGCCGATCTACAAGCGCGCGACCAAGGAGGCGATGATCGAGATCGAGGATTTGAGCCTCTACGATCTCGAGCACTGCGTCATGCCCACCAAGCATCTGACGCGGCAGCAGCTCGGCGAGCTGACCGGCTGGGCGTTCCAGGCGTTTTACAGCAAGCCGGGCAGGATCGAGCGTATTCTCAACGGCTACAGCTCGCCTTACGTGCGCCAGAAGTTTCTCTCGTTCAAGGAGAACGCCGCCAAGTACGAAAAAGGCGCGGCGGAAGACGCGGTCGCGATCTAGTTAACAGTTCCGACTTTCTGATGATTCGGAGCCCTTCGACGTGCTCAGGGCGAACGGATTCGGCAAGAATCCGTAAATATTTTCCGTTCGTGCTGAGCCTGTCGAAGCACTCATCGTTTGAAGCAGTGAATAGTTCAAAAGCTCGCGTCTAACCGCAGTCATCCATGGAATCCAGCGCGCGCCGTTCCTTAGAAGGCAAAGTCGTTTTGATCACCGGCGCGAGCCGCGGCATCGGCGCGGCCGCGGCGAAGCGCCTCGCACAGTGCGGCGCGTCGGTCGTCATCAATTATCTCAAGAGCCGCAACCAGGCGCTGGAAGTCCTCAAGGCGGTCGAAACCGAGCATGCAAGCGGCATGGTGTGGCAGGCGGACGTGACCGAGCGCGATCAGGTGGAGCGCATGGCGAAAGCCGTCGCGGAAAATTTCGGCGCCGTTGATATTCTCGTCAACAATGCCTTCTTTCCGTTCGAGATCGCGCCGATACTGCAACTTTCGTGGAAAGGGCTCGAAGAGGCGTTGACCAAAGAGCTCGCCGCGCTCCATAACTGCGCGCAGGTCTTCGCGCCCGGCATGATCGAGAAGAAAAAAGGCAAGATCATCGTCGTCAGCACGCGGCTCGCGCAGCAGCCGCTGCCGCGCATGGGTGCCTATGCCGCGGCGAAAGCCGCGCTCGAGTCGATGGCGAACACGCTCGCGATCGAGCTCGGCCCTTCGGGCATTGCGGTCAACATCGTCACGCCGGCCTTTACGTTGACCGAGGCTTCGACCGTCATGCCCGAGACTTACAAGGAAAAGGCGCGCATGGCCCGGCCGCTGCAGAAGCATCTCTATCCCGAAGATATCGCCGGCAGCATCGCCTTTCTCGCGAGCGACGAAAGCGATATGCTGACCGGCAGCAATATTTTGGTCACCGGCGGCGGCCACCTGCAATTTTAGTGAGGAGTGAGCAGTGAGTCAGTGAGGAGAGGGAGCGCAATCGATTGTTTCGCTTTTTCTTCCACTCCTCACTGCCCACTCCTCACTGCTCACTACCATGCTGAATTTGGATCAGATCGTCGCGAAGCTCCAGGAGATCGTCGGCCCGCGCTTCGTCTCGACCAACCCGATCGACAAGATCAACTACCAGCACTCGCTCGCCTACGGCGCCTACAAGGCGCTGCCCGACGTGATCGTGCGCGTCGAGTCCGACGCCGCGGGCAACAATCCTTTATCGAAGCTGCTCGCCTTCGCGAACGAGAATAAAATCCCGATCGTCGCCAAGGGCGGCGTCGGCATGGGGATCAGCTCGCCGCTGAAGGGCGGCATCCTCTTCGACATGCTCGGCATGGACAAGATCGTCGAAGTCAATGCCAAGCAGCAGTACGTGATCGCCGAAGGCGGCGCAAGCGTCTACGCGATCCATCACGCGCTGAGACAGCACGGCCTCATGCTGCCCAACTACGGCACCTACGGCCCCGCGGTCGTGATCGGCGCGATGATCAATAAAGGCGGCATCGGCTACGGCATGACGCGCTACGGCTGGATCGCCGATATGGTGCTCGGCCTGGAAGTCGTGCTGCCGAACGGCGAAACGCTGCGTCTCGGCGCGCTCGCCAATCAGGGGACGACCTTCGGCCCGTTTCAAAAATGGATTCACTTGCCCGACCTGCTCGGCATGTTCACGCTCGCCGCGGGCTCGCTCGGCATCATCAGCAAGGTCTGCCTTCGCGCGATCGAGGGAAAGCGCGAGTGGCTGCACGACTACTGCTACACCTTCCGCCGCGACCAGATGGACGGCGTGATGAATTCGATGACCGAGCTCGTCAAAGGCGAGGTCGTCTACGACATCCACTTCGTCGACCGTTGGCAATACCACTGGCCGATGGAGGAGGGGCTGGTCGACAAAGCGAAGGTTCCCGAGGACGCCTGGTTTTTTTTGAAGACGATGCTGTTCGCGCGCGACGCGGAAGAGCTCGCGTACAAAGAGAAGCGGATGCGCAAAATTTACGAAGCCAACGGCGGCGTCGAGGTGAAGGAGATCGCCGAGAAGACGATGGGCGCTAAGGCGCAGGAATACGGCCTGCACGGCTGGCCCGACTGGCACGTCATGGGGCCCGACGGCTGGTGCAGCTCGGTCGTGCGCCATAGCGGCATGTTCGCCGTGACATCGAAGATGTATCCCATTGCGTTTTTAAAAGAGATGTACGACCTCGACGAGGCGGCGAAGCGCGACGCGGGCCTGTGGAATCCCGAGCACTCGCCGCAGCACGACAGCTACGTCACGCGCGACCTCGCGATGAAAGAGGAGTATTTCGTTTTTTATAATCCGTACGACGAAGAGGACGTCGGCAAGCTGCGCAAGTGGATGGGCAAGGTCATGGAATTCAGCAACCAGCGCGGCGTCGTCTGGACCGCGCCGACGCTCAGCACCAAAGGGCCGTACCCTTACGAGCGGCTCAAGAATCTCTACGACGTCGTCAAAGAGATCAAGCAGATGATCGATCCGAACAATATTTTGAATCCCGGCGCGCTCGCGCCGTGAAAAGGAGCATCCATGTCGGCAAGCAAAGGCAAAGATTACACGGGAAAAAAATTGAGCCCCAAGGAAGCGGAGGCGGCGGTCGCCGACCTCAAGGAATTCTTGATGGGCATCGCGGACAAATGGCTCTTCAAGGGCCGCTTTCACTCGGAGCTCGCCAAGGGCACGCTGCCGATGGAGGCGATCAAGGTCTTCTGGCAGAATTGGTACGGCTTCGTCGCCGAGATCAACAACTTCCACGGCGTCGCCTATCAGCGCCACCTGCCGTTCTTCAAGCGCCATCCGGAATTGCAAAAGCACTTCGCCAATCACGTCGCCGACGAGATGATCCATCCGACGCCCCCCGGGCACATCCGCATCGTGCTCGAGCAGGGGCGGAACTTCGGCCTCACCGACGACGAGATGATCGAGTACGAGATGCTGCCGGAGTGCCGCGCGTTTCTCGAATACTACCGCGGCGTGCTCTACGAGGGCACGATGGCCGAGTGGTGGGCGTCGTTCTGCGTCGAGGAGGCGGTCGGCCACTGGGCGAAATTCTTCGGCAAGGCTCTGCGACAGGCGTACAAAATCCCCGAGGAGAAGATCGTCTATTTCCGCGTGCACGCCGAGGCCGACCTCGAAGAGCACGA
>DATDFN010000336.1:0-5413 GCA_036522615.1 Binatia bacterium | reverse complement strand
GCGACGGGCAGGGTGCCGACATCGAGCAACCCGAGTTGAACCAGCACGGAAGCTTGGTCCCAGTAAATGTGCTCGTGCGCCAACTTGCCCTCCCGGAATCGAACGATGGCGACCAGCGGCACCTCAACCCGCTTCCCCGTAGGAGCAATGCCCGGCAGCATCCAGTCCATTCGGATGGTATGGGTAAACTTAAACACCATTTCATCCACCAGTTGATCGTTGCCGATGGTTCGCGAGATGGGAGTCATTTCCGTGTCGGGCGGCATCTGGGGAATGAAACGCCTGGAGTAGAACTCCCGCAGCTCATCCCGGCCAACACCCCCAGTCAGCACCGGGATGTGGTTCACGTAAGCGTCCTCGACCATGGTGGCGAGCGTGTCCTCGGTGTTGTGGGTTGCGAACTCGTGACGCACATGCTCCTCCCAAAGCTGGCGCAGAAACTCTTGGGCAGCGGTGACGTTTGTGCCTGACCTTGAGTTCTCTAGTTCCTTCATGATTTGCTCCTGTATCGGCTTCTTCTCTCTCGCATTATCCACAACTGTTAGTTCGTTTCCAACCGATAATTTGTAATACAATCAATGCCCTAATTCCGCTTGCTGTGAAGCTTGGGGTCAGGCTTTCTATTCTTGACAATCTTCTACCGTCGCGCAAACCGCGCTCGACAGCGCTGCAACTCGGTCCCTCGACGATTCGAATCTTCTCGGGCTTGACGCCGATCTCGGGGGAGCATCCCGGCCGAATAATTTTGAGTTTTGAATGTAGAGTTTTGAATTCGGATTCCAGGGATCATTGCGCCTTTACTTGAACCCCTTCGAAGAACGATTGAGCTTGCGAGTCCAAATCTGGGGCAGATGCGGGGTCAGGTCTTGAATCTTGACTTTTCGCTCCGCCGCTCTATCGCCGCGCAAACCGCACCCGCTCGCCGCTGCAGATCGGTCCATCGCCAATTCGAATCTTCTCGGCCTTGACGCCGATCTCCGTGATCCTGGCCGAACGCCGGCCGGCGCCAGTGGCTGAGGGCTACCGGATTAATTCTTGATGTGGTTTTGGACGAACGCGATGAAATCGGCGCGAAATTTATCTACCGCTTCCTTGAGGGCGCGTCCGACCATTTCACTCTTGGTGCCGGGAGTGTCGCAAACTAATTTGGCTTTACGGTCTTCGATACGGGCGGTATACGCTTTATCGAGCACGTCCGTAGAATTCACATCGACGATCCGAACGGAAAGCTCGGCGATCCCATAGACATCCGTCGAGGTACTGCCGTAAATCATACCTCCGACTCCTCCGGTTAAGAAACTCGTAGTGAAAGCCAGAGTTTTAATCGTGTCGTATCCGGGGACTTCCCACTTGAGCTCCTTTAAGACGGGAATGACGAGAAAATTCGCGCCCGAACTGCGAAGATCGTCCGCGCTTCCGGAAGAGTCCTTTACCACGACGCTTTTCACCAGCCCCGTTCCAGAAATTTCCTCCTTTAATATAGTATTCACCTCGTTCGAGGGACTATTGGCGTAGATTTTATCGATTTCCCGGTCAGTCCGGTTATCGCGGATACTCTGGAGCGCGACGACGACGTTGCCCGCGGGTGTTTCTCGGGATGAATAGGTGTAGGTAAACGGGAGTTTGGCCGCGCCGCAGCCGCAGAGGAGGACCAGCAGGGTTAGCGCCAAAGCTGTCCTTGTCCATTGAGACATAGGGGTGGTCTCCTAAGTTGATCGACCGCCCTTAATACTATGACAAGCTTAATGGCGTCAATAAGATTTATTGATCGCTCCCGCCGCGCAAACCGCACTCGCTCGCCGCTGCAGCTCGGTCCCTCGACAACTCGAATCTTCTCGGCCTTGACGCCGATCTCCGCGAGCATACGCGGTTTTTTGGGGGCGCAATCATTTCACAAATTTAGTATTATGCCGCGTGAACGTACATGGAAGGGAATTTACCGAATCCTGCGCAACCTCTAGACTCGGATTGGAAAGGGTCGGTACAGGCGCAGGTTTCCTTAAATGCGCGGAGATTCCCGCAGCGTCTCGCCATCGTGGGTCCGCTGGAAGAGTGGACTTACCAAGAGCTCGATTCTCGCAGCAACCGGATCGCCGACTATTTAAGCGCTCATGGCGTGGCGCCGCATGATATAGTCGCTGTCTACGCCCATCGAAGCGCCCCGCTCGTCGCCGCCGTGTTGGGTATTCTCAAAGCGGGAGCGGCCTTTGTCATTTTGGACCCCGCTTATCCCGCAGCCCGCCTGCTGGATTGTTTGCGGACGGCGCGGCCCCGCGCCTGGCTGCAGATGGAGGCCGCCGGGGCGCTGCCCGAAGCGCTGGAGGAGTTTGCAGCGAGCTCATCGATGCCATGCCGCCTGGAAATACCCAGGGATGGCTCCGCGGTCGAACGAATTCTCGGCAAATATTCAGCCGACGATACGACGGTAGCGGTGGAGGCCGACGATGCGGCTTGCATCGCTTTTACCTCGGGGTCAACGGGCCGTCCCAAAGGCGTTCTTGGCAGACACGGGCCGTTGTCTCATTTCCTGCCCTGGCAGGAAAGAACCTTTAAACTCGAGGCCGGAGATCGCTTCAGCATGCTTTCCGGCCTCTCACACGACCCGCTACAAAGAGATATTTTCACTCCATTGTGGCTCGGAGCGATTCTATGTATTCCTGATCCTCAAATTATCGGTACGACCGAACTGTCCCGCTGGATGGCGGAAGAGCGCATTACCTTCGCTCACCTGACTCCCGCCATGGCGCGTTTGTTGACCGGGACGGCGGCTTCAGACTGTCGCATGCCATCGCTCCGTTACGCATTTTTTGTCGGCGATAAGTTGTCTCGGGGCGATGTGAGCCGGCTCCGCCGCTTGGCGCCAAAGGTGATGTGCATCGCTTCGTATGGAACGACCGAAACCCAGCGCGCGGTGGGTTACTATCCCGTTCCGCCGGAGGCGGAGCTGCAAGATAACCGAGACAACGAAATATATCCCTTGGGCCGGGGCATCGACGGGGTGCAGCTCCTAGTGTTGACCGATGAAAAAGTATTGGCCGGTGTGGGACAACTCGGCGAGATCTACGTGCGCAGCCCTCATCTTGCGAAGGGATACATCGCCGACGAGGCCGTGACGCAAGCCCGATTCCTGACCAATCCTTTCACGGGCATGAAGGATGACCGTTTGTACAGGACAGGAGATCTGGGCCGTTACTTGCCCAACGGCGACGTCGTCTTTGCCGGCCGCGTCGATAACCAGGTCAAGATTCGCAACTTTCGCATTGAGTTAGGAGATATCGAAGCCGCGCTGGGGCAACACCCGCAGGTGCGTGAGTGCGCTGTCAGAGCGGCGCAGGCGATGCCCGGCGAGGAATGGCTTCTGGCTTGTGTTGTCCCGTCTCGTGAAGCGAGTCCCGCGATTCCTGAATTGCGAAATTTTTTGCGGCAAAAGCTCCCTGAGCACATGGTGCCGGCGGCCTTTATATTTTTGGATGCTCTGCCGCTGACTCCCAATGGCAAACTCGACCGGGAAGCTCTTCCCGCTCCCGTTCGGAAGAGATCGCAACTGGAATCCGATTTCGTAACTCCCCGAAACGCAGCTGAAGAAGAGCTGGCAGGTGTCTGGGCCGACGTTCTGAAGCTCGAGAAAGTGGGCGTCAAGGACAACTTTTTCGAGCTGGGCGGAGATTCGTTAACCGCCGCTCAGATAATAGCAAAGGCCAATAAGGCGGGTTTTAAAATCGACGTCACCCATATCTTACAGAACCAAACGATCGCCGAATTGGCAGCCGCGGCCGCTCCAGCCGAAGACCGGGCGAGCAGAACCGAGTCTGTTAAAAACAAATATCCGAGCGCAGGCCCTTGGTCGTTCCTTATCGCGCTTCAGGCCGAGGGATCGAAGCCGCCTTTCTTCTGGATTCATGGGGAGAACAGCAACGCGTTTTTGCCCCGTTTTCTGGCTCCGGATCAGCCGCTATACGGGTTCCTTCACCAGAGCCGGGACGGAAAACAAGCCCGCTACCAACGAATTGATGATATGGCCGCTCAGTACTTAAAAGAAATACGCAGTGTCCAATCGGAAGGTCCTTACTTTCTGGGAGGCTTTTGCGTCGGGGGCACTGTGGCCTTTGAGATGGCACAGCAGCTGCGCAAGCAAGCGCAGGAAGTAGCACTGCTGATCATGGTGGATCCGAACAATCCGAGAATCAAAAGGCAAGTCTCGAGCCGCTTGAGTTCGCGCGCTCCAAGCTCGTCGCAGGGAAGCAATTTTTCGATTGATCGATTGTATCGATACATTCGCAAGCTTGCAGAAGCGCGCAGTGCTCAAGACAAGCTGATCTGTATTCTGGAGACGCTGAAGGAAAAGAGCAGGGAAGCGTTGGCGAAGGCGTCGAAGTCGAGTCGCGCGATTGCTTGGAAGATCGCGGTCTCCGGTCAGAATCTTCTTCAGAAGCTTGCGGGCGAGATCTTTTACCTGACTGGTATCGAGCCTATTCCCCTGTCTCTGGTGAATTTTTATTTGGACGCAATCTATACTCGAGCCGGCAGGGCCTATAAACTGAGCTTCTATCCAGGCCGGGTGATTGTACTCTCCACGGAAGACAACATATTCGATGCGCGAAAGGGATTCGCCGGTGTCGTCGGTGACCGTCTTGAAGTCGTGGATATAAATGCCAGGCACGATCAGGTGATGTTCTGGGAAGGTCAGATCCAGCTAGTCGCCGAAACGGTGAAATCGTACCTCGAAAGAGCGCAGGCTGAGCAGAGGAGGTAAATTCAGGGTCGGGTCTTGAATCTTGACTTTCCGCTCCGCCGCTCAACCGCCGCGCAAACCGCACCCGCTCGCCTTCACAGCTCGCTCCCTCGATAATTAATCTTCTCGGGCTTGACGCCGATCTCGGCGAATTCTAATCTCGCTCAAGTCCGCCACCCAGGGAAGAAAAAGGGGTCTGGAGTGTTTTCCGCGTCGCTAAAGTTGTCAGCAATCGATCCAACCTGAAGGGAGCATCCATGAAGCGCAGGAACATCTTGAAGTTCGTCGTGGCGGCGGCAGTGCTCGCCGCCGTGGGCAGCGCCGTTTATGCGCAGGTCGCCGACAAGTATTCGCTGAAATCGCCGGGGGGAATCGCGTTCTCCGACTTCAAGGGCTACGAGGACTGGCCGGTGGTCTCCTCCGCCCGCACCGATGAAGTACTGAAGGTGATCGTCGCCAACCCGGCGATGATCAAGGCCTACAAGTCCGGCGTTCCGGGCAACGGCAAGCTTTTTCCCGAAGGCTCCAAGATCGCGAAGCTGCAGTGGAAGCCGAAGAAGAGCACCGAGGCGCCGTTCGCCGTCGATGTGCCGGACGTCTTCACGCAGGCTTTCGTCATCGAGAAGGACAGCAAGCGGTTTCCGAAGACCGGCGGCTGGGGATACGCGCTCTTCAACTATG
>DATDFN010000335.1:0-13555 GCA_036522615.1 Binatia bacterium | reverse complement strand
CGCCTCACCGCCCGCCGACAACGCCGCCGCCGCTCCGAAAACCCCGCGAGCCGCGCGGCCGCGGGCGGCGGGCGCGCGCATCGTGAGTTGCAACGGGCGTTCTTTGCGCTAGTTTTGAGGCTATGCGTTTGACGGAACGCTCGCTCGATGCGTTGCGCGCCAGATTATTGGACGGAGACCGTCCGGTCTCCGCCCAGACGTTGAACCGACTGAAGCGCGACCCGCGCCGCGGCGCGCGGCTGCTCTACGACATTCTCAAGCGCAAATACGAGAAAGAGCGCGCCGAGCGCCAACGGCTCGACAGCATGCTGAATTTCGAGCGCGTGCTGTGGAAATCGGGCGTGCGCGCGATCGCCGGCGTTGACGAGGCCGGCACGGGGCCGCTCGCGGGCCCCGTTGTCGCGGCGGCGGTCGTCTTTCCGGCCAACACCGAGATCGCCGGCATCGACGACTCCAAGCAGCTCACCCCCGAGACGCGGAGCGCGCTCGAACCTATGATCCGCCGCGCGGCCTCGGCGGTGGCGATCGGCATGGCGGAAGTGGGCGAGATCGACGACCTCAACATTTACCAGGCCGCGCTGCTCGCGATGCGCCGCGCGGTCGAGGCGCTGCCGGACGCGCCGGATCATCTCTTGATCGACGCGCGCACGATCCCGGGCGTCGCGATTCCGCAGAACGCTTTCTCGAAAGGCGACGGCATCAACTTCTCGATCGCCGCCGCATCGATCATCGCGAAGACGCATCGCGACCGGCTGATGGAAGAGCTGGAAGAAAAATATCCCGGCTATGGCTTCACGCGCCACAAGGGATACGGCACGCCGGAGCACCAAGACGCCATCCGACGGCTCGGCCCCTCGC
This sequence comes from Binatia bacterium, assembly GCA_036522615.1. GTDB lineage: Bacteria > Desulfobacterota > Binatia > UBA9968 > UBA9968 > JAJPJQ01. The sequence continues at coordinate 12,697 of DATDFN010000335.1, read as the reverse complement.
CGGTGCACCGGCTGTCGTTCGGCCTCATCCGCGAGCTGTGCGGCGAGTTCTCGCCGCTGTTTTACGCACTCAAGCGCCGGCTCGAAGAAGCGGATGCGGCGGCCGCGCTCATGGCCTTCGAGGCCGTATTCAAAGACGCGAGGTCGTCGCTCGAGGAGCGCGAGCAGCGCAAATTGCAGATCATGCTGCGGCGGCGGTGGAATACGATCTGACCATGATCCGCGCGGTCTTCTTCGATATCGACGGCACGCTGATGGATACTAACTACCTCCACGTCGAGGCGTGGGCCGACGCGTTCGAGCAAGTCGGCGTAATCGTTCCGCGGCGCGAGATCCACCGCCACATCGGCAAGAGCGGCAAGAAGATGGTGAGCGGGCCGGCGCGGTGGCCGTCTACCGCGACTGCGCCGAGGCGCTCAAAAAAGGCTTTCCGGAACCGCTAAAATAACTTCAGCCTTCGAGCGGGTCCGGCGATGTTTCGTTTTTGAAATCTGAAACTCGAGACGAAAAACTATCTTTCAGCGCCTTTCGCGCCGCAAAATAGCCGCACATGCCGTGGACGCCGCCTCCCGGCGGCGTCGCGGCGGAGCAGAGGTAAAGTCCTTTCACCGGCGTTCCGTACAGGCGGCGCGTCGGACGGAAAAAAAATTGATCCAGAGTCGCGGCGCCGCCGTTGATATCGCCGCCGACGAGATTCGCGTTGTGGGACTCCATCTCGGCGGGCGAATGGGAACGATGCGCCAGCACGTGCGCGGCGAAGCCCGGCGCGAAGCGCTCGATCTGCGCGGCGATCTTTTCGGTCATGTCTTCGTTGGATGCGTGCGGCACGTGGCAGTAGCTCCAGACGGTATGTTTCCCCGCCGGCGCGCGCGACGGATCGAAGAGCGACGGCTGCGCGAGCAGCACGAACGGCCGCTCGCGCGATTTGCCTTCCCACGCCGCGCGCTCGGACGCGGCGATTTCTTCCAGCGTGCCGCCCAGATGAACGGTGCCGGCGCGCCGGCACGCCTCGTTGCTCCACGGCACCGGCGCGTCTAGCGCCCAGTCGACTTTGAAGACGCCCATGCCGTAGCGATAACGCGCGAGCCGCGCGCGAAAATATTCGGGCAGCGTTCGCCCGGCGATTTTCAGCAGCTGCCGCGGCGTTAGGTCACAGAGCACCGCCCGCGCTTCGGGAAGCTCGTCCAGCGATTCGATGCGCCGACCGGTAATGATCTCGCCGCCCAAAGAGCGCAGATAATTCGCCAGCGCGTCGGCGATCTTCTGCGCGCCGCCGCGCGGGATGGGCCAGCCGACGGCGTGACCCGCCGCGCCGAGGACCAGACCGAAGCCGGCCGTCAGAGAATGCTCCAGCGGCAGCATGGCGTGCGCCGCGAGGCCGGCGAAAAGCGCGCGCGTTTTGATCTCGCGAAAATGTTTATGCGCGAGGGCGCGCGCGGAGCGCAGCGCGCGCACGCCGAAAAACAACATCGCGAGCGGATGCGACGGCAGGCGCGGCGGAGCGAGGAAGTCCGTCAGGAGCCGCTCCCAGTTGCGCGTGATCGGCGCGAACAAATCGCGGTAGGCCTGCGCGTCGCGGCCGAGCCCGGCCGCGGTCGCGTCCAGGGAGCGCTCGAGAACCGCCGCGGAGCCGTCGTCGAGCGGGTGGGCGACGGGTATAGGCGGCTGGATCCATTCGAGCCCGAAGTCGGCGAGCGGCAGCTCGCGAAAGAAAGGAGAGGCAGCGGCCAGCGGATGCACCGCTGAGCAGATGTCGTGGACAAAGCCCGGCAGGGTCAATTCCGCGGACCGCGCGCCGCCGCCGATCTCGTTTTCGGCTTCGAAGACGACGACCGAGCGGCCCGCCCGGGCGAGGACGACGGCGGCGGAGAGGCCGTTGGGGCCGGCGCCGATAACGACGGCATCGTAGGCGCGCTTCACGACGCGTCAAACATCGCATGATTCCGAGGCTGAAGCCAGAAAGTCCTCTCCGGGACGGAGCGGTATTGGAGCATGCGGGCTTTGGTGTTTAACTTGAGACGCCGTATGTCTTACCGGAGTTGGCTCAAGCGACTCGTTCCTGAACCGCTGATCACCGCAACGCGGCCGCTCCGCCTCTATTTCGATCCGCAGCATCGCTTCGACCGGAAATTCGACGTGGAGACGACGGGCTTCATCGAGCCCGAAGACTTGGGCGCGACCGAGGCGAGGCCTGACGAGACCGGCGGCTACGAGGCGACCCCGCGCGCAGCTTTCCTGCGCATCATCCGAAGCCTTCGCCTCGAATACGAGCGCTACACTTTTGTCGACATGGGCTCCGGCAAGGGCGCCGTGCTCCTTTACGCGGCGGAGTTTCCGTTCAAGCGCATCGTCGGCGTAGAATTCTCCCCGGAGCTCCACCGGATTGCGGAGCTGAATCTCAAAAGCTACCGCGGCCGGGCCGTCTGCCGCTCGATCCGGTCGATCTGCATGAACGCGGCCGTTTTTCCGATTCCGTGTGAGCCCTCGGTGTTATTTTTTTTCAACCCCTTCAAAGGCCGCACGCTGGAAATCGTGCGGGAGAACATCGAGCGCAGCATTGAGAATGGGCATCCCGACCTTTGCGTCGTCTACTATCACACGCTGAGCCGCCATCCCGTGTTCGATCGGGCCGCGCGATTGCGCACGCTTCGGCGCGAGTCCGACTATGCCGTTTATGTGGCCTCCACGACGCGAGCTCCGGGAAATGGACAAAAGTCCGAAAAAATGGAATAATGTACTAAAATTAAGTACTTATGCCTGAGCTCAGAAAAGACCCGGTAATCGGCCGATGGGTTATTATCTCCACCGAGCGCGCCAAGCGGCCCGCGCAGAGCGAGCGGCCGAAGCCGCCTCCGCGGCCGGGCCCGTGCCCTTTCTGCGAGGGCAACGAAGGCATGACTCCGCCGGAGATCGCCGCTTATAGGCCTGGCGGCTCGCAGCGCGACGGCCGGGGCTGGACGCTACGGGTCGTGCCGAATAAGTTCCCGGCACTGATGATCGAGGGCAGCCTCGACCGGCGCGGCGAGGGCGTCTACGACCTGATGAACGGCATCGGCGCGCACGAGGTCATCATCGAGACCCCGGCGCACGAGACCAACGTCGGCGCGCTGAAAGAGAAGCAGTTCGAAGACCTTCTGTGGGCCTATCGCGACCGCATTCTCGACCTGCGCGAGGACAAGCGCTTCCGCTACGTGCTCATCTTCAAGAACCAGGGCGCCGAGGCGGGCGCGACGATGGAGCACACGCACTCGCAGCTCATCGCGCTGCCGATCGTGCCGCGCACCGTGAGCGACGAGCTCATGGGCGCGCAGGAATATTACAAGTACAAGGAGCGCTGCATCTACTGCGACATCGTCCGGCAGGAGGTCGAGGACCGCGTCCGGGTCGTGAGCGAGAACGACAGCTTCGTCGTCATCTGTCCGTTCGCGCCGCGCTTTCCATTCGAGACCTGGATCCTGCCGAAGAAGCATTCCTCGTATTTCGAGCATGCCACCAAGGTGGAATACCTCGATCTCGCGCGCGCGCTTAGAGAAACGGTGGTTCGCCTCAACCGCACGCTGAACGACCCGCCGTTTAATTACATCATCCATTCGATGCCGTTTCAGGAGGTGGAAAACGGCCACTATCACTGGCATATCGAAGTGATGCCGAAGCTCACGCAGGTGGCGGGCTTCGAGTGGGGCACTGGCTTCTACATCAATCCGATGCCTCCCGAGATGGCGGCGCAGCTCCTGCGCGAAGTCGCGCTGTAGATTTCACTCCGGCGAGTCGCATCCATCTTTTTATGAAAATTCTGATGGTCGCTACGGAATGCGTGCCGCTGGTAAAGACCGGCGGTCTCGGCGATGTGGTCGGCGCGCTTTCCGGCGCGCTGGCGGGCGGCGGAATCGAGACCGCAGTCGTCTTGCCCGCATACGGCGCCATCCTGGAGAAATGTCGCGTCGAAGATACCGGTCTGGAGGTCGCCGTCACGCTCGACCGCCGACGCGTTTCCGGAAAGGTACTCAAAGCGCGCGTCGAGCGCCTTGCGCCGATCTTCCTGATTCGGAACGACGATTATTTCGCCCGTCCGGGGCTCTACGGCACAGCGGCGAAAGATTACCCCGACAACGCCGAGCGGTTCGCTTTTTTTGCCAAGGCGGCATTGGAAGTCGCCGCGGCGACCGGACCCTGGGATGTGCTCCATTGCCACGACTGGCAATCAGCTCTGGCGCCGGTCTTGATCAAGGCGGGCACGGCGAAAGCAGCCGCAAAAACGATCCTCACGATTCATAATCTCGCCTACCAGGGGCTGTTTCCCTTTTCGCAGTGGCCTCTGCTCGGGCTCGCCCCCGCGTATTTTACGCCGGAGTATCTGGAGTTTTACGGAAAGATCAATTTTTTGAAAGGCGGGATTCTTTGCGCCGACGTGCTCACGACGGTAAGCCGTAAATATGCCGAAGAGATACTGACGCCGGAATACGGCAGCGGGCTCGAGGGCGTGCTCGCCGAGCGCAAGCGCGACCTCCACGGCATTTTGAACGGCGTCGACTATCGCGAATGGAATCCCGAGATCGACAAGTTCATCAAGAAAAACTACGCGCCGGACAATATGGCCGGAAAGGGCGAATGTAAAAAGGAGCTGCAGCAGCTCTACAACCTGCCGCAACGGGCGTCGACCCCTTTGCTCGGCATCGTCTCGCGGCTGGCCGATCAAAAAGGGATCGATCTCCTGCTCGATATTGTCGACCAGCTTCTCGGCATGGACTTGCAACTTGTTGTTCTTGGGTCCGGCGATCAAAAATATCAGGAGCTGATTTCGGAGCTCGCGGCCGTGCACCCGAAGCGAATCGGCGTCACCATCGGTTTCGACAACGCGCTCGCGCACAAGATCGAAGCGGGCGCCGATATGTTCTTGATGCCGTCGCGCTATGAGCCGTGCGGGCTCAATCAGATTTACAGCCTCAAATACGGCACGGTTCCGGTTGTGCGCGCGACCGGCGGCCTCGACGACACGATCGAAGATTTCGACCCGTTGTCGGGGAACGGTAACGGCTTTAAGTTCGCGGACTATTCCGGCCAGGCGTTTCTTTCGGCGATCAAGCGCGCCCTCGCCGTGTATATGAGCGAAAAAGCGTGGAAGCAGGTCACCGCCAACGGCATGGCGGCGGATTTCTCGTGGGAAAGATCGGCGCGAGAGTATTTGGATTTGTATCGTTCGCTCGCGTCCGTCCCGCCGGCCCATTCTGCGGCATAAAAAAATCCGGCCGCCGGCAAATGCCGGCGGCCGGATTCATACCCAACCGCGTGCCTCTCCTTACTGCTCGGTTAGCCGCCAGGCCTTACGGCCACGGTGCCGTCGCCGTTGAAGGCGACGCTATCTTGCGAGCCCTGCTGGTCGAGCTCGATGGCGCGCTGGTCCTCCGCGATCTGCTGATCGCTCGCGCCGTTTCTCATATCCTCGTCCAATCTATCTTGGTCCCGCCGGAGTTGCTCGTTCATCGCGCTCTGATCCGATTGCGGGATCGGAGCGGGATTCGAATCGTTCGAGAACTGCGGGTTTTCGTCGTTCGAGCTGAACGAATTTTCAGTGTTGAAGGAGGGGGATGCGGTCTCGTCGTTCCAGGCATACGATTGCGACGTGTCGCTCGAGTATTTCGCGCCGCCGTGCGCGAACGCTGCCGGCGCCGCTATCAACGACCCCGCCAGAATGCCTCCCAGCCATGATTTGTAGCCGTATTTACTCATAGATCGAACCTCCTGTTGAAATTCGGCGTTACTCACGCCTATGCCTTTTTAATTTCGCAATGCGTGTGCCAAGCGCGCGAAAAAAAATTCCCACGGCGCGGAATATTATGCCGCGCCTGCGGCGTTTAAAGACGCTTGTTCGATCTTACCGGGTAGAATGGAAACGGGGGTGAAATATTTTCCGTGGGGTGATCGACCCACGGGAATCAACTAAGAAGAAGACGCACAACTTTACGGAATGATCGTCTGGTCCGACGGGTTGACGGGCCTCGGCTCGTCGCGCGGAATCACCGTGATGCCGGTCTTGGTGACGAAATATTTCTCGCGGTCTTTATCGCTGTTGTAGCCGATCTCCGTACCCGGCGGGAGGTAGACGTTCTTGTCTACGATCACGCGCCGGATCCGCGAGCCGCGGCCGATCTCTACCTGGTTCATCAGGATCACGTCTTCGATCTGCGAATAGCTGTGGATGCGGACGTTGCGTCCGAGGACGGAGTTCTTGACCACGGTGCCGGTGATGATCGTCCCTTCCGAGACGATCGAATTCAGCGCCATACCCCGGCGCCCATCCTCGTCGAAGACGAACTTCGCCGGCGGGTCGCTGTAGCTGACGGTCCGGATCGGCCAGCTCCGATTGTATAGGTTGAGCGACGGGTTCACGTCGCGGAGCTCCATGTTGGCGTCGAAGAACGCCTCGACAGTGCCGATGTCGCGCCAGTAGCTCACCTCCTCGCCCTTGGCGACGTTCGGGATGCGGTTCGCGCGAAAATCGTACGCGTAGATTCTTTTGCCGGCGCGGAGAAGCTCCGGGATGATGTCGATCCCGAAGTCGTGGTTGCTGTTGTTCTTCGGCGCGTCCCTCTCCAGCGCCTCGACCAGCAGCTTGGTGTCGAAGATGTAGTTCCCCATCGAGACGAGCGCCATGTCGGGCTCGCCGGGAATCGGCTTGGGATTCCTCGGCTTTTCTTCGAAGCCGAGGACGCGCCAGTTGTTGTCCACCTGCATGACGCCGAATTCGGTCGCGTCCTCGATCCGCACCGGCAGCGCCGCGATGCACACCTCGGCGCCCTGGTGCCAGTGCGTCTCGGCCATCTGGCGGATGTTCATCTTATAGACGTGATCGGCGCCGAAGACCGCGACGGCTCGCGGATGCCGCCGCTTGACGAGGTGGAGGTTCTGATACACGGCGTCCGCGGTGCCGCGGTACCAGTCGACGCCGGAGCGCATCTGCGCCGGCACCGGCGTGACGAAATACTCTCGCACGAGGCCGGCCATCTGCCAGCCTTCCTGCAGGTGCTCGACGAGCGATTGCGCCTTGAATTGCGTGAGGACGTAGATCGCGTAGATGCCGGAGTTGACGAAGTTCGAGAGGACGAAGTCGATGATGCGGAATTTACCGCCGAAGGGCACCGCAGGCTTGGCGCGATCGCGCGTTAGCGGGTAGAGCCGGTTGCCTCTGCCGCCCGCCATGACCATGCCGAGAACTTCCACCGTTCCCTCCTAGGCGTGAAATATATCTGCGGGACGGAAACGAGTCAATTTGCCGCACCGCGTTTTTCGGCAGCCCGGCCGTATAAGGCCGTTGTCTCGGCGAGTTTCGCCGCAAGTGAGCGGTCGAGCTGCTCGGGCAAAACACGCCACGCCCAGTTCCCGTCCGTCGTCGCCGGACGGTTCATCCGCGCCGCCGAGCCGAGCCCGAGCAGGTCCTGCATGGGAATAATCGCCGTCTCGGCGGCGGACATCATGGCAAGGCGCGTGATTTCAGAATGAACGTTGTCCGCGGTGACGGCATGGCCGATGTAGCGCGCGAGGCGCTCGCGGTCCGCCGCACTCGCCTCCTCGAGAAACCAGCCCTTGGCGGTGTTGTTGTCGTGCGTGCCGCTGTACACGAGAGAATTCTTTTCGTGATTGTGCAGCGCGTACGGATTGTTCGCCATGTCCTCGCCGAAGCCGAAGATCAACAGCTTCATGCCGGCGAAGCCGAAGCGCTTCATGACCGCCCGGACGTCGGGCGTGATCAATCCCAGGTCTTCGGCGAAAATCGGCACGTCGGGAAACTGGAGCACCAGCGCGGCGAAGAAATCGTCGGACGCCGCCTTGATCCATTTGCCGTTTTTCGCCGTGCGCTCGCCTGCGGGGACCTCCCAGTACCCGACGAAACCGCGGAAGTGATCGAGGCGGATGCCGTCGAAGAACGCGAGGTTGTGGCGCAGCCGCTTCAACCACCAGGCGTAGCGCGTCTCTTTCAGCACGTCCCAGCGGTACACCGGGTTGCCCCAGAGCTGCCCCGTTTCGCTGAAATAATCCGGCGGCACGCCGGCGACGGCGCTCGGACGCTTCTCCTTGTCGAGCTTGAAGAGCTGCGGATTCGACCACACGTCCGCGCTGTCGTCGCTGACGTAGATCGGTATATCGCCGATGAAGTAGATGTTCTTTTTGTTGCAATAATCTTTCAGCGCCGCCCACTGTTTGTAGAACAGATATTGGAAGTACTGTTGCTTCTTAATCTCGTCGCGGCAGCGTTTTTTCCACTGCGCCAGAGCGCTTCGGTCGCGGTCGCGGATCGCCGCCGGCCAGTCCCACCACGCGCCGGCCTCGAAATGCGCTTTGAGCGCGGCGAAGAGGCTGTAATCCTCCAGCCAATCCGTCTGATCGCGGCAGAATTTTTCGAATGCGGGATCGGCGCTGCGCGCTTGAAAACGCTCGAACGCTTTGTCGAGCAGGCGCATTTTAAAAGGTTTGGCAGCTTTGTAATCCACGCGGTCGTCGGGGAAGCTCGGATGCTCCCCGATGTCCTCGCGCCCGATCAACTCGTCGGCCAGCATCGCCTCGGGGCTGATCAGCAACGGATTGCCCGCGAAGGCGGAGGGGCTTGCGTACGGCGAGTTGCCGTTGATCTCGCTCGTCGCCGTCAGCGGAAGAATCTGCCAATAGGTCTGCCGCGCCTCGGCGAGATAATCCGCGAAGCGGTAGGCCGCGGGCCCGACATCGCCTATGCCGAAAGGCGAGGGCAGGGACGTGATGTGCAGCAGGACGCCGCTCGCGCGCTTCATCGTTGTCGTCTAGGGCTTTGGAAGTTCAAGCGGAAGCTATTATATAGCCCCTTTTTTTTCCGCTCTCCAGAGTCTAAGGTTGCCAAATCGGAGGTGACTTATGGCGTTCAGGATCAATCATATCCATATTAAAACCCGCGATCCGAGAAAGACCGCCGAGTGGTTCGTCAACAATCTTGGGGCGAAAATCGCGGCCGAAAATCGCAACGGCGACAAAATCGCGATCCGGCTCGATCTTCACGGCCTCGGCATGAACGTCACCGATTTCCTCGACGAGCAGAAGCTCGCGCAGCATTACGGCATGGAGCATCTGGCGCTCGATACCGATGACGTCCACGGGCAGGTGGAAAAACTCCGCGCCGCCGGGGCGCGGATTCTCGAAGAGCGGCAGCTCGCGGACGGCCGCCACGTGTGCTTTTTCGAGGGCCCCGAGGGCGTGAGGCTGGAAGTGATGGAATGGCGCAAGTGATTTGAATGGCCGACCTGCTCGTCAAAAACGGCCGCGTGCTCGATCCGGGCGCGCAGCGCGACGGCAGATTGGACGTCCTGATCCGCGACGGCATCGTCGCGGCGATCGGGCCGGATTTGGCTTCCGCCGAGGCGAAGATCATCGACGCGAAGAATCTTCTCGTTCTGCCCGGTTTGATCGACGTCCACCTGCATCTGATGGACGGTCTCGGCGCCTTCGGCGCCGACCCGGATGTCTTCGGCGTCGGCTCGGGCGTTACGACGGTCGTCGACGCGGGCAGCACGGGGCATAGTTTATTTCCGATTTTCCGCCGCCACATCGCCGAGCCGGCGAAGACGCGCGTGCTCGCCTACGTCAATCTCTCGACGCTCGGCTCGGTCGCCGGTCCCGGCTACAGCACGCTGGAGGATCCGAGGCTGATCGACGAGGCGAAGATCGAGGCGGCGGTCGAAAAGAACCGCGAGATGATCGTCGGCATCAAAGTCATGGCGACGGGCGCCGCGCTCGGTAAAGCCGGCCTGGAGCCGCTCCGGCGCGCGCGGCGGCTGGCGGACAATCTGCATTTGCCGCTGCTGGTGCACATCGGGGAGAGCTGGAGCAATACCGCCGAGACCCCGCCGGTCGTGAATGTGCTCGCGCATCTCAAGCCCGGCGACATCGTGACGCACATGTTCACTATCCACCGGGGCGGCCTGCTCGATCCAAACGGTAAGTTATGGCCCGAGGTCGGCGAAGCGCGCGACGCAGGCGTGCTCTTCGACGTCGGCCACGGTCTCCACAATCTCAATTTCGACGTCGCGCGGCGCGTGCTCGATCAGGGACTCAAGCCCGACGGCGTCTCGACCGACGGCCACCGCGGCAACCGCGCCGGGCCGGTGTACGATCTGCCGACGACGATGGCGAAGCTTCTAGCGCTCGGGTTTTCTCTGCCGGACGTTGCCTTGATGGCGACGACGAACGCCGCGCGGCTGCTCGGCCGCGGCGGTGAGCTGGGTTCGATCCGCATCGGTGCGCCGGCGGACATATCCATCCTGAGGCACGAAGAGCGCGCCTGGGAAGCGCGGGATTCGCAGGCCGCGACCCTTACCGCGCGCGAGGCGCTAGTGCCTGTGCTTGCGATCCGCGGCGAGACGGTCCACGCGCCGCTGCCGGTCGACCGGCCGTAGTCGCACCATGCTTTGACATCGCCGTCGGGTCTTGTTATGGGGCGATACGTCGAAGCGTCCCCGGGGGTAGCTCGTCTAATTGTAAAGGAGGAACGGCTATGACGGATCGGCGGCTGAAAGTCCTATCGATTGTCTCCGCTTTCATGTTGGTTCAGTTCGCGACTTCCAGCTTCGCGCAGGATTCTTTTTACAAGGGCAAGAATGTGCGCATCATCGTAGGCGCGGCGGCGGGCGGCGGCTACGACACCTATTCGCGCACGATTGCGCGTCACATGGGGAAACATGTCCCCGGAAATCCCACGTTCGTCGTCGACAACATGCCGGGGGCCGGCTTCCTGATCTCGGCGAACCACATATATAAGGTGGCGAAGCCCGACGGTCTTACGATCGGCCACTTCATCGGCGGGTTGTTCCTGCAGCAGTTTCTGGGAAAGCCGGGCGTCGAGTTCGAGTCCGTCAAGTTCGGCTTCATCGGCGCGCCGGGACAAGACAACTATGTCATGGGCATCTCAAAGTCGCTCGGCATTACCAGCGCCGAGCAGTGGCTAAGCTCGAAGACGGTCGTCAAGCTCGGCGGCGTGGGCGCCGGGTCGGCGACCGACGACATCCCCAAGCTTCTAAAGGAGGCGCTTGGCCTGCCGATGCAGCTCGTCAGCGGCTATTCGGGGACGGCGACGGTCAAGCTCGCGTTTAACGGCGGCGAGGTCCAGGGCGTCTGCAACTCATGGGAATCGTTCAAGGCGACCTGGAAAAACGAGCTCGATTCGGGAAATCTCATTATCGTGATGCAGCACGTGCCGAAGTCCCACCCCGATCTCCCGAAGGTGCCGATCGATATCTCGTTCGCTAAGACCGACGAGGGCAAGAAACTTATTCGCGCCATCGTCCATACGGTCGGACCGACGGCGCGGCCTTATGTTGTGCCGCCCGGCACGCCGAAGGACCGCGTCGAGATCCTGCGCAAGGCGTTTATGGACACGATGAAAGACCCGGAGTTCCAGGCGGACGCGGAGAAGGCCAAGCTCGACATCAACCCCCTCGACGGCGCGTCGCTGGAAAAGGCCGTGCGCGAGGTTTTCAACGTCGACCCGACCCTGGTGCCGAAGCTGAAGGAGATATTGAAGTAATTTCCGGCGCTCAGGGCGCGGCCGGCCGGTTTGAAGCCGTCTATCTTTCATGCTATAAATTTGGTCTGAGGTTTTTATGAAAGAAGGCATCCATCCAGAATACAAACCGGCGAAGATCATCTGCGCCTGCGGCCACGTGGTCGAGACCCGCTCCACGGTGCCGACGATCCACGTGGAGATCTGCTCCGATTGCCACCCTTTCTTTACGGGTAAGCAAAAATTCGTCGATGCGGCCGGCCGGGTAGAGAAATTCAGACGCAAGTACGCGATCAAGAACAAGAGCGCCTAAACCCGGCGGAGGTCCCCAGACTGAATGTGAATTACTAGCGAGCTCGGAACGGGAAGGGCAAAGGGCACTAAGGTCCTTTGCCCTTTTTTATTTCGAGCGGTCCTAAAGGCCCATATAAGCCATGCTCGACAAACTCGCAGAAGTCGAAAAGCGCTATACGCAGCTCGAAAGCCTCATGAGCGATCCGTCGCTTCCGGGGAAATCGCGCGAATACTCCAAGATCGCCAAGGAGCGCTCGGACCTCGAAGAGCTCGTCCTCTGCTATCGCGACTGGAAGAAGACCGAGCAGGAGATCGAATCGAACAAGGAACTGCTCGGCGAGCCGGACGAGGCGATGCGCGAGATGGCGAAGGAGGAGCTCGCGCTGCTCCGCGAGCGCAAAGAACAACTCGAAGCGCGCCTCAAATACCTTCTGCTGCCGAAAGACCCCAACGACAGCAGGAACGTGATCTTTGAGATTCGCGCCGGCACCGGCGGCGACGAGGCGGCACTGTTCGCGGCCGAGCTCTCGCGCATGTACACGCGCTACGCCGAGAACCGCGGCTGGCGCGTCGAGATCATGAGCTCGAACCCGACCGGCCTGGGCGGACTCAAAGAAATTATTCTGCTCGTCGAGGGCAAGGGCGCTTACAGCCGGCTCAAGTTCGAGGGCGGCGTGCACCGCGTGCAGCGCGTCCCGGTCACGGAGGGCTCCGGGCGCATTCACACCTCCACTGTCACCGTCGCGGTGCTGCCCGAAGCGGACGAGGTCGAGGTAAATATCGATCCCAAGGATTTGAAGGTCGACGTCATGCGCGCCTCCGGTCCCGGCGGGCAGAGCGTCAACACGACCGATTCGGCCGTGCGCATGACGCACATCCCGACCGG
>DATDFN010000334.1:0-6293 GCA_036522615.1 Binatia bacterium | reverse complement strand
CGGTGTCGAGATCGGGAGGCAGCCGTGCCGGCGTACGCCGGCACGGCTGCCTCCCGATCTCGACACCGCCCTCACCCCCCGCGCCGCACGACGAGCTGCTTGGCTTCGTAGGTCTGCACGACGGAAAGAGGATTGCGGCGCAAGAGCTCCTCGTCGAAGGCATCGGTCAGTACGCGCCCATCCATGTCGCGCGCGACCGGCAGGCCCGCGGCGTAGAGGATCGTCGGCACGACGTCCTCCGCGCGCGCGGCAACAGGATTGTCGCGGTGCGCGACGCCGGCCCCGGTGATCAGCACGAAGCCGTCGTCGGCGCCGGGATCGTCCGCGACGATGTGGTCGCGCACGATCTCGTACGGCGTCGCCGAGATGGCCGGCGGCACCGGCCCCGACGGCGACACGACGACGATCAGGTGGTCGGGGAAATCGTGCGCCAGCGACGCCAGCATGCGGTCGAGCTGCTCGGCATAGGCGCGGGCGACTTCCCCCTTCACCTCGGTTTTCGACGGCAGCTCGTTCGCGAAGATGTGGATCGCGCGCTGCGCCTCCTCGAAGCCGTTCAGCGCGACGGCTTCGAGCGCGAACGCGCGGTTTTGCGCAACCGCGCGCACGATGGCCATCGCAGCCGAGTCGGCGGCGAGCGCCGCGGCGATCCGCTGCCGCGCCTTCGGAGCGCCGGCGAAACGCTGCATCGCGCCCTCCGGCGGCTGCTGCAGGAGCCGCTCCGCCTGCGGCAGAAACGAGCGCGGACTCACCTCCCGCGCACGGCTCGCGCCCGATGCAATGAAGAAATCGTCGGTAACGGCGATCGACGCTCCGGTGGCATCCGACGACGGCCAGTCGATCACCGCCCCCCGCAGCCCTATTCGCTCGAACAGCGTCCACAGCGGAAGCGCGTCGCCCGACGGCAGTTGCGTGGAGATTCGCTGCACGGGTGGGATCAAACCCCAGGCCTTGAAGCCGACACCGCTCGGCACGATCAAAAACCGGTCCTCGGGATCGCGATTCAGCAGCGTCCGATACGCAAACCGCCCGGTCACGCCGTGGCGGAATGGAAGTTTCCCGGTCGCGATCGAGGCCCACAACGCCTTGGCGTCCATAGTCGGAAACGGCTCGAGACGCGTGAAGTACGCGCGGCTGCGCGCCTGCTCGAAAAACGGAAGGCTGCCTTCGCCGATCATCGTCACGATCCAGTCGTACGGCAGGTTCCGCACGGCGACGAGAAGTACCGGCCGCTGACCCGCGACCGTGCCGATGTTGGCCACGACGACGCGCTGTTTTTCAGTGCGGTAGGAGTCGCGGCGCTCGTACAGAAAAATCGAGGAGAGCGCGATCAGGACCACACCCGTCACGAAGATCAGGCGGGAGCGTCGACGATCGGCGTTTCGCTCCAGCACCCACAGCAGCAGGAGAAGGAACGCCGTGACCGTGATCGCGTTCGTGGCCTTCTGCAACACGCGCACGGCGCCGACAGGCAGATAGATCCGAAACACCTCGAGGTGAATCCAGTAGATCGCCGAGGCGATGAAGGCGGCGAAAACGACGAAGCCGAAGCCGTGCGTGCGGTATTCGTCGGGGCGTCCCCACACCCGGACGCGCAACGCGCGCAAGCCCCACAACGCGCTGCCGAACAGGAACCCGCAAATCGCTCCGTAGACGATCGTCACGACGAGCAGACGTGCCGGCGTGATGTCGATCTGCGGGTTCAGGAAGTACAGCAGGTTCGCGATGTAGAGGCCGAAGATCGCGCCGGCCAGGACGCGCTTCGAGTAGGCCCAGCGGATCTGCATGCGTTCGCCATCACCCCGAGCGCCGCGAGCGTTCGGCGGCCATCCATCCACCCACGTCAACTCGCTCCACTCCGGAGGACAGTAGCATGATCACCGCATCTCGTCTTCGTTCCTGCGATTCCCGCGATTCCGTTTACGCGCTACTGCGCGAGCTCGGCTATCCCGTGCAGCCCGTCGCCGTCGACCGCTCCGAATGGCGCGGTGCCGGCATCGAGCTCGACGTCGATTCCCTTGCCCTCGCCGCACGCATGCCGCGGCTCGATTGCTACGTCGCCGACGGCATCGACGACCTCCGCGCATCGCGTCTCCTCAAGTCGCTCTACTCGTGGAACGTGCTCACGAAGTCGGTGCTGTTCGCGCGCACGCCGAAACGTCTGGCGCTCTACGACCTCTCGCCACACCGCGAGCTGCGCCGCCTCGACGTCGATCTCGATGCGCCGTCGCCGCACGCCATCGACCGCCTGAATGTTCTGGCGCTGAATGGCGCGAACGACTTCGCGCGCGTCTTCGACCGCGCGCTCGACCGCGAGACGCTCACGCGCCAGTTCTTCGACCGGTTTCGTACCGCCGTGCGCGATACGGCGACGCAACTGCGCGCGAATCTGCCGAATGAGCGCGGCGACGCCGTCGACGCGGAAGCCCTGCTCATCCTTTCGCGCATCCTCTTTCTCTATTTCGTGCAGCAGAAGGGATGGCTGAACGGCGAGCGCCGTTTTCTCGCCGACCGTCTCGATTCCGTCGGCCAGCGCGAACTGTTCTCCGGCGTATTGCTTCCGCTGTTCTTCGGCGTCCTGAACACGCCGCTCGATCAGCGCACGCCGGCCGCGCGAACGCTCGGCGAGATCCCTTATCTCAACGGCGGCCTCTTCGAGCCATCCCCGTTCGAGCGCCGTCACGAAGATCTGCGCCTGCCGAACGAGCTGCTGCGGCGCGTCATCGACGATGTCTTCGAGAAGTTCGCCTTCTCGATCGACGAAAGCGACGCTGCCGGCAACCACATCGACCCGGAGATGCTCGGTAAAGTCTTCGAATCGCTGATGGCCGCCGGCGAGCGCGCCGAGAGCGGCAGCTTCTACACGCCCCGGCCGATCGTCGACGTGCTGACGGAGCGCGCGATCGTCGAGGTGCTGAGCGACGGCGATTCCGACACGCGCGTGCGGCTGCGCGCGCGTCTGGCCGGCGACACGACGCGATTGCCGCTCGCGCTGACGGCGCGCATCGACAACGTCGCCGTGCTCGACCCCGCCTGCGGCTCCGGCGCGTTTCTCCTCTCCGCCTTGCGGGTGCTGGAGCGCCTCGGCGGACGCGATCGCAAGCGCATCGTCGAGCGCAACCTCTTCGGCGTCGATCTCAAGCCGGAGGCAGTGCGCCTCTGCGAGCTGCGGCTATGGCTCGCCATCGTTGCCGAGGGCGACGAGCCCCGGCCGTTGCCGAACCTCGACCGCAACATCCTGCAAGGCAACTCGCTCCTCAGTCCGATCGACTTTCTCGGCGGCGCGCGCGCGGACGTCTATCGCGATTGGGTCGCTGCGCTGCACACGCAGGACGACCTCGTCGCGCGCTACCGCGCCGCGCCGGCCGGCGAACGGCCGAATCTCGCCCGCGTCCTCCGCTCCGCCGACTGCCGGTTGGCTACGGCGCTGCTACAAAAGACGATCGATGCCGACGAGCGCGAACTGCAGCAACTGGCCACGCCGCAAAAAGATCTTTTCGGCCGCATGCACCAGGCCGACGCTGCGCGCTGCCGGGAACTGCAGGAGCGGATCGCCAACGCGCGCAAAACGCAGGACCGCGCGGACGAGGGCGAGCTCGACTTCTTCTCGTTCGAGGTTCACTTCGCGTCGGTGCTGGCCCGCGGCGGATTCGACGTTGTCGTCGGCAATCCCCCGTGGGTACGCAACAGCCGCATCGACACACGCGCGCGGCGGATGCTGTCGGAGCGTTATCGGCTCTTCCGCGCGGCCGCCGGCGATGAGCGCACTGCGTACCACCAGCCCGACCTCTCCATTGCCTTTTTCGAGCGCGCGCTGGCGCTCGCACGCGCGCGCGGCGTGATCTCGCTCTTGATGCCGGCAAAAATTCTGAATGCGGCGTATGCAGCGCCATTGCGACGCGCTGCGGACATGCTCGACGTCGTCGCGCTCGACGACTGGAGCGACACCGCGCATCGCTGGTTCGAGGCCGACACCTTCCCGCTCGGGCTCACGCTCGCCAAGCGCCGGCCGTCGCATGCGACGGAGGTCAAGGCAGCGGGCGAGCGCTTCGTCGTGCCGATGCTCGGAAGCGCGGAGTGGATGCTGATCCCGCCCGCCGTCGCGATGATTGTCGACCGTCTACGCCGCGAGCATGCGCCGCTGCGCGAGGTGCTCGGCCGCGCACCGCTGATGGGCGTGAAGACGGGCGACAACGGCTCGTTCTTTCTGGACGTGAAGCGCGTGCGCGGGGCATCGCTCGAGACGCACGACGGCTTTTTCATCCCGCTCGGCGCCGTCTGCCGCTGCGTGCGCGGCCGCGACACGCAGCGTTGGAAAGCGGCCGCAAAGCAATGGATGCTCTGGCCGCCGTCCGACGGATGGCAGCGCGTTCCGAAGTGGCTGGAGCGCTTCGCCGGCGCGCACCGGATCGACGTGAGCACGCTGCGGCTTCAGTACGTCCGCGCCGAGCACCTCGGCGTGAAGGTCGTATGGAAAGACCTCTCGCGCGGCCTGGCAGCGGCGGTGCTCGGGCACTCCCAGCAGGTCAGCGGACGCGCCGTGCCGCTCATTCCCAACCAGACGCTCTATGTTCTCGACGCCAAGTCGGCCGTAGAAGCGCGGGTGATCGCCGCGCTGATGAACTCGACGATCTTTGGCGCGCTCGCGCTGTGCACGGCCGAGCGCGCGAAGGACTCGTACTTCCGTTACTTCGGCCGGACGATCGCCACCATCCCGCTCCCGCGAATCCGCCGCGGCAGCGCCGCTTGGTGCGACCTCGCACGGCTCGCCCGTGGCGGCAACGGCGCGGAGATCGATGCCGTCGTCGCGGCGCAGTACGGCGTCTCGCCTGAAGAGCATGAGGTGCTGGCGCAGTTCGTGGCGCGGCGCCTGGGGTTCCATGACTGAGCTGGCTCCGCATCAGCGCAGCGCCGTCGAGCATGCCCTTGCGTTGCTCGAGCGGTATGGCGGCGTGCTTCTTGCCGACGAGGTCGGCCTAGGCAAGTCGTACGTCGCCGCCGCCGTTGCGCGATCGATGCAGGAGCGAGGCTACGACGTCGAGTTGATCGTTCCGGCGTCTCTCGTGCCGCAGTGGAAGGACGTCGCCTGCGAGTTTGGCGTGACAGCGCGCGTGCTCACGCATGACTCGATTCCGGCGTCCGGCTGCTGCGACAAACGACGGCTGATCGTCGTCGACGAGGCTCACGCTTTTCGCAACCCGCGAACCCAGCGCTGGACGGCGCTGGCGCGGCATTCCGTCGGCGCGCGGCTCCTGCTCGTCACCGCGACGCCGGTCTGCAATTCGGCAGACGATCTCTTCTCTCTCATTGCACTCATAGCCGCGGACGACGCCTTGCGTCCCCTCGGCGTTCCCTCGGTCGAGCGCGCGTTCGCGCTTCGCAATGCGCGCGCGCTCGACATCATCGTTTCCGAGCTCGTCATCCGGCGCGACCGCGATGTTCTTCCGCCGTCGTTGCAATTCGGAGAGCTCGACCGCCGCGTGATTCGCCATCGCGTCCCCGATCTGGCAATCGACACGCTGCAATTCCCCTTGGTCGGCGACGGCACGCATCACGTGCTGTTACGCCGATTTCTCTGGCGCCGCCTCGAATCGAGTGAGGCGGCACTCCTCGAGTCATTGCGCCGGCAGACGCGTTTCTACGAACGCGCGCTCGGCGCCATCGCACGCGGGCGGACGCTCACACGAAGCGACTACCGCCGCGCCTTCGCCGCCGACGATGAGAGCGGCGCATTGCAACAAGTCTTGTTCTGGGACTTCTTCACCACCGGTAACGCCGCGGCGAACGCAAACGAGATTCACGACGAAATCGCACGTCTCGACGCGCTCGCCGCGGCAATCCGCACGGCGCCGCATGAAAAGCGGCAAACGCTGATTGATCTCCTCGATGACGAGCCGACGCTGATCTTCACCGGCGCGATCGCGACCGCGCGCGACGTCGCCGCCGCGCTCCGCTGCGCCATTCTCACCTCGCGCGGCGCGCAACCTGGCAATGCCGTCGAAGCGTTCCGCGGTGGCTCGATCGATCGCCTCGTGGCGACCGATGTCGCTGCCGAGGGACTGAACCTGCAGCGCGCCGCGGTCGTCGTGCATTACGACATTCCCTGGAATCCCGTGAAGCTCGACCAGCGGAACGGGCGCGCGCACCGAATCGGCCAGAAGCGGCCCTCGGTGCGCGCGATTTACTTCATGCCCGAGCGCGACCGCACCGGTATCGTCGAAGCCATCGAGACGAAAAACCGGACGCGCGAGCGCATTCTCCGGCCGACCACCCCCACCGTCCCACCCGCCACC
>DATDFN010000333.1:0-4451 GCA_036522615.1 Binatia bacterium | reverse complement strand
CAGATTGCCCGTCACGATCGACTGTAGAATCAGATTGTAATCGATGTTTCCCGCCGCGAGCGCGGCCACCGAGACGTTCGCCGTGATCTGCACGAGCTCGACGTCGAGCCCCTCATCCTTGAAGTAGCCTTCGTACTGCGCGACGCCGCCGGAAAGAAACGACATATCGGGGTTGGAGATCGCGATGTAAATCTTCTTCGCGTCGGCGGGATGCGCGAAGGAAAAAACGAAGAGGACGAGCAGCGCGATGCGGGAGAAAAGTTTCATGACAGCACCTGCTTCCCCCATTTCTCCTTCACCTTGCGCGCCAAATCTTCCGGCACTTTGACCGACGGCGGGAAGTCCTTGATCCAGTCGTACGGCCGGCACGCGTCGATGATCGCGCGCGAGTTGAAGCTCGCCGCCTTGTCCTTGCGGCTTTTGGGAAGAATCGGATCCAGCGGGCTGCTGAGACAGCGGCGCACGATCTCGATGTCCTCGATCGGATCGCAGCGCGTCGTCATCGCCCAGAGCACGTCTTTCATGTCGGTGGGATCGATGTCCTCGTCGACGACGATCGTGAAGCGGCCGAGATACGCCGCCGCGTGCACCTGGGACGCGAGCACGCCCGTCTGGCGCGCGTGGCCGGGGTAGCGCTGCTTGATCGAGACGACGGTCCAGAGGCGCGTGTTCCCTTCCGGCGGGCACCAGACGCCTTGAATGTCCGGCACGCCCGCGCGCTCCAATTCCTCCCAGATCATCGCCGAGCGCCAGAACGATTTGTAGAAGGTCGCCTCCGTCGGCGGCTTGCTCGGCGGCGCGCCGGTCATGATCGGATCGTTGCGGTGATAGATGCGCCGGATCTTGATCACCGGCTCGGCGCGCGACGAGCTAGCGTAATAGCCGGTCCATTCGCCGAACGGCCCCTCTTCGCGGCGCTCGTCGGGCAGACATTCGCCTTCGATGATCATCTCGGCGCTCGCCGGCACGGGCAGGCCGCTCCGCTCAAGGCGCACGACGTCGATCGGCGCGCGCCGCAGCCCTCCGGCGAAATCGTATTCAGATAATCCGTACGGCACCTCGAACGCCGAGGCCATGAAGATAAGCGGGTCGTAGCCGATCGCGACCGCGACGGGGAACGGCCGATTCTCGGCGAAGAACTTCTCCATCTGGATGCGGCCGTGGCGCCCCGGCGACATGTAGAGGCCGAGATTCTTCCCGTCCTGAATCATGATGCGGTAGGTGCCGATGTTGACCCAGCCCTCCTGCGGGTCCTGCGTGATCGTCAGATGCGCGGTGCCGATGTAGCGCCCGCCGTCGCCGATGTTGTAGCGCGGCGTCGGGAATTTGAGCACGTCGAGGTCTTTTTCTTCGAGCACGTTCTCAAAGAACGGCGCGTCTTTCACCGCGCGCGGCGGGATCGGCTGCATGTCCTTGATGCGTTGACGCCAGGTCTTGACGAATTCCATCGGCGGCAGATCGACCGGCATGTCGGTCGTGAGCGCGACGCGCTTCATCGAATTGAGCAGGCCTACAGCGAGGCGGCGGCCTTTGGGGTAATCCTTGATGTCGTCGAAGACGATGCACGGCGGGACCTTCGATTCCTTCCGCGCCATCTCGGTGATCGCGCCGATCTCGAGATCCCAGTCGGCGCCCTCGACGGTTTTCAATTCGCCGAAGCCGTCGACCTGCTTGAGCCAGTCGCGTAAATCCGTGTAAGGCATTTCGTTCTCCTTAACGCTGCTTCTGAAAAACTCCCTCACGCTCGAGCTCAGCGATCAGGCTGTTGTCGATGAAGTCGCCGGCTTTCGCGTTCGCGCCCTTCATCTCGGAGCGCAGCACCTCCTCGACCGCCTCGGACTTGACCGTAGGGATCGATTCCAGATGCTTGACGCCGTAGATGCGGTAGAGCTCGGATAAAATCTCCGGGTCCTGCACTTTGGTGTATTTCGCATAAAGCTTCATCGCCCCTTCGCGGTCGCTTTTGATGCGCTGGATGCCTTCGATGTAGCCGCGGAGAAAGCGCAGCGCCACGGCGCGGTTCTTGTCCAAAAAGCTTTGCGTCGTCGCGACCGGCGAGTTGGGATAGAGGAGCGGCAGGTCGGCGAAATCGACCATCTCCTTAAGTCCCATCTTCGCCGCGGCGAGATTGGTCGGCGGCGAAATCACGCCCGCGTCCACGCTGCCGGCGGTGATTGCGCCAAGCAGCTGCGGCATGCCGCCGGTCTGGAGCACGGCTACGTCGGCGCCGCGTTTGAGGTTGAATTTCTTGAGCGCGAGATCGAGCGCGAAATCGGTCGAGCCGCCGAGGCGCGTGACGCCGATCTTTCGCCCTTTTAAGTCGGAGGGCGATTTGATCTCGGGCTTCGCCATCAGCGTAAAGACAAGCCGGTTGATCGTGTTGGCGATCATCTTCAGGTCGGCGCCGCGCATCGACGCCTGCATGACGGCGCTCGCGCCGAGACGCACGAACTGAACGTCGCCGCCAAGGAGCGCCTGCGTCACGACCGAGCCGCCGCCGATATAGAGCAGCTGCACGTCGAGCCCCTGTCGCTTAAAGAGACCAAAGTCGCTCGCCGCCCAGAGCGGTCCCATCGCGCCGCTGATCGAGCTGTAAGCGACACGGATCGGCTCCGCGTTCGCGCGCGCGGGCGGAAATACGGCGAGAATAAGAACGATGAGAATCGAGCGAAGGAAAACTTTCATCATCTACATGAACATCATTTCTTGGGCGCGAGTATCGCCTTCAGCTTCGCCTCGGTATTCTGGTCGATGTCGAAGAGGCCGGCGAAGGTCTTGGCGATCGCCGGACCGTCGATCGGGTCGATGTCGAGATCGGATTTTTTCGCCTCGACCAAAAGGTCCGGGTCCTTGAGCGTCTGTACAAACGCGTTCTGAAGCAGCTTCACGCGCTCGGCCGGAAGGCCGGGCGGCAGCGAATACGGAAACTGCGCCACGTGCGCATTGTCGGCGACCTTGAGCAGCAGCTTCGCTTCGTCAGTCTTGGCGTACTTGATCGCGAGCGGCACGTTTTTTAATTCGGGATTCTGCTTCAGCGTCGCGAGCAGCACCGAGCGGATTTTTCCGCCCTCAAAGGCCGGCCGCCATACCGTCTTGACCGTCTGCCAGGAGCCGCAGTAGCCGTCGACCTCGCCGGACTCGACCGCAAGCCGCGCGTCCGCGCCGCCTTTGTAGCCTTCGACGACCTGGAGCGGGAGATTCAGCGCCTCTTTGAGGAGCTTCGGCACGTCAGAGGTGCTCGTGCCGGGGCCGATCGAGGCGATCTTCATCGGGCGCTTCGCCGCGAACCAGTCGTCGACGGTTTTGATGCCGCTCTGCGCGTTGAAGGTGCAGAGCGTGTCGTACGGGCTCGGGACGCCGAGATAGCCGAACTTGCGCCCGTCGAATTTCACCGCCTCGTTGCCCATGATCTGCTGGAGGATCAGCGGCGCGGCCCACGCGCCGATCGTGAGGCCGTCGGGTTTCGCCTGATTGTAAAGAAAGTTCGCTGCGATGATACCGCCGGCACCCGTCATGTTTTCCACGATCACCGTCGGGTGGCCCGGGAGATGCTTGCCCATGTGGCGGCCGATCATCCGGCTGTAGAGGTCGAAAGAGCCGCCGGCGGAGTAGCCGACGACGATGCGCACGGTTTTATCCTTGTAGAAATCCTGCGCGCCGGCGGCCCCCGCGAGCAGGACGACAAGACAAATCCCCGCCAGCGCTTTGAAGCATCGAACCGCTAGAGTCCTCAACCGCATGTAACCTCCTTGGCCGTTTAGCCGCGCCCGACGAATGGGATCGGTTTCCCTTCCGTGCGCTCGAGATATCTGACGAACTTGTACTTGTTTTCCGCGAGGTCGATCGTCGGCCGCGGGATCTCGCGGTGCAACAGGCTCTCCTCGACCTTGCAGACCACGAAACGGAACCCGCGCTTGTTCAGCGCCGCGACGCCATCCTTCTTGAATGCGCGCGCGCTGCGGATCGTGATCGCATTGCGGATGCCGGCGGCCTTTGCGAGCGCCTCGAGATTGGCGCGCCCGCCGGTCGCCGTCGGCTCGCTGATGCGGCTGCCGCTGTAAACCCCGTTGTCGAACACGTACACGACGAGATCGGCGGGATTCAAGCGCGCGAGCGTCGGGAGATTGAAAAGCGAGAGCAGCACGCTGCCGTCGGATTCCAGCACGACGACCTTGCGATGCGGCAGCGCGAGCGAGAGGCCCGCACCGACGCCGAGCGCACAGCCCATCTGCCCCAACAAGAGATTGCCGTCGCGCTCGGAGAGATGGCTCCACTCGATGCGCTGGCCGCTCTGCGAGGTCACGACCAGATGATCGGTCATGAGCGGCGCGAGCATCTTGAGGCATTCGCCGCGCGTCACAGCGAGAAATCCCCCGCGAACAAGAGCGCCGACGGCCCGCGCAGCGCGTTCGCCGCGCGCACGGCGTTCTTGATTTTCGTCTCCAGGCCGT
>DATDFN010000332.1:0-6985 GCA_036522615.1 Binatia bacterium | reverse complement strand
ATTCCCGCCGGCATCACTGTCCTCGCGACGGAGATTTATCTCGCCGCGCGCGAGGTGCCGACGAACTACAACCTCGCCGCGACTTTCTCCATGATCTATCTTTTCGTCGCGCTCGGCGGCTTGGGCATCTATTTCGCCGCGACGCGCGCGGCGGAAAAATACGCCGTGATCACCGGCAAAGGCTTTCGGCCGTTCGTGATCGATCTCGGCGGCTGGCGCTATGCCGCGCTCGCCGCGGCGGTCTTGCTCCTCACCGCGACGCTCTTCCTGCCGCTGGCGGTCGTGCTCTACGCGTCGTTTCTCCCGTGGTACGCGCCGCCGTCGGCGCAGACGCTCGGGCTCCTGACGCTGGACAATTATCGCTGGCTGCTCACGTACGAATCGATCCTCGAGGCGTTTCGCAACAATCTCCTCGTCGGTGTCGGGAGCGCGACGATCGCGGTTCTGCTCACCGCGATCGTGTCGTGGATCGCGCTGCGCACGCGCATACCGGGGAGAAAGCTGCTCGACGCGCTCGCATTCTCGCCGATCGCCTACCCCGGCATCGTGTTCGGCCTCGCGCTTATCTGGGTCTATCTGACGCTGCCGCTCCCGATTTACGGCACGTTATGGATTCTCGTGATCGGCTATGTTACCAAGTACATGCCGATTTGCATGCGCGCGTGCAGCGCCTCGCTCACACAGGTCCATCGCGAGCTGGAAGACGCTTCCGAAATGAGCGGCGCGTCGTGGTGGTTTACTTTTTCGCGCGTGCTCACGCCGCTGATCCTGCCGGGCATGCTGGTGGGCTGGGTTTACGTCCTGACCCTGACCTTCAAAGTCCTCTCGCTTCCGGTCCTTCTCGGCCACGCCGGCACGGAGATGATCCCGGTGCTGATATTCGATCTCTACGAAGGCGGGCAATATACACGCCTCAACGCGCTCGGTGTCGTTGTCGTCGTTCTGGTGACGGTGGTGAGCTTGATCGCGCGGCGCATTAGCCGCGGCTTCGGCCTCGAACAGGTTTGAAATGATTCGAGTTTCGAATTTACGCAAATCTTTCAAGACGCAGGAGGGCGGCGTCGACGCGCTCGCGGGTGTTAGTTTCGACGTGAAGCCGGGAAGCTTCTTCACGCTGCTCGGACCGTCGGGCTGCGGCAAGACGACGACGCTTCGGAGCGTCGCGGGCCTCGAGCGGCCGGACGAGGGGGAGATCGTT
The DNA here is from genome assembly GCA_036522615.1 of Binatia bacterium. Classification (GTDB taxonomy): domain Bacteria; phylum Desulfobacterota; class Binatia; order UBA9968; family UBA9968; genus JAJPJQ01. The sequence continues at coordinate 5,787 of DATDFN010000332.1, read as the reverse complement.
ATCGGCGAGCGCACAGTGTTTTCCTCCGCCGAGGGGATCTTCGTCCCCGGCAACAAGCGCGAGATCGGCATGGTCTTCCAGTCGTACGCGATCTGGCCGCACATGACGGTGTTCAAAAACGTCGCCTATCCGCTCAAGGCGAAATACCGGCCGCGTGCAGAAATCGCGGAGAAGGTGCATCAGGCGCTGAAGCTTGTCGGCCTCGAAGAGCTTGGCGACCGGCTCGCGCCGCGCCTCTCCGGCGGACAGCAGCAGCGCGTCGCGCTCGCGCGCGCGCTGGTCGGCGATCCGAGCGTGCTGTTGCTCGACGAGCCGCTGTCGAACCTCGACGCCAAACTCCGGAATCAAATGCGCTGGGAGCTGAAGGAGCTCCAGCGCCGCCTCGGCACGACCACGCTCTACGTCACCCACGACCAGATCGAGGCGCTGGCGATCTCCGACGAGATCGCGCTCATGAACCGCGGCCGTATCGTGCAGCGCGGCACGCCGCGCGAGATCTACGCGAGCCCGGTGAACGAGTTCGCCGCCGATTTCATCGGCGCGGCGAACATCGTCCGCGGCCGGCCCGCCGGCGCGGCCGACGAGCGCGGGCGCATCCGCGTCGAGACGCCGGTCGGGACGCTGATCGCGACGCAAAAGTCGCGCACCGGCGAAGGCGCCGACGGCGTGCTCGTCGCCTTCCGGCCCGAGCAGGTCGCGATCTTCGAGCGCAAGCCTGCTTCCGAGGAAAACGTGCTCCGCGGCGAGCTCCAGGGCTTCACGTACGTGGGCGAGGCGACGGAGCTGCATGTGCTCGTGGCGGGGCAAAAAATCCAGGCGAAGGGGCCGCCCAACATGGCGCTTCAGCGCGGCGCCGAGCTTTATCTGCAGATTCCCGTCGAAGATTGTCTGATCATACGGAGCGGCGCCGCGTAACGCGCCGGTGGGCTTCCAACGCGCAAGGCGAATTTCCTCCTAGCGCGGCACTGGTGTAAGATAGGTCTATGTCGGAGGTCTACATCGCCGGCGTCGGCATGACGAAGTTCGGGAAAAGCGCGCTGTCGCTCGTCGAGCTCTTCGCCGAAGCGGCCGCGGCCGCGCTCGAGGAGTCGCCGGTTCAGGAAATCGACGCGCTCTATCTCGGCGCAATGAATCCCGAGGAGTTCACCGGCGCGAGCAACATCGCCGCCCAGGTGGTCGAGGCGCTGGGCATCTCCGGAATTCCGGCGATGCGCGTCGAGACGGCTTCCTCGGCCGGGGCCGCGGCGCTGCACGCGGCCTGCCATGCCGTGGCGGCAGGCTATTACCGCTGCGTGCTGGTGATCGGCGCGGAAAAAATGACTCACCTCACGACGAGCGCCGCCACACGCATCCTCGCCGAGGTGATCGAGCCCCAGGAGCGCGCCTGCGGCGCGACCATGCCGGCGCTCGCGGCCATGATCACCGAGCGCTACCGCCAGCGCTACCGCCTCTCCAACGCCGACCTGGAGCGCGCGCTCTGCGCCGTGGCGATGAAAAACCACGCCAACGGCGTGCGCAACGCTTTCGCGCAGTTTCAGAAGAAGATCACAAAGGAAACCTATCTCGCGAGCAAGCTCGTCTCGACGCCGCTGCGACTTTACGATTGCTCGCCCATCACCGACGGCGCGGCGGCGGTGCTTGTCACGGCGGAAAATACCGATCTCAGAATCGCCGGCCTCGGTCAGGGGACCGGCCCGGCGGGACTTCGCGAGCGAAATACTTTTACCTCGTTCGAGCCGACGCGGATCGCCGCCGAGCGCGCGTATCGCATGGCCGGCGTTACGCCGAAAGACATCGACTTCGCCGAGGTCCACGACGCGTTCACGCCGTTCGAGATCATCAGCACGGAGGACTTGGGTTTTTTTCAGCCCGGCAAGGGATGGCAGCCGGTCGTGGAAGGCAAGACCGCGCCGGACGGGGAGCTGCCGATCAATGTCTCGGGCGGCCTCAAGGCGCGCGGCCATCCGGTCGGCGCCAGCGGCGTGGCGCAGGTGGTGGAGGTGGCGCGGCTGATGCGCGGCACGGGCGGCTTCAAATTCAAGCGCGAGCCGCGCCGCGGCCTTGCACAGAGCACCGGCGGTCTGGGCGCCAACAATCTTGTGACTATCGTCGAACGCGCCGACGGCGCCGCGACTGTCTCGCGCGCGCCGTTCCGCACCGAGCCGAGACCGGTAATGCGCCGCAAAAACGCCGCCGCCGCCCGCAGCGAGGAGGGCACGATCGAGACGTTCACGATCCTGTACGTCACGCCCGACGGCTTTCTCCCGCCGCTGGCGCTGGCTTTGATTCGCGACCGAGCCGGCGCGCTCGTCATGGCCCAAGGCGAAGACCTGGCGCACTTGAAGATCGGCCGAGATGTTTTTCTCCGGCAGCTCGACGGCGGCTATATTTTTACCGTGAAGAGTCATCTTGACCAGGTAAAACAAGCCCTCGACCGGCTCCTGCGCGCGAATCCGCGCAGCGATAAAAAATCCGACACGAAGGAGGAGCGGCGTTGATCCGCAGAGGAGAAGAGCGCGCTGAGAAGCGCTTCCGCTCGCTCACACGGCTGATCGCCGACGAGATCAAGCAAGCGATCTCGTCCGGCAAGCTTCACCCGGGTGAGAAGCTGTCGGAGCAAAGTTTGACCTCGTCGATCGGCGTGAGCCGGGTGCCGCTGCGCGAGGCGCTGCGGAAGCTCGAAACGGAAGGATACGTCACGTTTCTTTCGAACGATCAGGTGATCGTGAGCAAGCCGACGGTCGGCGAGATCGAGGATTACTACTCGATCGCGAGCGTTCTCGAGGGGCTTGCCGCGCGCCTCGCCGTCGAGCGCGCCCGGCCGGAAGAGATCGATCGGCTGCGCGAGCTGCACCTGCATCTTAAACAGGCCTGCAGGAGCCAGGACGCCGCCGCCTACTTCGAGGCGAACAGCCGCTTCCACCGCTTCATCGCGGAAGTCGCCGGCAACGAGCGCCTTTACCGCATGATCGATCAGATGCGTCAGGAGATGCGTCGAACGCGCATTCTCGCGCTGCACCTGCCGCGCCGGCTCGAATACTCGATGCGCGAGCACGACCAGATCATGGACTCCTTTCTGAAAAAAAATCCCGCGCTGGCGGAAGCCACCGTCATCAAGCATCTCGACAACCACATGAACGCGCTGAAGCTGGCGCTCAATGGCTGAGCTGCTCGAAGTCCGCGGACTGAAGACCTATGTCCACACGTCCATGGGCGTCGTGAAAGCCGTCGACGGAGTCTCGTTCGATGTGAAGCAGGGCGAGACGGTCGCGCTCGTCGGCGAGAGCGGCTGCGGCAAAACGATGACCGCGCTCTCGGTCATGCGCTTGATCCCTCGGCCGCAGGCGGAAACGACCGGCGGCGAGATCCGCTTCGAGGGCAAGAATCTGCTCGACCTCGACGACGAGGAGATGCGCCGCATCCGCGGCGCCGAGATCGCGATGATCTTTCAGGAGCCGATGACGTCGCTCAACCCGGTGCTCACGATCGAGCGGCAGCTCACCGAGACGCTGGAGGCGCACGGCGCGGTGTCGCGCCGCGAGGCGCGCGAGCGCGCGCTCGAGCTGCTCCGGCTCGTCGGCATTTCCGACGCGGAAGCGCGGCTCAGGCAATACCCGCATCAGTTCAGCGGCGGCATGCGCCAGCGCGTGATGATCGCGATCGCGCTTTCGTGCCGCCCGAAGCTGATCCTCGCCGACGAGCCGACGACGGCGCTCGACGTGACGATTCAGGCGCAGCTGCTGGAGCTCATGCGCGGCCTCAGCCGCGAGTTCGGCGTCGCGCTCGTGATCATCACGCATAATCTCGGCGTGGTCGCCCGCTACGCCGACCGCGTCAACGTGATGTATGCGGGAAAAATCATCGAGAGCGGCGCCGCGGCGGACATCTACCGCGACCCGCGCCATCCCTATACGATCGGCCTCCTGCATTCGGTGCCGCGCCTCGACCAGCCGCGCCGCACGCGCCTGGAGCCGATCGAAGGCCAGCCGCCGGATTTATGGGCGCTGCCGCCGGGCTGCAGCTTCCGGCCGCGCTGCAAGTACGCCGTCGAGAAGTGCGCGCGCGAAATTCCGCCGCGGCGAGCGATAGCCGGCGCGCACGACGCGGCATGCTGGGTCGCGGACAGCATAGAAAAGTTTTGAGTTTCGAATGTTGAATTTTTAATTATGAACTCCGAATCTGAAACTCAAAACTCAAAATTCAAAATTCAAAATTCCGCGTCCGCGGACGCGCTCGTCGAAGTCCGGGGGCTCAAGAAATATTTTCCGGTCACGAGCGGCGCGATCGCGCGCCGCGTGGTCGGCTGGGTGAAAGCCGTCGACGACGTGAGCTTTTCGATCCGGCGCGGCGAGACGCTGGGACTCGTCGGCGAGTCGGGATGCGGCAAAACGACGACCGGCCGCTGCGTGATTCAGCTCGAGCGGCCGACGGCGGGCAGCGTGCTGTTCGAAGGCCGCGACCTCGTCGCGCTCAGCGCCGCGGAGCTGCGGCCGCTCAGACGCCGGATGCAGATCGTTTTTCAAGATCCCTACAGCTCGCTCAACCCGCGCATGACGATCGGCCAGATTATCGCCGAGCCGATCCGCGTCCACGGCCTCGACCGCAACGGCGTCCACGCCCGCGACCGCGTCGCCGAATTGCTCAAGGTCGTAGGGATCAATCCCGTCATGGCGCGGCGCTATCCGCACGAGCTCTCGGGCGGCCAGCGCCAGCGCGTCGGCATCGCGCGCGCGCTCGCGCTCGAGCCGAAATTCATCGTCTGCGACGAGCCGGTCTCCGCGCTCGACGTCTCGATCCAGGCGCAGATCATCAACCTGCTCGAAGAACTGCAGGACCGCTTCGACCTCACGTACCTGTTCATCGCGCACGACCTCTCCGTCGTGCGCCACATCAGCGACCGCGTCGCCGTCATGTATCTGGGAAAGATCGTCGAGATCGCCGACCGGCAGGAGCTGTACGACAACCCGCTCCATCCGTATACGCGCGCGCTGCTCTCGGCGGTTCCGGTCCCCGATCCCGTCATCGAGGCGCGCCGCGAGCACATCGTCCTCGGCGGCGAAGTGCCGAGCCCGTCCAATCCTCCCGCCGGCTGCGTGTTTCATCCGCGCTGCCCCATCGCGATCGAAGAATGCAAGGGGGGCGTGCCCGAGCTGCGCGAGCTGCGGTCCGGCCACTGGGTGGCGTGCATCAGGGCCGGCTGAGCGGCGCGCCGGAATCTACCGCCCGAGCTCTTTCAATATCCCGCGGGCGAGCGTGAAATCGTAAACTTGTTCTGCGGGGACGGCGCGCTCGACTTTGAGCATTTTCCGCTGCTGCGCGATCATGCGCTCCTGCAGCGGCGCGGGAATCGTGCCGTCCGCCGACAGCACGCGGAGCGAAGCCTTGTAGGCTTCCGCCGCGTCGCCTTCCGAGACTTTCATCGCGCGCGCCATCCGCTCGACGGCCTCTTTGCCGCTCGATTTGAACCAGAAAAAAGCCTTCAGCGTGCCGCGCAGAAAGCGGCGCATGAAGTCGCTCCGCTGCGCGAGCGTCTTCTCCCCGACCAGCGCGCCCGCGGTCACGAATTCGAGGTCGTCGCCGTAGAAAAGCAGCTCGTTGTAGCCGAGGCGCTTCGCGACGAGGCTGTCGGTCTGATTGAGCACGGCCGCGTCGACCGCGCCGGTCACGAGAGCGGCGAGGCGCGTCGGCGTCGGCTCGAGCGCGCGCAAAACGACGTCGCGCTGGGGATCGAGCCCCTTTTTGGCGAGCAGGTCGCGCGTCATCTGATCGAGCGCTGCGCCGAAGCTC
>DATDFN010000331.1:0-15437 GCA_036522615.1 Binatia bacterium | reverse complement strand
GGGTCCGTTCGTGGTAGGCTTCCCGAATGTCCAAAACGGCTGTGGTCACCGATCCGGACTACCTCAAACACGATCCGGGGGAGTTTCATCCCGAGCGTCCGGAGCGGATCGAGGTGTTGCTCGGGTTGGCCCGCGAGCTCGATTCCGGAAAGTTCCAGCAGATTCCTCCGAGGAGCGCGAACCGTTCTGAAATCGAGCTTTGCCACGATTCTGACTACATCAAACTCGTCGAATCGACTTCGAAGCGCAACCGTTACGCGCTCGACGGCGATACGGTCACGTCGCGGGATTCTTTCGCCGTGGGGCTCCTGGCGGTTGGCGGCTTTCTTCGCCTCCTCGATTCCATCGCTGCAGGTGAAAGCGCCAACGGCTTTGCGCTCGTGCGACCTCCCGGGCATCACGCCTTGAGCGATCGCGCCATGGGCTTTTGTCTTTTCAACACGATTGCCATCGGCGCCGAGTATCTCAAGCAACAGCACGGGGCAAAAAAAATTCTGATCATGGATTGGGACGTGCATCACGGCAACGGCACGCAAGAGGTTTTCTACCGCGACCCGTCGGTGCTCTACATGTCGACGCATCAATACCCGTATTATCCGGGGACCGGCGCCGCCGGTGAGGTGGGCGCGGGCGAAGGAGAGGGCTTTACGGTGAACGTGCCGCTGCCGGCCGGGTGCGGCGACGAAGAATATTTAAGAGTATTTCGCGATATCGTTCTCCCGGTCGCCGATAAGTACCGGCCGGACTGGGTCCTCGTATCGGCCGGCTTCGACCCGCACCGCCGCGATCCGTTGGGCGGCATGAACGTGACGGAAACGGGCTTCGCCGCGATCGCCGACATGCTTGTCCGATTGGCCGAAACGCATGCCGGGGGGCGCATCGCCCTCCTCCTCGAAGGTGGCTATGACCTTCAGGCGCTCAAGAACTCGGTCGCCATGGTCCTCCGATCGCTCCGCGATCGGTGGCCGGGCGATGATCCCGCCGCCGGCGGCGCAGCCATCGATCCCCTCGTTCGGCATATATTAAGGGTGCAGGAAAAATATTGGTCGCTGTAACAAGTACGTAACTTTGATCGATAATTTGGCGTTTTTAGGACGTAATTGGCTGCTTCTGACCTGACCGCCGGCCTTGACCCCCCGGCCTCTCTGTTCTATTTTTAGGGACTCGCTTCAAAGGAAGGAATATGAGGGAAACGGAACCGCGACGGGTCGTTGTCACCGGTTTGGGCATCGTGAGCCCGCTCGGGACGGGGTTGGAAAAGAACTGGCAGGCGGTTACCGCCGGCCGCTCCGGCATCCGTCCGATCAGCCGGTTCCAGAACACCGAATTCTTTGCCAGCCGCATCGCCGGCGAGGTGCCGGATTTTCGCGCGGAGGACTTCATCGAGCCGAAAGAGATCAAGAAAATGGATCTCTTCATCCAGTACAGCGTCGCGGCCGCGGACATGGCGGCGAAGGACGGGGCCTTCAAGGTCGATCCCGAAGAAGCGCCGCGCGTCGGGTGTATCATCGGCGTAGGCCTCTGCGGGCTCGAGACGATCGAGACGTACCACAAGGCGTATCTTGAAGGCGGTCCGCGCAAGATATCGCCGTTTTTCATACCGAAGGTCATCTCCAACCTCGCGCCGGGGCAGATAGCGATCCGCCACGGCGCCAAGGGCATCAACTGGACGCCGACGTCCGCCTGCGCGTCGGGCAATCACGCGATCGGCGAGGCGTTCCAGTCGATTCGCCGCGGCTTGCAAGACGCCGTCATCGCCGGCGGCGCGGAGTCGGCGATTACGCCGCTCGGCGTCGGCGGCTTCGCCTCGATGAAGGCGCTCTCGACGCGAAACGACGAGCCCGAGCGCGCGAGTCGCCCGTTCGACAAGGAGCGCGACGGCTTCGTCATCGCCGAAGGCTCGGCGGTGCTGATCCTCGAAGAGCGCGAGCGGGCGCTCAAGCGCGGCGCGAAGATCTACGCGGAGATCATCGGCTACGCGGCGAACGGCGACGCGCACCACATCACGGCGCCCGCGCCGGAAGGCGAAGGGGCGGCGCGCTGCATGAAGCTCGCGCTCGAGGACGCCGGCATCGCGGCGCAGGACGTGAGCTACATCAACGCGCACGGCACCTCGACCGAATACAACGACATGAACGAAACGCAGGCGATCAAGACCGTCTTTGGCGAGCAGGCATACAAAATACCGGTGAGCTCGACGAAGTCGATGACCGGACATCTGCTCGGCGCGGCCGGCGCCGTCGAGGCGGTCTTCAGTGTCCTCGCCTTGCAGAACGGCCTGATCCCGCCGACGATCAACTATGAGAATCCCGACCCCGCGTGCGATCTCGACTACGTGCCGAACAAGGCGCGCCAAGCGGACATCAAGATAGCCTTGTCCAATTCTTTTGGCTTCGGCGGCACCAACGCGTGTATCATCTTCAGGAGGCCCGAGTGAGACAATCCCATCTGCGCAGCGTGATTCTCGGCACCGGCTCGGAGCTGCCCGCGCGCGTCGTCACCAATGCCGCGCTTGAGCGGCTGGTCGACACCAGCGATGAATGGATCACCTCGCGGACCGGGATCAAGGAGCGGCGCGTCCTCGAAGAAGGCAAGGGCAACGCCGACATGGCGCATCGCGCCGCAGTGCGAGCCCTGCACGACGCCGGCGTCGACCCCAAAGATCTGGACGCGATCATCATGGGGACGGTAACCGCCGATTATCCGTTCCCGAGCTCGGCTTGCGTGCTCGAGGACATGCTCGGCGCGCGGAAAGCTTTTTCGTTCGACGTCAACGCCGCCTGCTCCGGTTTTCTGAACGCGCTCGCGGTCGCCGACTCGATGATCCGCACCGGCATGATCCGCCATGCGCTCGTTGTCGGCTCGGACGCGCTCAGCCGTCTGCTCAATTGGAAAGACCGGACCACGTGCATCCTTTTCGGCGACGGAGCCGGGGCGGCGGTGCTCGGCGCGGTCAACGACGGCCATCGGGGCGTGCTCAGCGCGAAGCTCAGGACCGACGGCTCATACGTGAAAACGCTTTATGTCCCGGCGGGTGGCTCGCTCAAGCCGGCGACGGCCGAGACGGTGAAAAAAAACGAACACACGATCTTCATGAACGGAAAAGAAGTTTTCAAAATCGCCGTGCGCTCGATGGAGGAGATCAGCCGCGAGGCGCTCGAAGAAGCCGACATCGACGTCGAGCAGGTCTCGCTCGTCATTCCGCATCAGGCGAATTTGCGCATCATTACCGCGCTCGCCGAGCGGCTGAAGGTTCCGATGTCGAAAGTCATGGTGAATCTCGACCGCTACGGCAATACCTCGGCGGCTTCCGTGCCGATCGCGCTCGACGAGGCGCGGCGCGAGGGCCGCATCCGCCACGGCGACATCGTGCTGCTCAACGCCTTCGGCGCGGGCTTCGCGTGGGGCGCGGCGGTTGTAAAGTTCTAGGTAACAACCCTTCGCAGCAACTTTCTCTCCAGCGGAAGTTTTATGGCAAAATACACCGGAGAATTCGCTCTCCAGTTCGTCACGCATCTCTGTAATCATTACTCGGTTCCCGAGCTCGTCGGCCTCGCGCGGCTGGGCCATGAAAAAGGCTTTGCGCAGATATGGGTCAACGACAACGTCCGTTATCGCGGGCAGCTCGTCGTTCTGACGGCGATCGCCGCCGCCGTGCCGGTGCGCATCGGCACGGCGATCCTCGTGCCGTATTTCCACCAGCCCCTCGAGCTCGCGGGCGCCTTGGGCGCTATGTCGGAGCTGACCGGCGGGCGCGAAATCTGCGTCGGCATCGCCCAGGGCGATCTCGGCCAGGCGCCGCAGCACGTCGAGATCGCGAAGCCGGTCGCTATGGTGCGCGAGACGGCGCAGCTGCTCCGCCGCGCGCTCAACGGCGAAGAGGTCGCGTACGCCGATTTCCCGCTGCTCTGCGAATACTTTCGTCTGAATCGCACCGGAAAGTTTACCCTGGCGTTCAAATCGCGCGCGCCGTTCGCTTTCTTCGGCGGCGGCAACGGTCCGCAGTCGTTGCGCATGTGCGGCCGGGCGATGGACGGCGTGATCTCGTCCGGCACGTTTATTCCGATGCTGCGCGCCGGCCGTCAGGCGAAGATGCTCGCCGAAGCGGACGCGGCCGCGCGCGAGGCGCAGCCCGGCAAGCGGCTGCGCAAGATGTGCGAGCTGAACGTGTCGGTCTCGCGCAACCGGGCGCAGGCGATCGATTTTCCCAAGCGCCAGGCCGCGCACTCGGTGCTGCAATGGGAAGCGCGTGGCTTCACCGATGAGGAGTACGATCGGCTCGGCGTCCGTCGCGCCGAGGTGCTGAAGCTGAAAGAAGCTTTTCGCTCGGGCGCGACGCCTGAAAAGGCGGCCGAGCTGGTGAGCGAGGATGTCGTGCGCGCCTGCTATGCGGCCGGCACACCCGACGAGGTCGTGCAGCAGATTTTAGAGCTCAGCCGCGCCGCCGCCGACCTCGGCTACGATCAGATCGCGTTCGCCAAGCTCGGGCCCGACTACGAAGAGGCGATCGATCTGCTCGCGCGCGAGGTTGTTCCGGCGCTGAAGAGTTGATTCGCTGTCAACGGTTGACCTTCGGCGAACGCCCGCCTAAGAATCGGCAGGAGGATATTCATGGCTAAAGATCCGGTATGCGGCATGAATGTGCAAGAGAATACGGCCGCGGCGACGTCTTCCTACAAGGGACAGACGTATTATTTCTGCGCCAAAGTTTGCAAAGAATCCTTCGATAAAGATCCCGAAAAATATCTCAATAAGAACCACTGAGGTTTTTTAGATGCCCATCGATCCGGTCTGCGGCATGGAGGTAGACGAGAAGTCCGCCGCCGGAAGCCACAAGCATGCCGGCAAGACCTACTATTTTTGCAATCCGCACTGCCTCGAAGTCTTCAAAGAAGATCCCGATAAATTCTTAACGCCGGCGGCGGAGCGCGGGAGCGACCAACCGACGCCGGGAGCGCTCTACACGTGTCCGATGGATCCCGAGGTGCGGCAAGAGAAGCCGGGACCGTGCCCGAAATGCGGGATGGCGCTGGAGCCGCTCGCGATCGCGGCGCCGGCCACGCGCACGGAATACGTCTGTCCGATGCATCCGGAGATTGTGCGGTCCGAACCCGGGTCGTGTCCGATATGCGGCATGGCGCTCGAGCCGCGGACGGTCACCCTCGCGGAAGAGCAGAATCCCGAGCTCGTCGATATGACGCGGCGCTTCTGGAGCGCCGTCGCGCTCAGCGCGCCGATCTTTTTCTTCGCCATGGCGGACATGATTCCCGGACGGCCGCTCGCGGGATTCATTCCGCCGCGCCTGCTCAACTGGTTTCAGCTGGCGCTCGCGACGCCCGTGGTCCTGTGGGGCGGTTGGCCTTTCTTCCAGCGCGGCTGGGCGTCGCTGGTCAACCGCAGCTTGAACATGTTCACGCTCATCGCGCTCGGCGTCGGCACCGCTTACCTGTTCAGCGTGGCCGCGACCGTATTCCCGGAAATATTCCCGGAGTCGTTTCGCGGCCACGGCGGCGAAGTCGGCGTCTACTTCGACGCCGCCGCCGTCATCACGACGCTGGTGCTCCTGGGCCAGGTGCTGGAGCTGCGCGCGCGCAGCCGCACCAGCAGCGCGATTCGAGCGCTGCTCGGTCTGGCGCCTAAGACGGCAAGACGCATCGGAGGCGACGGCGGCGAAGAGGACATCTCTCTCGATCGTGTTCAGGTCGGCGACCGCCTGCGCGTGCGCCCCGGCGAGAAAATTCCCGTCGACGGCATCGTGCGTGAAGGCTCCACATCCGTCGATGAGTCCATGATAACCGGCGAGCCGATTCCCGTGGAAAAGGGTCCGGGGTCCAAAGTCACCGGCGGAACGGTCAACGGCAGCGGCTCCTTCGTCATGCGCGCCGAGCGCGTCGGCGCCGATACGCTGCTCGCCCGGATTGTCGCGATGGTGAGCGAGGCGCAGCGGAGCCGCGCGCCGATCCAACGATTGGCCGATCGCGTCGCGGCCTATTTCGTCCCGGCGGTCGTCTTGATCGCCGTCGTCACGTTTGTCGCTTGGGCCGCGTTCGGCCCCGAGCCGCGCCTCGCATACGCGCTTGTCAATGCGGTCGCCGTTCTCATCATCGCGTGTCCGTGCGCGCTGGGGCTTGCGACGCCGATGTCGATCATGGTCGGGATGGGGCGCGGCGCCGGCGTCGGAGTCCTGGTCAAAAACGCCGAGGCCTTGGAATTCATGGAAAAGGTGCAGACGCTCGTCCTGGACAAGACCGGCACGCTTACGGAGGGAAAACCTAGGCTTACGTCGATTCTAGTCGCGGGAATGGAGGAGAACGAAGTATTGCGGCTGGCCGCGAGCGTCGAGCGCGGCAGCGAGCATCCGCTCGCGGCGGCGGTCGTCGCCGGCGCCGAGGAGCGCGGCATCGCGTTGGCGCGCGCGGAGAACGTGCGCGCGATTCCCGGCAAGGGCATCGCCGGCGGCGTCGAGGGAAAAAATGTCGCCCTCGGAAATCTCGCGCTGCTCGCGGAATTGGGCGTGGATGGAAGAGAGTTGTCCGCAAGGGCGGAGGATCTCCGCCGCGGCGGACAAACGGTCTTGTTCGTGGCGGTCGAAAACAGGCTCGCGGGATCGCTCGGCGTCTCCGATCCGATCAAGCCGACGACGCCGGAGGCGATCCGCGCATTGCATGACGACGGCGTGCGCATCGTCATGCTCACCGGCGACAGCCGGACGACGGCGCAGGCGGTGGCGAAAAATCTCGGCGTCGACGATTTTCAGGCGGAAGTCCTGCCGGAGCAAAAAGGCGAGGCGGTGAAGCGTTTGCAGGCGCAGCGCCGGGTGGTCGCTGTGGCGGGCGACGGCATAAACGACGCGCCGGCGCTGGCGCAGGCGGACGTCGGAATCGCGATGGGCACCGGCACGGACGTCGCGATCGAGAGCGCCGACATGACGCTCGTCAAAGGCGATCTCCGCGGCATCGTCAAGGCGCGCCGCCTCTCGCGCGCCACGATGCGCAATATCCGCCAGAACCTTTTCTTCGCGTTCGTCTACAATATGCTCGGCGTGCCGATCGCCGCGGGCATTCTCTATCCGTTTTTCGGCATACTTTTGAGCCCGGTCATCGCCAGCGCCGCGATGACCTTCAGCTCGGTGTCGGTGATCACGAACGCGCTGAGACTGAATAAGGTCGAGTTATAATTTCTTCCCGTCCTTCGCTCCGCCGATCTTCTCTTTCACTTTTTTCAGCAGGTTTCTCGCCCACACAAATTCCGTCGCGAGGATCGCGAGCCCGAGCGGGATGACGATAAACGCCGGTCCCGGAAGCACCAGCATCGCGACTCCGGCTACAACCACGGTAAAACCGACCACGGCGACGATGACGCGCTTCGCCTGTTTGAGCGTTTTGATGATCACGCCGTTCATCGGTGCTGGCCTGTCACGACTCCGCGGCGGGCGATGAGCTATTGCAGGACTTCCCGCCGCTTCTGGAGTTTTTTAAGCTGTTCCTCGCGGACGCGTTGAAAGCCGTTCTGCAGCGCGTGGCCGATCAGATCGGACATGTAGCGCGCGGAATAGAGCCTGGAGAGGTAGACGAAGTCGGCGCCCTCCTCGTAGAGCGCGAGCGCTGCCTCGACGGTATCGGCGGCGACGAGCACCTGCGCGGCGGGACAGACGCGGCGCACCTGCTGGAGAATGCGCCGGTTGCTCGTGCCGCGCAGCACGGCGTCGGAGATCGTCGAGACGACGATGCGCGCCGATTCGATTTTGGCGTGATGGAGCGTGTCCATGTTCGACACGTCGCCGTAGAGGCAGCGTATGCCGCGGCGGTTGAGCTCTTCCAGCACGACGGGGTTGAAGTCGATCACAAGAATCTGCCTGAGCAGCGCCTTCGCGCGGGCGTCTTTCGCCAGGCCCTCGAGCTCGTGCAGAATCGAGCTCGCCTCGCGGAAGAAGCCGAGAAACACGATGGCGTGCTCTTCCTCCGCTTCCTCCGCCTTGACCTCCGGCACGCCGAACTCCTTGAAGCCGAGTTTGCCGAGGCCGGCGCTGAGCCACCCCTGAAGCTCGTGGTTGTACATGATCATGTAGGTCGACAGCACCGAGGTGATCGCGAAGACGAACGTCAGAGAGGCGACGAGATCCGCACCGATGTGCTTGAGGCCGAGGCCGAGCGCGGCGATGACGAGCGAGAATTCGCTCATGTTGCAGAGGTTGATCGACGGGATGAGGCTCGCCCGCAGGCCGTTGCCCATCGCGTAGAGCACCGGAAAGACGCTCACGAAGCGGCTCGCCATGAGGAACGCCGACATCGCGAGCGCCTGGCCGAGAATCGTGAAAGACGGCTGCGGAATCTTCATTCCCAGCGCGACGAAAAATAGCGTTACGAAGAAATCTCGGATGTTCGTCACCTTGGCGATGACGTCGACATTGTAGGGAAACGTCGACATGCTCACCCCGGCGATCAGCGCGCCGGTCTCGCGCGACAGCCCCAGCAGCGCGGCGGCGCCGCTCACGAGAAAACACCAGGCGAGCGCGGTCGTCAGCAGGAGCTCGGGAATCTTCGCCACGAAGGCGAAGAGGTGCGGGAGCGCGTAGCGGCTCACGCCGAGCGCGACGAACACCAGGCCGACGCCGGTCACGAGCGAGCTAAAAAAAATCTCCAGGCGCGGATCGTGCAGGTTGGGCTGGAGCGCGAGAAAGAGAATCGCCCAGACGTCCTGGAAGACGAGAACGCCGAGCGTGATCCTGCCCGGCAGCGTCGTGATCTCGAATTTATCGTAGAGGAGCTTGACGACGATCAGCGTGCTGCTGAGCGCGAGCGTGACGCCGAGATAGACCGCGTCGAACCTGCCGCCGCCGAGCGCCATGCCCAGGAGCCACGCGAAGCCAAACCCGAGCGCGGCGCACAAGAGAAATTGCGTGATGCCGGCGACGATGATCGGTTTCCCCGCCCCGAGGAGTTTCTTGAGATCGATCTCGAGGCCGATGATGAAGAGCAGCAAGATGAGGCCGATCTCGGAGATGATCTCGATCGCTTCGCGGTTGCGCACCCAGGCGAAGCCGAGCTCCGGACCGATCACGACGCCGGCGAGCAGATACGCGAGCAGCAGCGGCTGCTTCAGCGTTTTGGCGATGAAGGCAAAAACGGTCGCGACGGTGAAGGCGAGGCCGATGTTGGCGAGGAGATCGAGCGGCTCCATGATAATTGCGAGGCGTTCGTTTCCGCCGCGTGGATCACCAGCGGCTCTTTCGCCGAGAGCGGCCGCCGAAGATCGGCGGCGGCGCCGCCTCGAGCAGCCGCGTGTACTTGTACGGAAAACCGTCGAGCTTGACGCGCGGGATTTTCTGACCGATGAAGTGTTCGATCGAGGCGACCTCCTGCATGTCCTCGGCGATCATGATGGTGAAGGCGTCGCCGGCGGCGAGAGCGCGCCCGGTTCGCCCGATGCGGTGTACGTAGTCTTCGGGATGATGCGGGACGTCGAAGTTGATGACATGGCTGATCTGCTCGACGTCGATGCCGCGCGCGGCGATGTCGGTCGCCACCATCACCTCGTAGCGTCCGTTGCGAAAGCCGTTGAGCGCCTGCTCGCGCTCGCGCTGTGTGCGGTTGGAATGCAGCACCGCGACGGAATGGCCCTGCTGCTGGAGCTTGCGCGCGACGCGGTCGGCGCCGTGCTTGGTGCGGCAGAAGATCAGCACCTGGTCGTAATCCGTCCGCTTCAGCAGCTCTTCGAGCAGCTCCTGCTTCTGGTCGCTGGCTACGGGATAGAGAGCGTGCCGTACCGTCTCGGCGGGTGCGCGCCGTTGTCCGATTTCGATCGTCTCGGGATTGCGCAGCGCCCAGCGACAAAGCTGCTCGATCTCGGGCGGGATCGTGGCGGAAAAAAGCATCGTTTGGCGGTCCTTCGGGCAGCGCTCGATAATCCGCCGCACGTCGGGCATGAAGCCCATGTCCAGCATACGGTCGGCCTCGTCGAGGACCAGGATCTCGATCTTATCGAGCTTCACCATGCCGCGCTGCATCTGATCGAGCAGGCGTCCCGGCGTCGCGACCAGAATGTCGACGCCTTTTTTGAGCATCTCGTCTTGCCGCCCGTAGCCGATGCCGCCGAACACGACCGCGGTGCGGAGGTCGGTGAAACGGCCGTAGTCGCGGATCGCCGTCTCGACCTGCGCGGCGAGCTCGCGCGTGGGCTCGAGGACGAGCGTCCGCAGCGGCCCGTGGCGCTCCAGGCGTGTGAGGATCGGCAGCGCGAACGCGGCGGTCTTGCCCGTGCCTGTCTGGGCCGAGCCGATGAGGTCGCCCCGGGCGAGCACGAGCGGGATCGCGCGCAGCTGGATCGGCGTCGGGTCGGTATAGCCCGCCGCAGCGACGCCTTCGAGGACTTTGGGCGAGAGGCCGAGTTTTGAAAAAGGCATAGTTATTTTGCGTAAAGCCGGTCGATGAAGCCGCTCTTGTCGAGCTCCGCGAGCGGGCCCGATTCGATGAATTCCGAGGGTGTGTGCTTGCCGAAGCGCGGGTTAAGCTCGACCAGGTGATCGATCACGGCCTGAACGGCGCTTTCGGCGACGTAAGGTTTGATCGGAACGTCCGAGGCGTAGTTCCAGGACTCCTCCAGCGCCTCGCGGTCGTTCGTGCCGAAGAACTTCGCGAGGATGCGAAAAGTCTCTTCCTTGCGAGTCTTGAAGAAATGAATGCCGCGCACCATCGCGCGCACGGCGCGAAGGGCGAGATTGGGATTCTCCTTCAAAAAGGAGCGGCGCGTGGCGAGGCTTGACCCCTGATATTCGACTTTGAGATCCGAAAGATTCACTAGAAAATTCATGCCCGCCTTGCGTGCGAACAGCGTGCTCGGCGGCGTCAGCATCGTCGCGCTTACGCGCCGCGACTCGAGCGCCGTCCACATGACTTCGTTGCCGCCGACATAGAGGAGTTTGACATCCTTGTCGGGATCGAGCCCCAGGTGACGCAGCGCCACGCGCGCGTTCTTCTCGTAAGCGTCGCCCGGACGCTGGAGGCCGATAATTTTGCCGCGCAAATCGCCGCCCGTCTTGATCTCCGGCCGGGTGACGAGTGTCATCGACGCGTAGCGCGTAAAGCCGGCGAGCATGACGAGGTCGCGGTACTGCACGGCCGGAGGCAGCAGCAGAAACGCCGACATGATGGAAAATCCGACATCCCCCGAGACGAGCGTCATCGGCGCGACGTTGCCGGCCGTGCGCACGACGTCAACCTGAATCCCTTCCTCGCGGAAAAGCCCCGCCTCTTTCGTGACAAAGGGTATCGAGTGCACGACCGCGCGCGCGGCATAGCCGATGTTGACGTGGTCTTTTTCCGGCTTTCCTTGAGCGACTGCGCGCGAGGCGAAAGCGAGCAGCAGAATCGAGATGGCCAGGAATACCGCTTTCTTCACGTGCGACTTTACCTACCGTGCAGGTTGCCGAGAGTCAAGCGATCGATTCGGTCGCGTGCACGCGCCGGACGGTGCGATCGCGCAGACGGCGGAGCTCGTCGCTGATCTCGACCGGAAAACGCTTCGGCGCGCGCAGCGCCTTCACGCTCTCGTCGAGCAGTGCGAATTCGGCGCGGAACCGCTCGCGGATTTCGCCGAGCGCGGGATGAGGGGCTTTGATTGCGCCATTCTCCATGACGGTTTGCAGCAGCGGCTCGCCCTCCAGTTTTTCGCCCGCGAGCCCGACGATGTCTTTTGTCAGCCGACCGCCGTCGCTCCGGCGGAATACCTGCTTCTGTCCCGGCATCGACGCCTTGCCCCGGCTCAGCTTCAAAACCGGGCGGCCGTCGACCTCGACGAGCTTGTAGGCCATGTCGAGCCACGGCTGGTCGCCCGAAATCCCCATTTGCGTGCCGACGCCGTAAGCGCCGAAGGGTACGTTTTTCGCGGTCAATTCCGCGATGTCGTATTCGTCGAGGCCGCCGCTGCCGATGATCTGCACGTCGCGAAAGCCCGCGTCGTCGAAGATGCGGCGCACTTCGCGGGCGAGGGCGGCGAGAGCGCCGCTGTCGATGCGCACCCCGCGAAGTTTTTTGCCGCGCGCGGCGAGCTCGCCCGCGATCGCGACCGCCTTCTTCGCTCCGGCGATCGGATCGTAAGTGTCGAGCAGCAGCACACAGCCGTCGGGAAAGCTCTCGGCATAGGCGCGGAACGCGTCGATCTCGCTCTCGAAGCTCGAGACGAACGAATGCGCCATCGTTCCCACGACCGGAATGCCGTATTTTTTCCCGGCGAGCACGTTGCTGGTCCCGGCGCAGCCCGCGATGTAGCTCGCGCGCGCGACTTTCATGCCGGCGTCGATGCCGTGCGTGCGCCGCAGCGCGAAATCGACCACGCCGCGGCCGGCCGCCGCCGCGACGCAGCGCGCCGCCTTGGTCGCGATGAGCGACTGAAGGTTGATCTGGTTGATCAGAAACGTCTCGACGATCTGCGCCTCGATGATCGGCGCGGTGACTTCCATGATCGGCTCGTCCGGAAAAAAAAGACGGCCTTCGGGGATTGCGCGAACGCTGCCGGTGAAGCGCAGCGTTCGCAAATAATCGAGGAAATCCGCGGCGAAGATGCGCGTCGAGCGGAGATAATCGATGCCGGCGCCGTCGAAGGCGAACGCGGCGAGAAAATTGAGCGCGTCTTCGAGCCCTGCGGCGACATAATAGCCGCGATTCTTGCCCTGCCCGCGGACGAAGAGGCTGAACGTCGCCGGCCCGACGCGGCGGCTGTGAAAGTACGCCTGCGCCATCGTGAGCTCGTAGAGGTCGGTCAGCAGGGCGAGTTCCCGGCGGTCTTCCACAGCAGCCTCGATCCGCTTTCAGTTTAGTGTCGTGAAAACACTAAGTAAAGCGCGCGCAATTCCCCTGCGGAGCGGCGCTTAGGGCGGCCGTCAGTATTGCTTTATCGGCACCCATTTGCTATGCCTAAAATTCCAGCACAATCAGGGAGGGGCGCGATGTCCAACGAGAAAATCGAGTTGAAAGACTTTCAAAAGCAGGATCCGGAATATCAGGATCTTCTGCGCCGCGTCCTCGCCATCCAGGCCGATTGTGAGATCGGCGGACCGAATCTGTACGTGAAGAATATCCTCCCGACGGCCCCCAGCAAAGTCGATCAGCTCGTCGTTGCGCGCACCGCCGCCGAAGAGATCGACCATTTCCGGAAAATCGCCAAGCTCGCAGGCGATATCGGCGTCGACGTCTCGTACGTGCTCAACTGGCCCAACGAAAAGCGCTACGTCGAGGCTTTCCGCGGCAGCATCAAGACCTGGGAAGATTACGCCGTTTTCGGCTTTTTGATCGACCGCGTCGGCCGCTACCAGCTGGAAGAGTTCCTCGACTGCTCCTATCTCCCGCTCGACCGCGTCGTCAAAGACAGCCAGGTCATCCGCGAGGAGGAAGGCCATATCGATTTCGGCACGAATAAGACCGCCGAATACGCCGCCAAAGGCGGCGAGGCGAAGGATCGGGTCCAAAAAGCGGTCGACTTCTGGTACGTAAAGGGGCTCGATATGTTCGGCCGCACGGAATCCTACCGCTCCGAGCGCTATCGCCAATGGGGCCTGAAGCGCCGCACCAACGCCGAGGCGCGCGAGCAGTATCGGCAGGAAGTCAATGCGCTGATCGAAAAGATGGGCTTGCAGATTCCGGACCCGAACAAAGGGCGTTTGTACTTCTAAAGGAAAGACATGCAGCCAGCACCCAATACCGAAGCACTCGACGAGCATTTGCGCGTCGTCATCCAGGCGCTCCATGGCGCCGTCAGCCGGGCGATGCCGCACGTGAAGGACGATCCGCAGATGGCCGACAAGGCGATCGCCGATTGCAAGGAAATTCTCGACGAAGTGATCGAGGGCAACGTTTCCGAGTGGCTTAAATAGCCCGGACATTCGAATCGCATTAACGAAGGCGCTCGCTTCCGGGCGCCTTTGTCGTATCTTCGCCTGATCCCGAGGTCGTAAGTGAACATCATCGTCTGCGCCAAGGTCATTCCCGCGAGCTCGGTCATCATCGAGCTCGACCCCGCCGCCAAAACGATGCTGCGGAAGGGCGTCCCGCACGAGCTCGATCCCGCGGCGGCGAGCGCCATCGAGGAAGGGCTGCGCCTGACAGAAAAATTAGGCGGCACGGTAACGGTGCTCACGATGGGCATCGCGGACGCCGTGATTGGTATCCGCGGCGCGCTCGCCATGGGCGCGCACTCCGCCATCCACGTCCTCGACGACGCCGTGGCGGGCTCCGACACACTCGGTACGTCGAAGGTCCTCGCGGCGGTCATTAAAAAAGAGAATCCTGATTTGGTCCTCTGCGCGAGCGAGAGCAGCGACAGCTACTCGGGGATCGTCGCCGGGCAGCTCGCCTGGCTCCTGGGACTTCCCGCGCTCACGTTCGCGAAGGAGATCGCCGTCGACGGCAAGACGGTGACGATCAAGCGGCAGAGCTTGACGGGTTACGATGTCTGCGAGGCGGAATTGCCCGCGCTGATCGCGGTCGCGAGCGGCATCAACGAACCGCGCTATCCGCAGCTCAAAGGCATCATGGCGGCCAAGAAAAAAGAAATTAAGAAATACACCGCGGCCGACCTCGGCTTGGGCGCCGATCAGGTCGGCGCCGCGGGCGCCAAAGAGAAAGTTCTGAGCGTCGGGCGGCCGCCGGCGCGACAGGCCGGCAAGATTGTCACCGACGAAGGCGAGGGTGGCAGGCAGATCGCCGATTTTCTCGCGGAGCTCAAAATAATTTAATGTTGAGTTTTGAATGTTGAATTTTGAATTAAAATCCCGAAAATCAAAACTCAAAATTCATAATTCATAATTTTATGTCTGAGTTAATTTGGGTCTACGCCGAAGTCGTCGAGGAGCGCATCTCGACCACGACGCTCGAGATGCTGACAAAGGCAGCGGAGATTGGCACCGCCGAAGCCGTCCTGCTCGGTCCGGCGCCGGAGGACGCCATAGCTACGCTCGGGGAATACGGCGCGCGCAAAGTGTACCGTTCGAGCGATGCCGTGTTCGCCGATTATCTCACGTCGCCGTCGGTCGACGCCGTAGCGGCGCTCATCGAAAAGCACAAACCCGCGGTGATGCTCTTCGCGTCGAGTTACGGCGGTCGTGACGTCGCCGCAGCGCTGTCGGCGCGCTTCGACTCCGGCGCGATCGCCGATGTCGGCGACTTCGTGTTGAAAAACGGGTCCGTCCAGGCGACGATCCCGGCCCTCGGCGGCAGCTATCAGAACACGAGCACCCTTATCAGTCCCGGCACGAAGCTGCTGCTCGTCCGCCCGAAATCGTTCGAGCCCGCGCAGCGGCCGCAGACGCCGGAGGTCGAAGAAGTTCCGGCCCCCGCGAACGCCGAGGCAAAAAGAGTGCGCGTCACGCAGCGCGTGACGGTTAAGCCCGAAGGGCCGCAGCTCGAAGGATCGAATATCGTCGTGTCCGGCGGGCGCGGGCTCAA
>DATDFN010000330.1:0-3037 GCA_036522615.1 Binatia bacterium | reverse complement strand
GATCTAGTAGAGCCCGGTCTTCAGCCGCTCGGCGTATTAATCCGCTCGCTCAGTCCAGCGTCCGGTGATAGCGTTTGACGCCGATCGCGAGGGCCGCGACGGTAAAAAGCGCCATCGGCCAGATTTCCGGCGCGATATCGGCGATTCCGTTGCCCTTCAGCAGGATGCCGCGCACGATGCGGAGAAAATGGGTCAGCGGCAGCGTTTCGCCGAGAATCTGGGCCCAGTCCGGCATGCCGCGAAAAGGAAACATGAAGCCGGACAGCAGGAGCGAAGGCAGAAAGAAAAAGAACGACATCTGCACCGCCTGGAGCTGATTTTCCGCGATGGTGGAAAAGGTGAGTCCGACGGCCAGATTGGCGGCGACGAAGATCAGCGTCACCGCGAGCAAAAGCGTCAGGCTCCCGACCATCGGCACTGCGAAAAGAAGCTTCGCCGCGATCAGGATGAGACCCGCCTGAACGTAGCCGACGAGAATGTACGGCACGATTTTTCCGAGCATCACCTCCAGCGGGCGTGTCGGCATCGAGAGCAGGTTCTCCATCGTGCCGCGCTCGCGCTCGCGCGTCATCGCCAGCCCCGTGATGACGATCATCGTCATCGTGAGCACGATGCCCATGAGCCCCGGCACGATGTTGTACTGCGTGATCGCCTCGGGATTGTACAGCGCGTGGACGCGCAGCTCGATCGGCTCCGCGCCGCCCGCGAGATAATCGACGGACCCCTTGAGGTCTTTTTCGAGCGCCGTATTGACCACGTTGCGCAGCGCGCCGATGGCGTTGCTCGTCGCCGCAGGATCGGTCGCGTCCGCCTCGACCAGGATCGCCGGCGTTTGCCCGCGCAGCAGGTCGCGGGAGAAATTTTCCGGGATGTTCACGATGAACTGGACCTGGCCGCGCGCCAGCGCGCGGCGCGCCTCGGCCTCGGTCTTGATCTCGCGCACGAACTCGAAGTAGCCGCTGTTCTCAATCGCATAGAGCAGCGTGCGCCCCTGCGGTCCGTTGTCCGCCAGGACGACGGCGGCCGGCAGGTGCTTGGGGTCGGAATTGATCGCGTAGCCGAAGAACACGAGCTGCAGCAGCGGGATGCCGACCATGATGCCGAAGGTCAGCCGGTCGCGGCGCATCTGGATGAACTCCTTGACGGCGATCGCCCAGAAGCGCCTGAGCGAAAATGCGCGGCGCTCCGGCGTCATGAGAAATTGTCCTCCGATCGATTCATCAGATGAATGAACACGTCTTCGAGGCTCGCCTCGGCGCGGCGCCAGCGATACGGCTCTTTGCGATACGTCGCGACCGCGGCTTCCAGCCCGGGCTCGTCGGACCCGCTTACATGGAGCTCGTTGCCGAAAGCGACCGCCTGCTCCACGCCGGGGCGGCCCCTGATCTCTTCGGCGAGTCTTTGCAGGTCCGGACCGTCGACCACCCAGGTGGTGAGGCGCGCCTCGGCGACGACCTCCTCGACTTTGCCCTGCGTCAGGAGCTTGCCGTAAGAGATGAAGGCGAGGCGGTGGCAGCGCTCGGCCTCGTCCATGTAATGCGTCGCGATGAGAAAAGTCATTCCGTCGGCCGCGAGGCGGTGAATCTCTTCCCAGAACTCCCGGCGCGCCTTGGGATCGACGCCCGCCGTCGGCTCGTCGAGGAGCATCAGCCGGGGCTGATGAATCAAACTGGCGGCGAGCGCCAGGCGCTGCTTCCACCCGCCGGACAGCTCGCCCGCGACCTGATCCTTTCTGCTGGCGAGGCCGAGTCTTTCGAGGCTTTGCCGCACGGCCTCTCGCCGGTTCGGAATCGCATACATGCGCGCGACGAAGTCGAGGTTCTCCTCGATGCTCAGATCCTCCCAAAAGCTGAACCGCTGCGTCATGTAGCCGACGTGAAGCTTGATCTCCTCCGACTCCTCGACGACGTCGTACCCGAGGCATTTGCCGCTGCCCTCGTCCGCCCGCAGGAGGCCGCAGAGCATGCGGATGAAGGTCGTCTTGCCGCTGCCGTTGGGACCGAGAAAGCCGCAGATCTCCCCGGCGCGGACTTTAAGGCTCACGTGGTCGACCGCCGTACGCGCGCCGAAGCGCTTGGTCATACCCTGCACGTCGATGGCGAAGGCATCGCCGCCGTTTGTCGCGCCCGCGGCCGGCGCAATCTCCGGCATCATGCGCGGGCCTCCAGTTCGACGTCCACGGGCTGGCCGGGATGGAGCTTGGCGCCGACGGAAGGATCGAAGAGGATCTCGATCATGAAGACGAGCTTGTCGCGGGTCTCGCGGCTGTAGATGACCGGGGGCGTGTACTCCGCGCGCGGCGAGACATAGCTGATCTTGCCGGCGAGCGGCCGGTCGAGGCCGTCCACGACGACGCGCACGGCGTCGCCGGGGTGGTATCTCGCGATGTCGGTCTCGGGGACGAAGGCGCGCACCTTGACGTGGTCGGGCGGCAGCAGCGCGACGACCGGACGGCCGGGGGCGACCCATTCGCCGACGCGGTACAGCGTGTCGTAAACCAGACCGCCCTGCGGCGCGTTCTGGCGCTTTTGCGTGAGATCGTATTCGGCTTTGGCCAGCCGCTCGCGATCCTGATCGCGCTGCGAGCGGGCGTGGTCCAACTCCTGCATTGCGATGAGATTCCGGCGCGCAAGCTGCTCCATCCGGACGAAATCCTTTTCCGACATGACCACCGCGGCCTTCGCCTGATCGCGCGCCGCGCGCTCGGCCGTGCTGTCGAGGACGAAGAGCGGATCGCCGGGTTTGACTTGTGCGCCGCGCTTTACGAAAAGCGATTCGAGCGCGCCGCCGAGCGGGGAGGCGACGTAAACGAATTCGCCTTCGACATAGCCCTGGAGCCGGGGATCGGCGGGACGGCCGCACGCGGCAACGGCGGCCGCGGCCACGACCAGGAACGCGATGGGTCGCGCGAGGATGCGAAGCTTCATAGCGCGTCTCTCCCGGCGTCGGTGACGATGCCCTTGAGCACGACGTTGATGACGTCCATGTAAGCCTCGTTGGGCGAGAGCCGCAGCTCGCCGAGCTTCTGCGGATTGAC
>DATDFN010000329.1:0-10187 GCA_036522615.1 Binatia bacterium | reverse complement strand
GTCAGGCCGCGCTTCAGCTCGGGGTCGGACTCGAGCATGCGCACGATGAACTCGTTCGAGCCGCCGCCGCCGAAGTCCTGCACCGTGACGTCCTTGGCAGCGATGCTCTCAAGCGCCCCGCGGATGTCGTTGATCGACACCCGCTGGTGGAACTTCACGTGGATGAGCGTGCCGCCGGTGAAATCGATCCCGTAGTTCACGCCGTGCACGGCGAGCGACAACACTCCGAGCAGGATGACGATGATCGAGGCGGTCACCGCGTAAAATCGGTAGCCGACGAAGTCGAAGTTCGTCCCCGGTTTGATGATCTCGAACATTCGTCAATGTCCTCGTGGATGCGGCTCTTCGCTAGATGCTCACGGTGCGGATCTTGTGCACCTGGACGCGTATGTCGTGCCAGACCCGCGTGCAGAAATACGCGGTGAAGATCGTGGTCACCAAGCCGATGCACAAGGTGACGGCGAAGCCTTTGACCGGCCCCGATCCGAATTGGAACAGAATCAAGCCCGACAAGAACGTGGTGACGTGCGTGTCGACGATGGCGGGAAAGGCGCGCTCGTAGCCGGCCTCCACCGCCGCGCGCACGCTCTTGCCGGCGCGTAGCTCTTCGCGGATGCGCTCGTTGATCAGCACGTTGGCGTCGACGGCCATGCCGGCGATCAGCACGATGCCGGCGATGCCGGGCAGCGTGAGCACGGCTTTGAACGCCGCGAGAATCGCGAGCAGGAAGAGAATATGAAAGATGAGCGCGATGTCCGCCAGGACGCCCGCGCCCTTGTAATAGACGAGCATGAAGAGCACCACGAGCGTGCTGCCGACGATGAAGGAGATGACGCCCTGGCGGATGGAATCGCTGCCGAGCGACGGCCCGACCGTGCGCTCCTCGGCGACCTCCAGAGGCGCCGGCAGCGCGCCCGCCCTGAGCACGATCGCGAGCTCGCGCGCGTCCTTCATTTCGAAGCGGCCGGTGATCGAGGCACGGCCGCCGCTGATCCGCTCCTGGATGACCGGCGCGGAGTAAACCTTGTTGTCGAGCACGATCGCGAGCCGCTTCTTGACGTTTTCCGCGGTGATGCGCTCGAAAAGCCGGGCGCCGGTGTTGTTGAGCACGAGCTCGACGTACGGCCCTTCGAGCCGCGAGCTCGGGCGCACGTGCGCGTCGGCGATGTAGGCGCCGGTCATGAGCGGCTGCGCCTGCAGGAGATACGGCGTCCGGTCTTGACCGTAGAGGATTTGATCGCCGGGCGGCGGCCCGCTTTTCAATGCGTCTTCGACGCTGCGGGTATCGTCGACAAGTTTGAACTCGAGCAAGGCGGTTTGCTGGATCAGCTTTTTCGCTTCTTCGGGATCCTGAACGCCCGGCAGCTGGACGAGAATTTCCTGCTGCCCCTGGCGCTGGATGACGGGCTCGCTCACGCCGAATTGATCGATGCGGTTGCGGATCGTCTCGAGCGACTGGTCGACCGTCGCGTCGCGCAGCGCGCGGAGCTCTTTCTCAGTTAGGGATAGAACCATGTCGGCGGTTCCGCCGGAGACCTGCGAGTTAACCACCGCGAGGTTGGTGAACTCGGTCTTCTGCAGATCGCGTATCTTGTCGGCGCTCGCCGCCGGCGCCTTGATACGGATCTGCGTCCCCTGCCGCACCGCCTCGGTGATCGGGATGTTTTTATCCTTCGCGACCTTGGCCAGATCGTCCTTGATGCGCTCGACCGTGTTTTCGATCGCCTTGTCGACCTTCACCTCGAGGACCAGATGGCTCCCGCCCTGCAGGTCGAGGCCGAGATGAATCCGGTCCGTCGGCAGATACTGCTGCCACCATTCGGGCAGCTGAGGCTCCCCTTTCGCGTCCTTGGTCACGAAAGAGGGAACGAGGTAAACGACCGCCACCAGGGTGGCAACTATAAAAACGGCCAGGCGGATGAGAACGCTCCGCTGCATGCTTTAGGACTCCTTCGCGTCTTTCGCTTTGTCGCCGGTGACGATCTCGGAGATCTGCGGGCGGTTCACCCGGACTCGCACGTTCGGCGCCACTTCCAACGTCACGATACTATCGGTCAGGGCCACCACCTTACCGTAAATTCCCCCCGACGTCATCACTTCGTCGTTTTTTTTCAGCTGCCCGAGCATCGCCTTGTGCTCCTTCACCTTTTTCTGCTGGGGCCGGATGAGCAGCAGGTAAAAAACGAAAAATACGAGTATCAGCGGCGCGAAGCTGATGAGAGCGCTCGGCGCGCCGTTCGCGCCGCCCATCTGGGCGTATGCCAAATCGATCATGAATCCTCCCGAGAAAGAAGCGTCTGATAACTTCTAATATGAGTGGACGGCAGCGAGGGGAACGCCTTTTACACCGCGTCATCCTCCGCATCCTGAATGCCGGATATCGCCTCCGGGACCGCCGCCGTTATCTCCTGCAACTTATCTTCGCGGATGGCCGCGCGCAAGCGGGCCATCAGACACTGGTAAAAAGTGAGATTATGCAGCGTCAAAAGGTGCGCCGCAAGGATTTCGCCCGCGAGGTGCAGATGCCGGAGGTATGCGCGCGAAAAGTGGCGGCAGCCGTAGCAGTCGCACGCCTCGTCGGCCGGCCGCGGGTCGCTCGCGTACTCGGCGCGCCGGATGTTCATTTTCCCGGCCGAGGTGAAAAGCGCGCCGTTGCGCGCGTTCCGCGTCGGCAGCACGCAGTCGAAGAGGTCGTAGCCGGCGGCGACCGCGGCGACGAGGTCTTCGGGCCGGCCGATGCCCATCAGGTAGCGCGGCCGGTCTTCCGGCAAGAGACTCGCCGTATAGCCGCCGATCGCGCGCAGCGCCGTCTCCTCTTCGCCGACGCCCAGCCCCCCGGCGGCGAAGCCGTCGAACGGCAGCGCCGTCAATTCGCGCGCGCATTCGAGCCGCAGGTCCTCGAACATGCCCCCCTGCACGATGCCGAACAGCGCCATGTCGGTTTTCTGCCGCGCGCGCATCGAACGCTCGGCCCACCGCATCGTGCGCAGCGTCGAGGCGCGGACGTAATCGCGCGCCGCCGGATGCGGTATGCACTCGTCGAGCACCATCGCGATATCGCTGCCGAGGCGCTCCTGGATGTCGACGACTTTTTCCGGCGTGAGCTTGTGGCTCGATCCGTCGAGATGCGATTGGAACTCGACGCCCTCTTCGGAGATTTTTCTGAGAGCGCCGAGGCTGAAGACCTGAAAGCCGCCGCTGTCGGTGAGAATCGGCCCGTTCCAGCCCATGAAACGGTGCAGGCCGCCGAGCTTCTCGATCACGTCGACACCCGGCCGCAGATACAGATGATAGGTGTTCCCGAGAACAATGCGGCAGCCCGCATCTTCGAGATCGCGCGGCGTCACCGCCTTGACCGTCGCCGCCGTCCCGACGGCCATGAACGCCGGCGTCTCCACCTCGCCGTGCGGCGTGACGAGCCGGCCGAGACGGGCGTTTGACGAGGACTCTTTCTTGATGACGCTGAAGCCGAAGGCCACTTTTGCCTTTTCAATTTTGAATTATGAGTTTTGAATTTTGAATTGTCGGATCCGGAATTCAAAATTCAACATTCAAAATTCATCATTTTCTCAGAGTATCAGCATCGCGTCGCCGTAGCTGTAAAAGCGATATTGCTCGCGGATCGCCTCATCGTAGGCGCGGCGCATGAGATCGAGGCCCACGAAAGCGGCGACCATGGCGAGCGGCGTCGAGCCGGGAAGATGAAAATTGGTAATGAGCGCGTCGATGACGCGAAAACGGAATCCCGGCGTGATGAAAAGCCGCGCGATCCCGGAGTCCGCTTCGACTCGGCCTTTCCGCTCCGCGACCCATTCGAGCGTGCGCGTGCTCGTCGAGCCGACGGCGACGACCCGGCCGCCGCTCGCCTTTGCGCGGTTGATCTTCGCCGCGGCGTCGGCGGACAGCGAATACCATTCGCCGTCCATGTGATGGTTCTCGATTTTTTCGGCGCGCACCGGCTGAAAAGTTCCCGGGCCCACATGGAGCGTAAGAAACGCCGTCTCGACGCCCTGGGCGCGCAGCCCGTCGAGCAGCTCCGGCGTGAAATGAAATCCCGCCGTCGGCGCGGCGACCGCGCCGGCGTTACGCGCGTAGACGGTCTGATAGCGTTCGCGGTCGAACTCCCGGCCGGGGCGCTCGGCGCCGACATACGGCGGCAGCGGCGTCTCGCCCGCCCGCTCGATCCAATCGGCGAAAATTCCGTCACAGTGAAACTTGACGCCGTACCGGCCGTTTCCCATGTCGCCGATGATCTCGGCGTGGCCGCCGTCGGCGAATTCGACACGTCCGCCCACCTTCGGCTTCTTGGCCGATTCGATGAGGGTGATCCACAGGTTCGGCCAATGCGGAAACGGCTCGACGAGGAGCAGCTCCGCCTGCCCGCCGCTGTCTTTCACGCCGCGAAGGCGTGCGGGAAAGACGCGCGTATCGTTAAGCACGAGCAGATCGCCCGCGCGGAGAAACTCCCCCAGCGCGGCGAAGCGGCTGTGGCGGATTTCGCCGCGTTCCCTCTCTACGATCATCAGGCGGGCGGACGCACGGTCTGCCGCCGGCATCGCCGCGACGAGCGAGCGCGGCAGATCGTACATTAAATCGCTCAATTGCATCGGACAGACAGAGACAGGGATTTGCGACAGAGAGGAGCAAAGACCCCGGTGGCGCTTGTTTTACTTTCTGTCTCTGTCCCTATCTCTATCTATTTACGTATCGCTTTTCTTCAGGAACGGCGCAAGGAGATCGATCGGCACGGGAAAAATCGTGGTCGAATTCTTTTCGGAGGAGATCTCGACCAGGCTCTGCAGAAAACGGAGCTGCAGCGCCATCGGGCTCGTCGCCATGACATCCGCCGCTTCCTTCAGCTTCTGCGATGCCTGGAACTCTCCCTCGGCGTGGATGACTTTGGCGCGCCGCTCGCGCTCGGCCTCGGCCTGCTTCGCCATCGCGCGCTGCATCTCCTGCGGCAGGTCGATGTGTTTGATCGCCACCTGCGAGACCTTGATGCCCCAGGGATCGGTATGCTGGTCGATAATCGCCTGCAGATCCGCGTTGATCTTTTCGCGCTCCGCCAAAATTTTGTCGAGCTCGGCCTCGCCGCAGACGCTCCGGAGCGTCGTCTGCGCGAGCTGGGAGGTGGCGAACAGGTAATTCTCGACCTCACGGATCGCCCGGTTGGGGTCGAGCACGCGGAAGTACAGCACCGCGTTGACCTTGACCGAGACGTTGTCGCGCGTGATCACGTCCTGCGGCGGAATGTCCATGGTGACGGTGCGGAGATCGACGCGCATCATCTTCTCGACTATCGGGATAATGTACGTCACGCCGGGGCCGCGCGGCCCGACCATGCGGCCGAGGCGGAAGACGACGGCGCGCTCATATTCGCGGAGAATCTTGATACCGCTTATGAGCAGGATGACGACGATGATGAGAACCGTCACCGGGGGTCCGAAGCCTAGCATAAAGCCCTCCTCTCAACTCCTCGCTGATTCCTGCGTCGCGCGCCGCACTTTCAGGCGGAGACCGTCGACGCTTACGACCTGGACTTTCTCTCCCGCCCCGATCTCCTCTTCTCCCTCGGCGCTCCACTGCTCGCCATGGACGAACACGCGCCCGGTCGGGTTGAGCGCGGTGCGCGCCTCGCCGATCTCGCCGACCATCCCTTCCATTCCCATCGTCTGACGCCGTTTCTGCGTCCGCAGCACGAGGTAGCCGATGAAAAACATGTAAGCGGTCAAGGTGCCGACCGCGGCGAAAATGATCGAGCGCGCGACCACAAGATCGGAGTTCTGCGTGTCGAAGAGCAGCAGCGAGCCGATCGCGAGCGAGATCGCGCCGCCGACGCCGACCACGCCGAAGCTCGGCAGAAACGCCTCGGCCACGAGCAGCGCGATGCCGAGCGCGATGAGCGCGAGGCCCGCGTAATTGATCGGCAGTATCTGAAACGAGGCGAACGCGAGCAGCAGAGCGATGGCGCCCGCGACGCCGGGAAAGATGACGCCGGGATGGGAGAATTCCATGTAAAGTCCGAGAATGCCGGCCATGAGCAACAGATAGGCGATCTGCGGATCGGCGAGCGTATTAATGACTCTCTGCTTGAGCCCCATCTCGAACCGCTCGACGCGCGCGTTTTTCACGGCGAGCACGACGTCGCGCCCGTCAATTTCGACTTTCTTTCCGTCCGCCTGATTCAATAGGTCGTCGAGATTTGCGGCGACGATGTCGATGACGTTTTTCTTCAGCGCCTCTTTTTCGGTGATCGAGACGCTCTTCCGCACCGCCTGAATCGCCCATTCCGTGTTCCGCCCGCGCTTCTGCGCGATCGTCTCCCCGAACGACGCGGTGAAGTTCTCGAGCTTCTCGCCCATGACGCCCTTCACCTCGCCCCCGCCGCCGGTCACCGGATGCGCCGCGCCGATGTTCGTCCCCGGCGCCATCGCCGCGATATGGGCCGAGAGCGTGATGAAAACGCCGGCGGAGCCGGCGCCCGCGCCGCTCGGCGCGACGTAGACCATCACCGGCACCGGCGCGCCCAAAATTTCTTTGACGATCGATCGCGTCGAGGTGAGCAGACCGCCGGGAGTGTCGAGCTGAATGATCAGCGCCTTGGCGCCGTCCTCGCGGGCGCGCGCGATGCTCTCGCGGATGAAATCGTCGACCGCGGGATTGATCCCGCCGTCGATCGAGATGAAATCGACGCGGGGCGCGCCGGAGCTCTTCACCTGAGCGACGAGCGGCAGCGCGCCGGCGGTCAGGCACAGAAGCCAGAGCACCCTAAGCGCTTTTAAGCGCCTCGATGACTTTTTGGATGTCTTCCCAGACAAGTTTTTTGTCCCCCGGGTTGCGCAAGAGATAGGCCGGATGAAACGTCGGCATGAGCCTGATGCCCTGATATTCGTGCCATTGCCCGCGCAGGCGCGTGATCGGCTGCTTCGATCGGAGCAGGCACTGCACGGCGAATTTGCCGAGCGCGACGATGACCTTCGGCTGAACGAGGTCGACCTGCTTTTTGAGAAACGGCTCGCAGGCTTCGACTTCGTCGGGCTCGGGGTCGCGGTTGCCCGGCGGGCGGCATTTGACGACGTTCGCGATATAGACGTCCTCGCGTTTGAGCTTCATGCCCTTGGTGATGATGTCGGTGAGGAGCTGGCCCGCGCGGCCGACGAACGGCTCGCCCTTCAGATCTTCGTCGCGCCCAGGACCTTCGCCGACGAACATGACGTTCGCGCGCGCATTGCCCACGCCGAAAACGAGGTTGGTCCGGCCGGGGGCGAGCTTGCAGCGGCGGCAGTCGCCGATCGCGGCGCGCAACGCTTCCAGCGTTTGTGATTGCTGAACGGCGGGCTCCCCGGCGATGAAAAGATTATCCTCGACCGCAGCGGTCGGTTTCGACGGCGTCATCGGCGGCATGCCGGCTCTCGCGGCGAGCGTTTTAGGTATCGCGCGGATGCCCGCACGTGCCTTCGTTTCCAGGTGACGCCGGAGTCCCGCGACAAGCTGCCTCAGCTCTTCGCGCTCGTCCAGCGGTTTAGAGGACTCCACGCGAAGCATCTTAGCATCGTTAACTCCAGGGGATCAACTAAAGCTAAACGCCGCCATTTTCCTTTAATTGCTGCAGATGCATGCGGCGCGCCTCGGTCAAAAACGCCGTCGTCGCCGGCCAGAGGAAGTCGGCGTACGTATAGACGAACGCTTCGTACCGGCCGCTGTGGTACAACAGCGTCATTTCGGCATAGATGCCGCTGCGCAGATACATGCGGTGGCCGGCGGGTTTCGTCGACGCGAGCACGACCTTGCCGACATCGATATAACCGGGGTCGATGTTGATCCGGCGCCCGCCGCCGGCGCGCGCGTGGCGCCGCTCGACCTCTCCCGCGCCGAGCTTGATATCCGGCAGCGCTTCCGGCGAGATCGGCCGCGCGAAAGCCACGAAGCGGCGGAGCAGATTCGAGCCCATCTCGGGCTCATAGTAACGGCTCACGTCCCACGCAACGATGTCGCTCCGCGCATCGATCGGTCCGTAGAGCGCGGCGAGCTCTTCTTCAATTGCGATGAGAAGGGTTGTGTCCGGAGACAGCAGGCCGGCGAAGAGCTTGACGGGCTGCGCTTCTCCCGGCGTGCTCATGGGCGTCGCTCGAAGGACCTACCGTCGGTCGGTTTTCAGCGCGTGCATGTGATCGAAGATGCGGTCGGCGAGCTCGTCCTTGGTCATCAGCGGGAGCGTCACCACGTTGCCGCTGCGGTCGAGAATCGTGGCGATGTTGGTGTCGCCCTCGAAGCCGCTGCCTTCGGCGGAGACGTCGTTGGCGATGATCATGTCGAGGTTTTTCTCGCGCAGCTTTTTTTCCGCGTTCGCGACGACATTATCGGTCTCGGCGGCGAAACCGACGAGCAGGCGGCCGTCTTTTTTGATGCCCAGCTCTTGGAGAATATCGGGATTGCGTTTGAGCTCGAGTCGCAGCGCGGCGGCTGTTTTCTTGAGCTTTTTCGGCGCGGCCTCGACCGGAGAATAATCGGAGACCGCCGCCGCCATCACGACGGCGGTCGCATCGGCAAACCGGTCGAGCACGGCCGCCCGCATCTCTTCGGCCGTCCTCACCGCAATGACCCGCGCCTTCGCCGGCGGCGGCAGCGAAGTAGGTCCGGCGACGAGCGTCACCGCCGCCCCGCGGCGGGCCGCCGCGCGCGCCAAGGCATAGCCCATTTTCCCCGAGGAGCGGTTGGTGATGAAGCGCACGGGGTCGATCGGCTCCTGATTCGGGCCCGCCGTTATCAGGAGTCGCTCACCCGCCAAGTCCTTTTTTTTTAGCAGCCCGCGGATTTCCTCGACGATCGCCTCCGGTTCGGGGAGACGTCCCTTGCCTTCGTAGCCGCAGGCGAGATAGCCCTCGGCCGGCTCCATGAAATGATAGCCCACGCGGCGGAGCTTACGGATATTTTCCTGCACGATGGGATTTTCGAACATGTGCACATTCATGGAGGGCGCAAAAAGCACCGGCGCTTGCGTCGCCATGACCACGGTCGTTACGAGGTCATCGGCGATTCCCGAAGCGATTTTGCCGATGATGTTTGCGGTCGCGGGGGCGATGACGAAGACATCCGCCTGGTCGGCCAAGTTGATGTGGCCGATCTGAGACTCCTCGGTAAGACTGAAAGTGTCGGTGGCTACGGGACGCCCGGACAGTGTCTGGAACGTGAGAGGCGTCACGAAGTTAGTCGCTTCGCGGGTCATCGCGACCTGAACCGAGAAGCCGTCCTGGACGAGCAGCCGGACCACTTCTACAGCCTTGTAGCACGCGATGCCGCCGGTCACTCCGAGCACCACACGGGGCGCGTTCCGATCGTCGCTCACGGCCTAAAAATACCCGATTTGACAGGGGTTTGCAAACTTTTGGCGCCGGGGCTCCGGAAGGGCGTTTTTTGACCCAAATTCGTCTTGACGGACGGGGTGAGTTCGTGTACAAGGAGCATGGGTTTTCCTAAAAAACCGGAGGACAAAATGACGATGAGTCGGCGGATGGGTTTTTCTTTGATTTTAGCTATCGCGTTCGCGGTGGGCTATGGCACGCACGCGTGGGCGATCGAGATCGGCGCACAGTCGGATGGCATAGCGGCCGATATCGCCGCCGCGCCGACAGCGGAAGAAATCCTCGAAGCGCAGGCGGCCCCGGCTCCCGAAGCGGAAGCGGATCTCGATCCGTGGGAAGGCTGGAACGAACCGATGTTTCGCTTCAATAAGAGGCTCGACGAGGTTGTTCTCAAACCCGTCGCAACCGCGTGGGACCGCGCGCTGCCGGATTCGTTTCAGCGGGGCCTGCATAACGCCCTCGACAATCTCGCGGTCGTCCGCCGCGTCGTCAACAACCTGCTTCAGGGGAAACCTGAACGCGCCGGACGCGAGCTGGCGCGCTTCACGATCAACTCGACGATCGGTTATGTGGGCTTTTTAGACGTCGCAAAAGATTACTTCGGCATCCAGCAAGCGGACGAAGACTTCGGACAGACGCTGGCGGTGTGGGGCGCGAAGAGCGGTCCCTACCTCGTCTTGCCGCTGACGATCACCACCCCTCGCGACGTGACGGGTAGGGTCATCGATGGCCTCATGTTCCCTGGTACGTGGGCCTTGCCCTGGGGAGGCACTTTTGGGCTCTGGGCGGTCGATGGCCTCAACGAGCGTTCTTTGAATCTCGACC
>DATDFN010000328.1:0-14597 GCA_036522615.1 Binatia bacterium | reverse complement strand
CTGCTCGTAGCGATTCTTAATCGCGAGATACAGCCGGAACTTTTTCTGCCACCATTCGTAGCTGTGGCCGCCGAACGAGCGGTCGACGGGCTGGAGAAAGACCTGGTTGGTCTCGTACTTGATGTCGACCTTGTAATCGGAAAGAAAGTTCGCGCCGAGGAGGCCGGTGTCCGGGAGCGGCGTGTCGTTAAGCGTCGCTTCGAGATCGCGAACTTCCGCGTCGCCGAGCGCGATGCTGCCGACTTCGACCAGCGGCACGTCGACGCTGCCGCCGATGCCGCTCAGCGTGACGAAAATTCCGCTTTTCGGCCCCACGCCGAAGCGGCTCGCGAAGGAAGAGGGAAGGATCGTGATCTCCGCGCCGGTATCGAGAATGAAGCGCGTCGGCGCGCCGTTGACCGCGCCCTCGACGATGATCAGGTTGCCCTCGCGCTTGAACGGCACGACGATCGGCCCGCCGGCCGCGGTGCGGCTTTCGCCGGGGGAAGTGGAGGCCGCCGGCGGCGGGCGGCTCGCCGGCTGCAACCGTTTCTGCGCCTGATCGCGGTATTTTTCCGGAATTGAATAGAGATTGTCGGTAAAGTGGACCGCGCCGGAATCGTCGGTCCAGCGGTAGAACTCCTGGCCGAAAACGGGCGCGAGGCTGGGAGAGTGAGCCGCGGTAATTAATAAAAGAAGAAAGAGGCCGAATAATCTTTTTCTGATGGCTGTTGCCTCTCGCCCCACGGCTGGTCTTTTACGGATACGGATTTTCCATCGCCGCGCGCTTCATCTGCGCGTGGAGATCCACCATGGCGAGGGCGCAGTATTCCATCGAATAGCCGGCGCGAAAATCGATTTTGCCGTCCTGCAGCACGCGCTCGAGGATCGTGCGGTTGAACATGCCGTGTCCCATCGCCTCGACGCCGGTGTTGCCGAGCTGGTGCGGTTCCATATCGGCTTCCTCGTGCGTGGAGAAATAGACCGCCTGCGACTTGCTGAAGCCATACTGCGTCGTGAGCGACTTGAACCATTCGCCGGACCAGTGCGACAGCGACTCCTCGAAAACGTGCAGGCCCCAGAGCTCGGCGATGGAGCCGTCCATAAAGATCTTGTGCGTGAAGTCGTTGATTGCGCGCGCCTCGGGCAGATACGGATCTTCGAGCACTTCCTGGCGCGAGAGTTTCAACGCCTCGGCGGTCTTCAGCAGCACGAGAACGTGGCCGGGCGGCTGCGGCGAGATGAGCTCGTCGGCGATCTTGGCGCACAGCGGGCCGAGCAGATCGAAGTTCTTGACGAAAAAAGGCAGATGAATGTAGTACGAGACGGCGTTAAGACCGTTGACTTCGAGCGAGAAGCGCCCCCAGTTTTTAAAAAATTGTCGCATCACCGGCAGCGGCAGCTTGCCGGCGCGGAGCTGGGTCATGAACTCTCCGGCCTGGATCTTGGCCTTCCAGTGCTCGTACATTTTCGCGTAAAGATAATCGACGTAGGCCTTGGCCTCGGCCGCGCTCATCTTTTCGCCCTGGCGCGGCTCTCTAAGCTGGCTCATCTATTTTTTCCTCCGGAAATTCGCTGGGTGAGACTCCTGTGGGTCTATCATCGGTGAAAATTGTTGTCAATGAGAGCGGCCGGGAAATGGAAAATCCCGTGCGCGTGCGGTAAGATGCTTCCATGCCGACGCGGCCATCCAAAGAGCTGGAGACTTTTCCCAATCCGCGGCCGGGGCGAGATTACGAGATCAGCATGGAGTGCCCCGAGTTCACATGCGTCTGCCCGCGCACGGGCCAGCCCGACTTCGCAACGATCCGCATCCGCTTTGTGCCCGACCAACTTTGTATTGAGCTCAAGTCGCTCAAACTGTATCTCTGGTCGTTCCGTGACGAAGGCGCGTTTCACGAAGACGTCATCAACCGTATCCTCGACGATCTCGTCGCCGCCTGCCGGCCCAAGTCGATGACCGTTGTCGGCGACTTCAACGTGCGCGGCGGCATTCACACGGTCATCACGGCCGAGCATAAAGCGAAGTAGCGTTCGGCGGTCAGCTTGCATCCATCTAACTAAGGACACGCCAATCTTAGCCGCCTGTTTAGCTTCGTTGATTGCCGGCCGCTGATCGCCGAGAACGTTGTCTAATGCCCGAGGCCGTTTTCCTCAAAGAGCTGCTGATCGTACTCGCGGTCACGCTTTCGATCCTCTTTTTCTTCCAGCGCGTCGGCCTGCCCTCGATCGTCGGTTTTCTTCTCGCCGGCGTCGTCATCGGCCCGCATGGACTAGAGCTCGTGAGGGAAGTCCCGGCAGTGGCGACGATCGCCAACATCGGTGTCATCATCCTGCTGTTCACGATCGGTCTAGAAATGTCGCTCGCCGAACTCGCCGCCGTGCGGGGTTACGCTGCGTGGGCCGGGTTGCTTCAGGTCTTCCTTACGGTCGCGGCCGTCGCCGTGATCGGCTCCGCGTTCGCGCTGCCGCTGCCGATTGCGGTCTTTTATGGTTTTCTCGTCGTCAATAGCAGCACCGCCGTCATCCTCAGAATTCTCGCCGAGCGGCGCGAAACCGATTCGCTGCACGGCCGCATCGCGACCGGCATGCTCGTTATGCAGGACCTGGCGCTCGTGCCGATGGCGCTGTTGATCCCGGCGCTGGCTTCGTCGGCGTCGATCTCCGCCGCGGTCCTGCTCGGCACGCTCGCCAAGGCGCTATTCGCCGTCGGCGTGATCGTCGTCGCGGCGCGGTTCGCGATCCCGCGCCTGCTGCATCAAGTGGCGCTGCTCAGAAGCCGGGAGATATTCACCTTATTCATTCTCTTCGTCTCTTTCGCGACCGCTTGGCTGGCATCGGAATTCGGCATCTCGCTTGCGCTCGGCGCCTTCATCGCCGGACTGCTGCTGTCCGAATCGGAATACAGCCATCAGATGGTCGCGGACCTTTTGCCGCTGCGCGACTGCTTCAGCGGCGTTTTCTTTATCTCGATCGGTATGCTGCTCGACGTCGCGTTTGTGCGCGCCGATCTCGGGAAGCAGATGGGGACGCTCGCGCTGCTTGTCGGCGTCAAGGCCGGCATCGTCGTCGTGATTTTCTGGGCGCTGTACGGATCGCTTAGGCTCGGCCTCGTCATCGGCCTGAGCTTGGCGCAGATGGGGGAATTCTCTTTCGTCCTGGAGCAGGCGGGGCGGCAGCATGGTTTGCTGACGGAAAACGGCCACCAGACGTTTCTCACGGCTTCGATTTTGAGTCTTATTGCGACGCCGTTCCTGATCCAGTGGAGCCATCGGTTGGGATTCGCATTGGAAAAATCCGCCGCCGCGCCTATAAGCCCGGAGCGTATTGAAAAGACTCCGGGCGACAGCGGCCATGTCATCGTCGTCGGTTACGGCCTCAACGGGCAGAATCTGACTCGCGTACTCAAGGAAGTCGGCATTCGCTATCGGATTCTCGACATGGATCCGGCGGTAGCGCGCGCCGCCGCGGCCGCGGGCGAGCCGATCGTTTTCGGCGACGGCACGCGGCCGGAGATTCTCGCCAAAGTCGACGTCGCCGGCGCGCGCGTGCTCGTCGTCGCCGTGTCGGATCCCGTCGCGACCGCGCGCGTTGTCGGCGAGGCGCGACGGGAGAAGCCGGCGCTATCGATCATCGTGCGCACGCGCTACGTCGCCGAGATCGAGCGGCTCTATCGGTTGGGAGCGAACGAGGTAATTCCGGAGGAGTTTGAGACCTCGATCGAGATCTTTTCGCGCGTGCTTCAGGAGTATCACCTGCCCAGGAACATCATTGCGCTCCAGGTGGATCTTATCCGCCGCGAGCAGTACGGCGCGCTGCGCGGCCTCAGGCTCGAAGGAAAACGCCTCGACGAGCTGGGGCGGTACCTTGCCGGGACGACCGCCGACACCGTTCTCGTGACCGACAGCTCGCCGGCGGCTGGGAAAAGTCTCGCCGAGATCGAGCTGCGCGATCGGAGCGGCATTACGGTCATCGCGGTCGTGCGCGACGGCGTCTCGACGCAGAATCCGCCGGCCGAATTTCGCCTCGCAGCCGGCGACATTCTCGTGCTGCTGGGCAGCCATCAACAGCTCGACGAGGCCGCCCGGATCGTGAGTCCGGCGCCGTTAGATTGATTTTTCCTCGGTTTTAACTTAAGAATCTTAAGTAAGCTGAACTTTGTCTGTCTTTGCGGTTTTTCCGGAGGAAAGTTTCGATGGCCTATAGTGTAACCAACGAAAAATTAAAGCGATGGGTGAAAGAGACAGCCGACCTCTGCGCCCCTGATTCCGTCTACTGGTGCGACGGCAGCGATGCCGAATACGACCGGCTGATCGCCGAAATGGTCGCCGGCGGCATGGCGACGCCGCTCAAGTCTCCGCCGGAAAGCTACCTATTTCGCTCGGACCCGAGCGACGTCGCGCGGACGGAAGACCGCACCTACATCGCGAGCCGGTCGAAGGACGACGCCGGACCGACCAACAACTGGGTCGATCCGGCGGAGCTCAAGCGGACAATGGGCGGCCTCTACAAGGGATGCATGAAGGGCCGCACGATGTATGTGATCCCGTTTTCCATGGGTCCGATCGGCTCGCCGATCGCGAAGATCGGCGTCGAGATCACCGACAGCCCGTACGTCGTCTGCAACATGAAGATCATGACGCGCATGGGAAAGAAAGTCGTTGACCAGCTTGGTCCCGACGGCGATTTCATCCCATGCCTCCATTCGGTCGGAGCGCCGCTGGAAAAAGGGCAGAAGGATTCTTCCTGGCCGTGCGCGCCGATGGATAAAAAATACATCAGCCATTTTCCCGAAGAGAATTTGATCTGGTCCTACGGCTCGGGCTACGGCGGCAACGCGCTGCTCGGCAAAAAGTGTCTCGCCCTCCGCATCGCCTCGGCGATGGCCAAGCGCGAAGGCTGGATGGCCGAGCACATGCTGATCATGCGGCTCACGAGTCCGGCCGGGAAGCAATATCACATCGCGGCGGCCTTTCCGTCCGCCTGCGGCAAGACCAATCTCGCGATGCTCGTGCCGACGATCCCGGGATGGAAATGCGAGACCGTGGGCGAGGACATCGCCTGGATGAAGATCGGCCCCGACGGCCGGCTGCGCGCGATCAATCCCGAGAGCGGCTTCTTCGGCGTCGCCCCCGGCACATCGTCGCAGTCGAATCCGATGGCGATGGCGACGCTCAAGGACGACGTGATCTTCACCAACTGCGCGCTCACCGATGACGGCGGCGTGTGGTGGGAAGGCATGGACGGCCCGAAGCCCAACCACGCCATCGATTGGCGCGGGCGCGACTGGACGCCGGCGAAGAAAGAGCCGGCGGCGCATCCGAACGCGCGCTTCACGGTCGCCGCGGACGAGTGCCCGTGCATCTCCGCCGACTGGGAAAAGCCCGAGGGCGTGCCGATCGACATCTTCATCTTCGGCGGCCGGCGCTCCGGCGTCGTTCCGCTCGTCACCGAATCGTACGACTGGGACCACGGCGTTTTTATGGGCGCCACCGCGGCGTCCGAGACGACCGCCGCGATCATCGGCAAGGTCGGCGTCCTCCGCCGAGACCCGTTCGCTATGACGCCGTTCTGCGGTTACAACATGGCGGATTATTTCCAGCACTGGTTCGACATGGGCGATAAGCTCGGCGACAAGGCGCCGCGTATTTTTTATGTCAACTGGTTTCGCCGGAGCGCCGACGGCCAATGGCTCTGGCCAGGCTTCGGCGACAACAGCCGGGTACTCAAGTGGATGTGCGAGCGTCTCGATGGCAAGACGGGCGCAAAAGAAACGCCGATCGGCTATTTGCCGAACGAGAGCGACATCGACCTCCGGGGCCTCGAAATCCCACCGAAGAATATTAAAGAATTGCTTCACGTCGACCTTGCCGCCTGGAAGGCCGAGATTCCTGACGTCGAAAAGCACTTCAAGCAGTTCGGCGATCGTCTGCCACAAAGGTTAAGAAAGCAGCTCAAGGATCTCGTCGGGCGACTGGAACAGCATCACGGCTGAGCCGGGATCGCCGACGATTTTAGATTTTCGATTGCCGATTTTCGATTGAATCTAAAATCCAAAATCTAAAATCGAAAATTCATGCCTTCTCCCCACAGCCTCGTCCTCTTCGACATTGACGGCACGCTAGTCGATTGCGGCAAAGCCGCAGGAAAGGCGTTTTCCGCCGCGTTTCACGAAGCCTTCGGCGTGGCGTGCCCGATCTTCAAGGCCGAGGAAGTCTCCGGCCTGACCGACACCGCGATTTTAATGGAAGTCGTCCGGCGTCTGAATATCGATCCGGACGATCTCGAGCTGCGGCGCGACCGCGCGTTCGCGATCTACGCGCGCAACTTGGAGCGCGAGCTGATGCTGAATCCGGCAAAGGAGCTTCCGGGCGCGAGCCGCGCGGTTCAGCGAATAAAGTCGATCAAAAATTGTGCAGTCGGCCTCCTTACCGGCTCGACGATGGCGACGGCTCGGGTCAAGCTCGAAACGGCGGGAATCTCGTTCGACCAGTTCGTTTGCGGCGCGTATTCCGAAGACGGCGAGCTGCGTGAGGCGCTGCCGCCGGCGGCGCGCCGGCGCTTCGCTGAGCTTTACGGCGCGGAGCCGCGCACGACGATCCTTGTCGGCGATACGCCGCGCGACGTCCAAGCCGCGCATGCGACGGGCTGCGAGTTTATCGGCGTCGCGACAGGTCCGTACAGCTTCGAGATGCTCCGGGAGGCCGGTGCAGTCGCTATACTGCGCGATCTAAGCCATGCGGAATATCTTTGGCGTTTCATTGCACCTCTTTGCAGCAAATAACAACGATTTTTCTTGTCCGGCGTTCGCGACGGTGCTAAACATCGATCCTTAATCGGTCATGAAAATCGTCGAGCGCGTCCTCACGGCGGAAAAAGATTCCATCCC
Organism: Binatia bacterium; assembly: GCA_036522615.1. Classification (GTDB taxonomy): domain Bacteria; phylum Desulfobacterota; class Binatia; order UBA9968; family UBA9968; genus JAJPJQ01. The sequence goes on along the minus strand of DATDFN010000328.1, from coordinate 7,729 downwards.
CGGCTATCTCGCGTACCCCGAGCGGAAAGAGCGCGGCCCCGCGCTCTTGATGGTGCATCAGAACACCGGCGTTACGGACTACATCAAGATCGAGGCGCTCAAGCTCGCCAAGCTCGGCTACACCGCCATCGTGCCGAATCTTTACGAGCTCGTCGGCTATCCCGACGTGACGCACATCCACACGGGCCGGCCGATCCAGGCGAAGACTTCCGACGCGCAGTTCGTGCAAGCCATTGGGGCGGGCTGGCGCTACCTGATGGCGCGCCACGACGTCGACCCGCGGCGGGTCGCTGTCTCGGGTTACTGCATGGGCGGGCGTCTCGCGATTCAGTTCATCGCCGCGACGCCGGAAGTGCGCGCGTTCGTGGGCTATTATCCGACGGTGCGCGACGAGCCGCCGACCGCCATGCGGCCGATTCCGCCGTGGGAAGCGGTCAAGCGTTTTAAATGTCCGTCGATCGTTCTATACGGCGCGGACGATATCGTGACGACCGTTCCCGTCCAGCGCAAGATGTGGGACGCGTTCTCTAGTAATGGACAAAGTCTCGAATGGCATTTCTTTCCTTTCGGCGGCCATGGCTTCGTCGATCCCGGCACGCCTGGCTATCATCCGCACGCCGCCGAGCTCGCCTGGCCGCTCGCGGTCGACTTCCTCGCGCGTGAACTCGCCGGCGAGTGACGCGCCTTAGCCGCGTGAAAAATAATTTTTTGCGTTGAGCGAAAATTTTTCTTGCTTTCCTTCGCCGTTCAAGTTTACATACCACACTCGGCATCATCTTTTTTTACTCGAACGAAATTCGATGGCCTCGGTAGACGAGAACCTCCGCAAAGTCCCCCCGCAAAATCTCGAAGCCGAGGCGTCTGTCCTTGGCGGCATCCTGCTCGAGAACGAGGCCATTAACCGCGTTCTCGAGATCCTCGCTCCCGTCGATTTCTACCGCGAGTCGCACCGCAAGATCTTTCGGGCCATGATGGAGCTCACCGACCGGAGCGAGCCGGTCGACCTCATCACGCTGAGCGAGCTCCTGAAAGGAAAGCACGAGCTCGACGCCGTCGGCGGCTCGACCTATCTTGCTTCGTTGGCCGATCAGGTGCCGACGGCCGCGAACATCGCCTACTACGCGCGCATCATCCGCGAGAAGGCGATCCTCAGGCAGCTCATCGATTCCGCCACCGAGATCGCAACGCGCGGCTTCGAGGAGCAGGGAAATGTCGACGAGTTCCTCGACGCCGCTGAAAAAGTCATCTTCGATATCGCCGAAAAGAAGATCAAGTCGTCTTTTGTCTCCGTCGGCGACATGATCAAGGATACATTGAAGGCGGTCGAGCGGCTTTACGAGCGGAAAGAGCTCGTCACCGGCGTGCCGACGGGCTTCAAGGACCTCGACAAGCTCACCGCCGGCCTGCAGCCGTCGGAGCTGATCATCATCGCCGGCCGGCCGAGCATGGGAAAGACCGCGTTCGCGCTCAACATCGCAACGCACGCGGCGCTGAATGCCGGGTTCGGCGTGGCCGTCTTCTCGCTCGAGATGGCGCGCGAGCAGCTCGTGCTTCGCATGCTCTGCTCGGAAGCGCAGGTAGACAATTCGAAAGTGCGCGCGGGCTATTTGGGCGAGCGCGATTTTCCGAAGCTCGCCAACGCCGCGGGAAAATTGCACGAGGCGCCGATCTTCATCGACGACACGCCGGCGATCTCCGTGTTGGAGCTGCGCGCGAAAACGCGCCGTCTGGTCCGCGACAAGGAAAAGAAGATCGGCCTCGTGATCGTCGACTATCTCCAGCTCATGCGCGGCATGGGAAACGCGAACAACCGCGAGCAGGAGATATCCGAGATCTCGCGCTCCTTGAAAGCCCTCGCGAAAGAATTGCGCGTGCCGGTGATCGCGCTCTCGCAGCTCAACCGCCGGGTCGAAGACCGCGGCGACCGGCGGCCGATGATGGCCGATCTCCGCGAGTCGGGCGCGATCGAGCAGGACGCGGACGTGATCGCGTTCATCTATCGCGACGAGGTCTACAACCAGAACTCGCCCGACAAAGGCATTGCCGAGATCATCGTCGCCAAGCAGCGAAACGGCCCCATCGACACCGTCCGCCTCACTTTCCTCAACCAGTACACGCGCTTCGTCGATCTGACCGAGCGCGACTACGGCTACGAACAGGCCGAAGAAGCGTAGCGTTTCATCGGCGAATCGTAGTATCTCCGCACTTTTTTTTATCTTATCCCGTTTCCGGGCGTGATTTATCAAGCCCGGCCTTTTCGATTGGGGACGGCGATGAAAAAGTTCGCGGACCATCTTCAAACGCCGCCATGAAGATGCCAAACTTAAATAGCAATTCTGAAGGAGGTACCACCTATGGCGAGATACGGAAAAAAGGCGCAGCAGAAAGTCAGAAGGGCGATGCGCGAGCGCAAACGCGGCACGCTGAAGAGCGGCCGATCGGGCAGGCGCGTGCGCAGCCGCAAGCAGGCGATCGCCATCGGCCTCTCCGAAGCGCGCCGCGCCGGCGCGAAAGTGCCACAGAAAAAGCGCAAGAAGAAATAGCGCCGCTTTCTATTCACACCGGCACGCGCTGTTATGCCGCGCCGCCGATTTAAGACGGCCGTCGCGCGCGACATCCCTGTCGCGCACGACGGCTTTCTTGTTTCATACCTCCATCTCGAACTCCCGCCGCCATTCGTCAGCGGGCGGTTCGCCGCGCTCCGCGCGCTTGAGCAATTGCCAGATCTGGAGTCCCAGGACGTCGATCTCGGTCGACGTGTAGTGTTCGCCGCCGAAGCGGCGCACGGCCTCGCTCTGGCGTTTCAGCATCGCCGCGTCCTGGTTGAAGATCCGCCGCGCCACCGGCTCGATCAACAAGCGCGCGAGCGGGCCGGGAAAGCGCGTGCGGAAAAGGATCGCAGCGTTGAGCTTCGTGCGGAAATCCTCGAGGGGCGTGCAGAGCGACGTGATAAGAAAGTGGTTTTCTTCCCCGAGACGGTACTCGACCTGCGCGATCGACGGCAGGATAAAGCGGTCGAAGTGCGTCACGATGCCACCGGAAGGGGAGAGGAGCCTACCCGCGATCCCCTCCGGGCGCGGCTCGCCGATGTATTCCGCCTCGACGTGGTCGCCCGCGCGCGTCACGCGCACCTGAATGCGCTTCTTCGCGCCGGCGCCGCGAAATAGCCCCTTGTGGAGAAAGGCCGTGTGCGGGACGTCGAGCGCGTTCTCGAGAGCGGCGTACAGCGTGCTCTCGACCTCGACGACGCGACGAACCTCGGTATAGCCCTGCGTTGCCGACGGCAGGCGAAATGGACCGGTATCGGGCTCGGCGTTCGCTTCGGCGTACACCCATATATAGCCGTCCTGCTCGCGGACGGGGAAGCGGGGCACGGCGCGCGGCGTTTTTTCCGCCTCGCCGATAAGTCCCGGCACGTTTACGCACGCGCCCGCGCCGTCGTAGCGCCAGCCGTGGTAGGCGCATTCGATCTCGCCGTGAACCGCCCGGCCGAGCGAGAGCGGCGCGTTGCGATGCGCGCATCGGTCGAGCAGCGCCGCGGGTGTTCCATCGGCGGCGCGAAACAACACGATAGGGGTGTCGATAATCGTTCGCGCGAACGGCTTCTCGCTGAGCTCGACCGACGTGCAGGCGACATACCAGGCGCGCCGGACGCGTGCGATGGAGTGCCGCCCTTCGTTTTCCGTCATGGCAGGCGGACGAAGTCGTACGCGCCGATCCCTTGCAGTAAAAAGAAAATCGCCGGCGTCGCGCCGTTGTTGACGACCAGGTGAGGGCGCCGCGGCGCGATAGTATAGGTTTCGCCCGGCAGGAGCCGAATCTCTTCCTTCGGGTCGCGCAGGAAAAGCTTGATCTCTCCCGCGAGAACGTAGACGGTATCCCTGACATCCGTATGGCGGTGCCAAGGGATTTTCTGCGTCGCCGACAACTGCAGTTCCGTGATGCGGAAATCCGGTCGCACGATGTGTGCGACCCGTCGCTCGCACTCGTACGGCAAGGCTTCATCCTTTACGGGAACCATGGACGTCCTCCGTTAGCGGCCGCAGCGGGCGGGAATCGCGGCACGGCCGAGCGCACCGAATCTCGGTGGGAATAACGCTCCCATATTGCCGTGGGGTGGTATCGGTTCGACTCCGCCATCTAGGCGGAAGCTTATCAGCCCTACATGGCTTGGGCCAGCGCGGAAAGCGAGCTCGCCAGAGCGGCCGCCGCTTCCGCCGCTCCGCAGGTGTAGAAGACGGCGAGCGAGTGCGCGCCGAAGCGGATGCGCTTCGATTCGTTGAGCCAGGGCAGGCTTTCTTTCATCTCGTCGAGCGCGGTCGGGCTGATCGGGCTCAAGTGCAAAATCGTGACCGTCCGCGGGTGTTCGACGATCGACCGCTGGATATTGCCGAAGACTTCGCGCAGGACGTCGCCGTCGAACGGGTTCCAGAGATAAATCACCGTCACTTCGGGCGGAATACGAAAATGGCGCGCGTCCACGTTGTAGAGTTCGATGTCGCGGCAGCGGAGCCGGTTGACGGCGCGGCGGACGTTTTCGGCGGCGCGCGCATGGAGATCGGCCACGAGCTCGACGCCGATCACCTTGCGGAACGGATAGGTCGCGGCCAGGATGACCGCCCGCCCGAGGCCGGAGCCGTAATCGAGGAAGACGTCGCTCTCGTGTATTTCGATCTGCTTCATGAGCTGGCGGAAGCGCATGTAGCCCGTCGCGAGATAGTCGTGGCAGGATTTTTCCGTGATGCCGAGATCGCTGGCGAGAATTTCGCCGTCGGAGGCGATGCCGTAGCGCCATTCATGGAGGCGCTCCGACACGCGGAATAGAGCGTAGCGCAGTTGTTGCAGAATGTGCGTGGGGGCAAACTGGCCGAGGACAAGCGAGAAGCCGACGAGCGCGTGCGCCGCATGCCAGCGCGCCGCATAGAGGGCGGGCTCGCAGTGCGTCAATGCCTGACCCGAAAACACCGCTGTAACCGCATACGCCATTATGCACCTCCGAGCGCTGGATAATACGCTCTATTCTCGCGGCGCCGGCGCGGAGCGGCAATAGGGTAATTTACCCTAAATGCAGAGGGAAAATACCGTCGGACGTTCGACGTAATGTGGAGCGCCGCCGAGCCGGTTATAAGAAGCGCGTATCGCGTTTCACTCCGACACGGGCAGGTGCGATTCGTCGATCGACGCCCAACTGACGCGGCTGCCCCATTGTCGGTGCGCCGAAGGGCCCGTCGGCGGCGGATCGTCCAAACTGCCGGACGGGACGATCATGTGCTCGCGCGCCCGCGTCGGTTTGGGCACGGGGCAGTTGCAGTGCGTGCAGACCGCCGTCGAGAAGCTCCGCGCCTCCGGCAGATCGAAGCGGTGGATCAAATCCTCGCCGGAGATCCACTTGAACTGATCGAGCGCGACGGCGATGTTGGTGCCGCGCCCGGTGCCCGACGCCTTGCGGCAGCGTGAGCAGTAGCAGTGCGAAAAACGGATGAACGGCGGGCGGATCTCGTACTGAACGGCTTTGCAAAGGCAACTGCCTCGGAGGTTCGCTTCGAACATAATCTTTTTCTCCTTCAACTCTTTGGACGTGGCGGCGGCGATATCGCAGTGCGCACTCCAGGGGGCGGTGACAGCTTAGGCATGCCGCCAAACATAGTAAAGGTTATAGCTTCGAGAAAGTGCCGGTAGCTCAAGTCTGCCGCCAAAGTTGTTGCGCTGGGATTTTCCGCCAGAAAGCTCTGGTACGAGTTCAACTTAGTGTGGCTATTTGCTATGACGCTTCCGTCCTTCGAGTCGATGAGCCAGCCGTAGAGACTACAGCTGAGGTCGGAATAGAATCGACTTTCCGAAGGTCGTTGGCCGATATAAGCGAAATACACGATGAGCACCGAAGCACTGCCGCTTTCTTTAGCAATGGCGGCGATCTTCTGCTCATTGATCGAGAACGTCGCCGGATATTTCCTAAATACTTCTTCGCGTTTTAAAGTTACATTCAGCGGCCTCGGTTCGTAACCTTTAACGCGAAGCATCTGTAGAAGAAAGTCACCGCCAGCTTCGACAATGAAGTCATTGTGGTCAGAGTCGTTATTTTCAAGAATTTGGCTCGACGCGACGACATAGAGCGCGACGGGATTTAGACCGTGAATTCGGGCGAATGTAAGATGCGGGATTGTCGACGAGCACGCACAGACGTAGATCAGTGCCGACAACAGAGAAGAGCCAAACGCGCAGAAACGGATCGCAGGCATATTGGCGAGGCCCTTTACGGCACTGGTATCAAGCCGAATCCAGCGAGAGCGCCATCGAGCTTCGATTCGAGAGCACTTTTACAAAAGATCTCTAGAAGTCTCAGTTCTTCCGGGCGATAGTCCTTTACGTTCTCCCTCCAAAACGCTTTTCCGAGAAGCTTAGAGCCAACCATCCGAGCATCCGATAAAATCTTGAAGTCGGTCATATCAACGACGGCGATCTCGGCCGCTAAAAAGGCCCTCGTTTTGATCTCCAGCCCGAGAAAAGACTCGCTGTAGATCGCGCATCCGTGAACATACATCGGTGAATTGACAACTCTTTCTCTGACCCTTGCCACCAGGATCAACAGATCGATGCCGTAAGCGCTTTTAAGCTGCAACAGCGGTTCACGAACGTCTTTTAAGTCGTAATCGAAAGCGGGGAACCGCGAGGTGGATCGATATATGGGCTCGAAGTCGGAGTATTTGTAGTCGATATCGACGAAGCGGAGCTTGGTTTTGCCAGCCAAAATGTTTTTGATCTTCTCCGTCGTAAACCGATCGATCGCCCAGCCGGCCTTTTCGTCTTTGTCGAGGTTGTTAAATACGGTGGTGCCTACTTGCGCGATGTGCAACTCGTCCCCCAAAAGGGACATCGCGCCGATAGTTCGAACTTGAGAGAGCTTGTCGGGAGAAATCGAGGTAATGCCGCAGCTGGAAAGCAGAAAAAGAAAATTAAGGACAATGGTGATAACTAGATTTGTCTTCATCGGCGCTTAGGGGTTTATCGCTTTGCTTATACTTAACGGCTTCTTGAGAGTTGTTTCGGCCACTCAGCCTCCTCGCTCACTTATCGATATAAATTCCCGCGCCGACGTACACCGTCTCTTTCCCTAGCTTCGCCTTCTTGACGTACGCAGACTTCTTCGACGGCTTGGTTTCGCCAGGCTTGGGCCATGCGTAATCGATCCAGCCCGAGTCCTGCTTTTTCAGCATAGCGATGATCTCGCGAACGAAGGGTTTTCCGTCAGCGTCCTTGAGATCTAACCTGTTTTTACCGTTCTCGTCGGGGAAGGCCACGTTGACGAGAGTTATTCCGTTCATGTCGGCCACAAAGAGGTAGGTATCGCCCTTGTACCATTCGCCGCCTTGCTTCTTGAATTCGGGGAAGGCGTCTTTGCCCTTTTTGTCGATCAACGTTGCCGCCCGATCGACCATCGCCTTGATCTCTTTCGCTTGCTGCGACTGCGGCTCGGGTGTGGCCGCGAAAGCCGATAGGCAAATAACCAACGCTCCGACAGCCGTCAGGATCGATGTATGCAGTCCCGCTATGCTCATCGTTTCCTCGTTCGGCGCAGTTTTATTATTTTTTCTTCGGCGCGTCCGCGGGATTGACGTAGTTAAACTTCCATGGCCCCGGGGCGTGGACCTGAAGCACCGTCTCTTCCTTCGTCCAGGCGAAGTGGTGCATCTTCGCCGGCATGATCCCGAAACCGCCGGCCGGCAGCGGC
>DATDFN010000327.1:0-12109 GCA_036522615.1 Binatia bacterium | reverse complement strand
CGAAGCGATATGGCGAGTTCTCCGATTGCGGAGATTCCCCCGGCAGATCGGAAGGCGGACGCAACGATCAATCTCGCCACGAAAGCAGGCGTGTCTCTCATTAAAGGCGAATGGCGCTACAGCGATACCAAAATCGTTGACGTGGATTTCAAGGCTGCGGGACCCGACGGGCAGCCCAGCGGCGCCGGAAATAAAACCTACGACTTCGTTCCTCACGCGGGCCCCGCCGATTTCGACGATTCGAAATGGGAAGCTCTCGATCCGACAACGCTCGACAAGCGACGCTCGAACGGCAGGCTCGCGTTTAATTGGTACCGCATCAAGGTCGTCGTGCCGGAAAAGATCGGCGCCTTCGATCCCACCGGCTCGACCGTCGTATTTGAGACTTCCGTGGACGATTATGCGGAGATCTGGGTCGACGGCGAGCTGACGCGCGGCGCCGGACAAAGCGGCGGCTCGGTGATCAAGGGATGGAATGCCGCCAACCGGCTCGTCGTCGGCCGCAACGTAAAGCCTGGACAGACGATTCAGCTCGCGGTCTTCGGCGTCAACGGCCCGCTCTCCAACCCGCCTACCAATTACATCTACTTGCGATACGCGAAGCTCGACTTTTACCAAGCGCCCGTAGGACCTGTGGCGCTCGCGCCCGCGGAAGTTAACGTCGAAGTCGTTCGGCTCGACCCGGCGATCGACTCGATCGTGCCGCCCAATGCGAAAGTGTTCAAACTCGCAACGGGATTTCAATTTACCGAAGGGCCGGTCTGGGTGAATAATGGGCGCTATCTCCTATTCAGCGATCCCAACGCGAATCGAATTTACAAGTATACCAGCGACGGGAAGCTCTCCGTCTTCAAAGAACAAAGCGGCTACGCAGAAAAAGACATCGCCGAATATACCCAGCCGGGGTCGAATGGCTTGACGCTCGATCCACAAGGGCGGCTGACTATAAATCAGCACGGCAATCGTCGCGTCGTTCGAATTGAGAAAGACGGTCGTCTGACCGTGCTGGCGGACCGCTTCGAAGGAAAGCGGCTCAACAGCCCCAACGATCTCGTCTACCGCTCGGATGGCACGCTATTCTTCACCGATCCACCGTTCGGGCTTCCTAAATTCTATGATGACGCTCGTAAAGAGCTGCCGTTCAGTGGCGTGTTTTCGCTGTACAACGGGCGTCTGAAGCTCGTCACAAAGGAATTAAGGGGGCCGAACGGCATCGCCTTCTCGCTGGATGAAAAGTATCTCTACGTGGGCAACTGGGATCCGGAGAAGAAGATCGTCATGCGGTACGAAGTCGCCGCGGACGCGTCGCTGTTGAACGGCAAGGTCTTCTTCGACATGACAGCTGCCGCCGGCGAGGACGCGATCGACGGCATAAAGGTCGATCGTCAAGGCAATCTTTATGTTTCGGGTCCAGGAGGTCTGTGGATCATCTCACCCGATGGCAAGCACTTGGGCACGATCATTCCGCCGAAACATCCGCACAACATGGCTTGGGGAGACGACGGGAGAACCCTCTATATGACCGCCCGCGACGGACTGTATCGTATGCCTCTGCTCGTACCGGGCATTAGCCCATCGGAGATGGCGAGGAGGTAGCGATGTCTAGCAGACCGCTTAGTATACCTGTGATCCTAGGAACGACGCGCAAAGGGCGCATGAGCCTTAATGCAGCGCGTTTCATGACCGAACAAATCGCGCGATGCGAAGGCGTCATCACCGAATTGATCGACATCACCGATTTGCCGATGCCGCTCGACGATGCGGGAGAGAAAATTAAAGACGCCGCTTTCTCGGAGAAAATGGTCCGCGCTGACGCACTGATCCTCGTTACTCCAGAGTACAATCACAGCTTTCCCGGATTAATGAAACATGTGCTCGACAGCTGCCTGAAGGAATACATTCACAAGGCCGCCGGCATCGTCGGCGTTTCGGCGGGCCCCTTCGGCGGCATCCGCGCCATTCAGGATTTTCTCCCCGTGATTCGTGAGCTTGGCCTGGTGAATATTTTCTGGGACGTCAATTTTGGAAATATCGGTCAAGTCTTCGACGAATCCGGCAGGCTTCTCGATCAGGCGTTCGTCGCCAGGGCCGATAAATTCATTAGAGAGCTCGTTTGGATGGCGCGAACGCTGCGGTACGGCCGCGAGAACATCGCTCTCGACAATTGATCAAGGAATAATGCAATGGAAAAGCGAAAAAAAATGGTCTGCCCTAAATGCGGCGGCGAGATGAACCATCATGCCGATAAGGTCGTCCATCCGACAACGGCGGAAGAAGCGAACCACGTTAATCTCGCCTTCGGCGGTCTTGTCGAGGAAACTCACTCCTGTCCCGCTTGCGGCGCCGTGGCATCGAGACCTGCGATTTGACCTCTCGGGCATGGAAATAGGAAAAAACCGGATCGAGGCGCTTAGCGATGGCATATTCGCCATCGCGATGACCCTCCTCGTTCTCGAATTTCATGTGCCGAGTCTCCCAGCCGATGCTCCCAACGTTGAAGTCTTGCCGGCGATGCTGGCGCTATGGCCCAAATTTTTGAGCTATGTGGTTGCCTTCGTGAGCCTTGGATTTTTCTGGGTTGGCCATCACGTCATGTATCATATTATCCGGCGAGCCGACCGCGTGCTGTTATGGCTGAATATCGTCTTTTTCATGTTCGTGTCGTTTCTGCCGTTTTCGACGAGCGTTTTGAACGCCTTTCCCGAAGCGTTTATCGCGCCGCTTTTCTTCGGCGCGAATCTAACCACCATCGGCTGGGTCCTTTTCTCGCAATGGAGCTACGCGAGCTCGCAGCCTGACATGTTAGCCGGCTTTGTCAGCACAGAATACCGGCGCACGGTGCGGCGGCGCATGCTTATGGTGCCTGTGGCAACGACGCTCACGATGCTGATCTGCTTCTGGAGCGTCGGTATCAGCCTCGCCATTTACTTAATACTTCTTCCTTTTTACATGTTGCCGGGCGACATATGGGGCAAAGAATCCGCCGCAGTGCCGGACGATCTCTTGGCTGGCCGGGTGGAACGATAACATCTCCTTCGCCGGCGCGAATCCTTTTCTTGCACGCCGGCGTCTAACCGACGAATCAGTATTTTTAGGACAAATCAAAGGGTGGAAAGGAGACAATAGATGTCTACCAGAATTTTGAGTGTCGCGACCGGCGTGCTTCTGGGCCTCGCTGCTATCGCGTCTGCCGATGACATGTCGCACGCAACGAAGTTCACGATTCGCATCGAGAACGTCACCAAGCCGGACGCCTTTACCGCCTCGAACGGGACGAAATGGTCGCTGGCGTTTTCGCCGGGCCTGGCGATTGTGCATAAAGAAAAGTCGCCGGTCTTCACCGTTGGCAAGAAAGATCGCGGCCAGGGGCTGGAGGCGCAGTCGGAGGACGGCGATCCCGGCATGCTCGCCAAATCGCTAGAAGGTGGCAAGGGCATTAAATCGGTGACGGTCTTCAACACGCCCGTCGGCGCGAAAGGTCCCGGGCCGATCACTCCCGGCTCGTCGTACGAAGTCACGATTTCCGCGATGCCCGGCGACCGGCTGACGCTCACCACCATGATGGGGCAGTCGAATGATTGGTTCTACGCGCCGGGCGAAGCGGGCATTGCGCTCTTCAAGGACGGCAAAGCGATCAGCGGCGACATCACGTCGCAGATGATCCTCTGGGACGTCGGCACGGAGGTTAACCAGGAGCCTGGCATCGGGCCGGATCAGGGACCGAGACAGAAGGGGCCTAACACAGGCGAAGCCGAGAATGGCGTCGTCAAAAACGCGAAGGACGCCAAATTCGGCAGCGCGTTTACGAATACAACGAAGGCGATGAAGGTGACCATTACGCCGGTGACGATGCCCGGCGCGATGTAAGCGGCATCCGCTGAAAAGATAAAAAGCCACCGGCACCAATCATGCCGGTGGCTTTTTTATTTGCATGCCTGTCGGATCCCGCCAGAAGTTTTCTCGAATCTTTTCGCATCATGCGGGCATCTAATGGACATACGTTTCTGTATCGACAAAAACGATCGGCAAACGAAAACTTACTAGTGCAAGGAGGGTTCTCTATGAGCAAACGCAATCTTATCATCGGCGGAGCCGTCGTAGCGGTTGTTGTCGGCTGGTATGCATTCAGGCCCGAGTTGTTGTTCGTCAACAAGTCGGTGAACGAGTCGCTGCCGACGGCCGAATCCGCTTCGACGGCAATGGCAAGAACGACCGAGCCGGCGGTTCTTGCCAAAGGCGATTTCAAGGGCCTCGCCCACGAGACGAAGGGCACCGCCGCGGTGTATCAGCTGAACGACGGCAAACGGGTGTTGAGGCTCACGAATTTCGAGACTTCCAACGGCCCGGACGTCCATGTCTATCTCGTCGCGGCTCAAGCGGCGAACGACAACGATACCGTCAAAAAGGCCGGCTTTATCGACCTCGGCTCGATGAAGGGCAACATGGGCGACCAGAACTATGACGTTCCGGCGAACGTCGATCTCAGCAAATACCAGTCGGTCAGCATCTGGTGCGCCCGCTTCGGCGTCAACTTCGGCGCGGCGTCGCTGGGAATGCAGAAGAGCTAACCGCGGACAAGCGTTTCAATGCAACATCGCATTCTCATACTTGGCGGCGGGTTCGGTGGGCTCTATACGGCGCTCGAGCTTCAAAAAGGGCTCGGGCGCCGTGACGACATAGAGGTTACAGTCGTCAACCGCGAAAACTTTTTTCTCTTCACGCCGATGCTCCATGAAGTCGCGGCGAGCGATCTCGACGCCGCCGATATCGTGAATCCGCTCCGAAAGCTGCTTAACCGGGTCCGATTCGTTGCGGCGAATGTCGAATCGATCGACCTTGCCGCAAAAGTCGTCGTTGTCTCGCATGCCGACGGCGCACATCGCCACGAGCTCGGCTACGATCATCTGGTGATCGCGCTCGGCTCGGTACCAAATTATTTTAATCTCCCGGGTGTCGAAGAAAAAAGCCTCTCGATGAAATCGCTTAACGATGCGGTCGCGCTGCGCAGCCGATTAATCGACCACCTTGAGGAGGCCGATTTCGAATGCTGTTCGGCGTCGCGAGGGAAGCTGCTCACGTTTGTCGTCGCCGGCGGCGGCTTTGCCGGCGTCGAGACGGTCTCGGCCATCAACGATTTTCTGCGTGAAGCGGTTCGGTTCTATCCCAATCTTCGAGAAGAAATGATTCGTATCGTTCTCGTCGAGGCCGGCCCGCACATTCTTCCCGAGCTCGGCCCGAAGCTCGGCATCTATGCGCAGCGGAAGCTCGTCGAGCGCGGCATCGAAATCCGTCTCAAAACCGCCGTGGCGTCATTATCCGATGACGGCGCAACGCTCAGCGACGGAAGCTTTATCCCGACCGATACCTTGATATGGACGGCCGGCACCGCGCCGAGTCCTCTGATCGCCAAGCTGCCATGCGCCAAAGATCGAAGCAAAATCTTGGTCGAGCCTACTATGGAAGTGGGCGCGTATCCCGGCGTCTGGGCGCTAGGTGACGCCGCCGCGATGCGCGATCCTCGATCCGGCCAGCTCTATCCGCCGACGGCGCAGCATGCGCTCAGACAGGGCAAAGTGCTCGCGCGTAACTTGCTAGCCGCGATGGACGGCGGACGTAAACAAGCTTTCGTTTTCTCGACAATCGGCCAGCTCGCCGCCATCGGAAAGCGCACGGGAGTCGCAAATATTCTCGGTGTTAACTTCTCCGGCTTCATCGCCTGGTGGCTCTGGCGAACCATATATTTAAGTAAACTCCCGCGACTTGAGAAGAAACTCCGCGTCGCCCTGGGGTGGTCGCTCGATCTTTTATTCTCGAAAGACCTGGTGCATCTCAGAACGGACTCGAAGCCCGTTCGTCAGGCGATTGAACAAAAGTCGGCCGCGTAAGAAGGAGTAGGGTCATGGCTATGGATAATCATTATGACGTCATCATTATCGGAAGCGGAGCGGGAGGCGGAACGCTGACGCACAAGCTGGCGCCGACCGGCAAAAAGATTCTACTACTGGAACGCGGCGATTACGTGCCGCGCGAGAAGGACAACTGGAGCCCTCGCGCCGTCAATCTTGAAGGCAAATACCAGACGAAAGAAACCTGGCACGACAAGGACGGCGGCGAGCTGCACCCACACACGAATTATTATGTGGGCGGCAATACGAAGTTTTACGGCGCTGCGCTGTTTCGGTTGCGGAAGCAGGATTTCGGCGAGATCAAACACCATAGCGGAATTTCGCCGGCTTGGCCGATCGCGTATGACGATCTGGAGCCTTACTACAGCGCGGCTGAGCGGCTGTATCATGTGCACGGCCAGCGCGGCGAAGATCCGACCGAGCCGCCGGCGAGCGGGCCATATCCGCATCCCGCGATCAGCCATGAGACGCGCATTCAACACCTGTCCGAAGACTTCGCGCGGCTCGGGCTCAGGCCGTTTCATACGCCGCTCGGCGTGATGCTGAACGAAAGGGACCGTCACGCCAGCGCCTGTATCCGCTGTGAAACCTGCGACGGCTTCCCTTGTCTGGTCGGCGCCAAGTCCGACGCGCAGGCCTGCGCCGTCGATCCTGCGCTCAAATTCCCGAACGTGACTTTGAAGACGAACGCTTTCGTCGAGCGGCTCGAAACGAGCGCGTCGGGGCGCGAGGTCAGCAAAGTGATCGTCGGGCAAAACGGCTCGCGTGAGGAATATTCGGCTGACTTCGTCGTCGCTTCCTGCGGCGCGATCAACTCGGCCGCGCTACTGCTGCGCTCGGCGAACGACAGACACCCAAATGGAATCGCCAACAGGTCCGGCGTCGTCGGCCGCCATTATATGGGCCACATCAATTCGGTCCTCATGGCCCTCTCGAAATGCCCGAATCCGACGATCTTTCAAAAGACTCTCTCGGTCAACGATTTCTATTCCGGGAGCGAAGACTGGCCGTATCCGATGGGTCACATCTCTTTTGTCGGCAAGCTCGACGGCGAAACGTTAAAAGGCGGGGCACCGGCCTTGACGCCGGGCTGGACGCTCGATCTCATGGCGAAGCATTCGTTGGATTTCTGGCTCACGTCGGAAGATCTTCCCGATCCGAATAATCGTGTCACGCTCGACGAGAGCGGCGGAATCGTTCTGAGTTACATGCCGAACAATGGCGAAGGCCACCGGCGTTTGATCGCCAAGCTCAAGGAGCTGATGAAGCGGCAAACCCATTGCTCGATCCATGGCAGCGAGTGCCATGAGGGTCTCTTCGCTCGAAGCCTTTACGTAGGCCAGAAAATACCTTTAGCCGGCGTCGCGCATCAGGTCGGCACCATTCGCTTCGGCAACGACCCGAAGACGAGCGCCTTGAATGCGGATTGCAGAGCACACGATATCGACAATCTCTACGTTGTCGACGGCAGTTTCTTCGTCTCTAGCGGCGCAGTGAATCCGGCGTTGACGATTATGGCCAACGCGCTGCGTGTCGGCGACCATCTGATCGGAAGGATGAACTAACCGGAGGCGATGAGCGTGAAGTTCGCTATACGACGAAACGCGAAGACTGCACTCGCGATCATTATAGGGGCCATGCTTGTTTGCGTGTGCGGCTCCGTATGGGCCCAAGGGCTCGTCAAATCCGTTGATAGTATTGGTATCACCGTTTCCGATGTCGATCGATCGGTGGAATTCTTTTCGAAGGTGCTCAACTTCGAGAAGCTCTCCGACACCGAAGTGGCCGGCGCCGAATACGAACAGCTCGTCGGAGTCTTCGGCGTGCGCATGCGCATCGTGCGCATGCGTCTCGGCGACGAGTCGATCGCGCTCACGGAATACCTCGCGCCCAAAGGAAGGCCGATTCCCGTGGATTCGCGCAGCAACGACCACTGGTTCCAGCATATCGCAATCGCGGTAAGCGATATGGACAAAGCGTACCGGCAACTTCGCATGCACAAGGTGCAGCACGCTTCGACGGGTCCGCAGCGCATTCCCGATTGGAATCAGGCTGCCGCCGGCATACGCGCTTTTTATTTTCGGGATCCCGACGGACACAACCTGGAAATTATCTACTTTCCTCCGGGGAAGGGCGATCCCAAGTGGCAGCAAAACAACGAGCGCATTTTTTTGGGCATCGATCACACAGCGATCGTCGTGTCCGACACCGAGCGTAGTTTGAAATTCTACCGCGATGTCCTAGGCATGCGGCTTGCCGGCGAAAGCGAAAATTACGGCACCGAGCAGGAGCATCTCAACAACGTGTTCGGTGCACGAGTTCGCATCAGCGGACTTCGGGCGAGCGCCGGTCCCGGTGTGGAATTTCTCGATTATTTGACGCCGAGAGACGGTCGGCCGGCACCCGCGGACTCCAAGGCCAACGATTTATGGCACTGGAAGACGCGGCTCGCGACGGATAGTGCCGACGGGGCTTTTAAGAAGCTTAAAACGGCGCGTGCAAGGTTAATCTCGCCGGGCGCGATCACCTTATCGACTCCGTCGTTCGGTTATTCGAAAGGACTCCTCGCTCGCGACCCCGACCTCCACGCGGTCGAGTTTATAGAAAAGTAGCCGCGCACAGGAGCTCCATATGGATTTTGAGAAAATGAAATGCGACGAGTGGCTCGAAACCGACGGACTCGGCGGCTTCGCCTCCGGGACCGTGTCCGGAATCCGGACGCGCCGCTATCATGCTCTTCTCCTCGCCGCGACCAAACCGCCGGCCGGCCGCGTGGTGCTTGTCAACGGCTTCGACGCGTCGGTCGAGACTGAAGCGGGGATTTTTCCGCTTTCCTCTCAAATGTACAACCCTAATGTCGTTCATCCCGACGGCGCACAAAGAATCGAATCGTTCAAAGCCGATCCCTGGCCGCAATGGATATATGGATTGAGCGACGGAACCAAGATCCAGTTCGAGCTTTTCGTCCCGAACGGCGCCGCCGCCGTCGCGCTTTCGTGGCGCATGCTGGGTCCGGGGAAAATAGCGAATCTCTCCATCCGACCGTTTTTTTCCGGCCGCGATTATCATTCCATGCATCACGAAAACGCTTCGTTCCGCTTCGAACCTGAGATGAAAGGCGACCGCGTCCTCTGGCATCCCTACGAGGGAATTCCCGGCATCGTTGCATTGCACAACGGAGAATATCGCCATCAACCCGACTGGTATCGGAATTATCTCTACGAGCAGGAGCGGTCGCGAGGCCTCGACGCGAGCGAAGACCTCGCTGCTCCCGGCCTGTTTTACTGGAATCTCGTTAAAGGCGAGGCGCGAATCATTTTCGCCGCTGCCGGACTCGCAAACGACTTACTTTCCGAAAAACATCCCGCCGACGCGGTATTTACCGGGATTCGTGCTGCGGAGCTCCGTCGCCGCAAAACTTTTTTATCCCCGCTCGAGCGCGCAGCCGACTCTTATCTGGTCCGGCGCGGCGAAGGAAAGACCATCGTCGCCGGCTATCCATGGTTCACGGATTGGGGCCGCGACACTTTTATCGCGCTTCGCGGACTCTGCATCGCGACGGAAAGGCTGGATGACGCGGGCGACATTCTTCTTCAGTGGTCGAAAGTCGTCTCCGCAGGCATGTTGCCGAACCGATTTCCGGACCAGGGCGATATGCCGGAATACAATTCGGTGGACGCATCGCTGTGGTACGTCGTTGCCGTCTATGAATTCTTGGAAGCCGTGAGATCGCGCGGCAGGCGACTCGCAAAACGTGACGAAAAGTCCCTGACCGACGCCGTTCAAGCGATTCTCGACGGGTATGCGAAGGGAACGCGCTACAACATCCACATGGATAATGACGGGCTCCTCGCCGCCGGAGTTCCCGGCGTGCAACTCACCTGGATGGACGCGAAAGTCGGCGATTGGGTGGTTACGCCGCGCATTGGCAAGCCGGTGGAAGTCGAGGCGCTGTGGCTGAACGCGTTATGGATCGGCAGCAGACTTTCTGAGAGGTGGAAATCGGCATTCGAAAAAGGCCGTGAGTCTTTTGCGGCGCGTTTTTGGAATGAACGGGGCGGCTATCTGTACGATGTCATCGATTGCGATCACAAGGCCGGCACTGTCGATGCGTCGCTCCGCCCCAATCAGATCTTCGCTGTCGGCGGTTTACCAATCGCTCTCATCGATGGAGATCGAGCCAATAATGTCGTAGCCGCCGTCGAGTCTCGGCTCTGGACCCCGCTTGGCCTACGTTCCCTTGCTGCGGGCGAGCCCGGATACACGCCACATTACCAAGGCGGCGTGCGCGAACGCGACGCCGCTTATCACCAAGGGACCGTCTGGCCTTGGCTAATAGGCCCCTTCGTCGAAGCTTGGCTCCGGATACACGGGGAAGCGACGGAGGCGAAGCAGGAGGCCAGGGGAAAATTCCTTCAGCCGATCTTCGATCATCTAAACGAAGCCGGCTTGGGTCATGTCTCCGAGATCGCTGATGCCGAACCGCCTCACGTCCCGCATGGATGCCCGTTTCAGGCGTGGTCGTTGGGCGAGACGCTTCGCTTGGACCGGGTCGTCTTGGCCGCTGAAACCAATAGAATTTCTGCATCCTCCCGCTTGAGAGCTGCGTCTAAGTAGAGGGGATAACTCGTGAACAAAGAAGAGCTAAGACTGCAGGAGGACCGCGAGCGCAAAGCGAACTGGAAGCGCTGGGGGCCCTATCTTTCAGAGCGCCAGTGGGGCACCGTGCGCGAAGATTACAGCCCGAATGGAACCGCGTGGGATTATTTCTCCCATGACCAGGCGCGGAGCCGTGCGTATCGTTGGGGCGAAGACGGCATTGCCGGGATATCCGATCGCCGCCAGCTCATCTGCTTCGCTCTCGCGCTATGGAACGGGCGCGATCCTATTCTGAAAGAACGCCTTTTCGGCCTCACCGGCAGCGAGGGCAATCACGGCGAAGACGTAAAGGAGTATTATTTCTATCTCGACTCCACGCCGACGCACTCCTACATGAAATACCTCTATAAGTACCCGCAGAGGGAATTTCCCTATGCGCAGCTCGTCGAAGAAAACCGCCGACGCGGCCGGAGCGCGCTCGAATGCGAGCTCATCGACACCGGCGTATTCGAGGAGAATCGCTACTTCGATGTCTTCGTCGAGTACGCCAAGGGCGCGCCCGACGACCTGCTCATCCGCATCGAGGCGTTCAACCGCGGGCCGGAAACGGCCGAGCTTCATCTGCTGCCGACGGTGTGGTTCCGCAATACCTGGTCGTGGGGCGGCGCGGCCGACGACAAGCCGCAGCTCCGCCGCGGAGAGCCGGTCGAAGGCGTCATCCCGATCGAATTGCAGCAAAAATACTACGGCAAGCGCTGGCTTTACTGCGAAGGCAATCCGGAAACTTTGTTTACGGAGAACGACTCGAACGGGCAAAGGCTCTGGGGCGCCGGTTCGGCGGGCTACGTCAAAGACGCTTTCCATGAATATGTCATCCAGGGCGTTAAAACAGCGGTGAATCCAAGCGCATCGGGAACTAAAGCCACGGGCCACTATCGATTCAAGGTCGCTCCCGGCCGGAGCGCCGTGGTGAAGCTGAGGCTGACGGATAAGCAGATGTCGCACGCAGGATCGGCGTTCGCCGATTTCGACGGCATTTTCGCCGAGCGAAAAAAGGAAGCCGACGAGTTCTACGCCGCCGTCAGTCCCGCGAACGCAACCGACGACGCGAAAAAAATCATGCGCCAGTCGTTGGGCGGTATGCTCTGGTCGAAGCAGTTCTACCATTTCGTCGTCAAAGACTGGCTCGAGGGCGACTCGCGCCATCCCGCCCCGCCGGCGGATCGCCGCAACGGGCGCAACCATGAATGGCCGCATCTGTACAACGCCGATGTCATCTCGATGCCGGACAAGTGGGAGTACCCGTGGTACGCGGCATGGGACCTGGCCTTTCATTGTATTCCACTCGCGCTGGTCGATCCCGATTTTGCCAAAGAGCAGCTGCTGCTGATGCTGCGCGAGTGGTACATGCACCCCAACGGCCAGATTCCGGCTTACGAATGGGCCTTCGGCGACGTGAATCCTCCCGTTCATGCGTGGGCCGCGTGGCGGGTTTATAAGGTCGATAAAAAGCGCCGCGGCAAGGGCGACCGTGTTTTTCTGGAGCGAATCTTTCACAAGCTTCTTCTAAACTTCACCTGGTGGGTCAACCGCAAAGACGCCGA
>DATDFN010000326.1:0-10076 GCA_036522615.1 Binatia bacterium | reverse complement strand
GCCTTCGCGCTGCGCCGGTTCGAGCCGCAGCGCGCCGCTTCGACCGCCGCTGTGCCGGCGCCCAGCGCGGTGCGGGAGCACCTGCCATGAGCGTTCAGGGATTGAAGGTCGCCGTCGTGATTCCGGCCTACCGCGCGGCGGAAACGATCCAGCGCGTGCTCGCGGGAATTCCGGCGTGGGTCGACGCGATCTACGCCGTAGACGATGCGAGTCCCGACGAGACCGGAGCGAAAATCGGCGCCGTGAGCGACCGGCGCGTCCGTCTGCTGCGTCGTCAGGAGAACGGCGGCGTCGGAGCCGCGACCATCACCGGCTACAAGCAGGCGCTCGCCGACGGCGCGGACATCTGCGTCAAGATGGACGCCGACGGCCAGATGGACCCGGAGTATCTGCCCCATCTGATCGAGCCGCTCGTCGCCGGGCGGGCCGACTACGCCAAGGGCAACCGCTTTCACGACGCCGCCGCGCTCCGGCGCATGCCGCTCGGCCGGCGCGTGGGCAACGCGGGTCTCTCGTTTCTCATCAAGGCGGCGAGCGGCCAGTGGAATATTTTCGATCCGACCAACGGGTACACCGCCATCCATCGCTCGGCGCTCGAGGCCCTCGAGATCTCGGCCCTCCATCCGCGGTTTTTCTTCGAGAGCTCAATGCTGATCGGTTTGCGCGAGATCGGCGCGCTCGTCGAAGACGTGCCGATGCCGGCGCTCTACGGCGGCGAGATGAGCCATTTGAGCGCGGTCCGCGCGCTGGTGGAATTTCCCGCTCTGTTGTTGCGCCACGGCTTGAAGCGCGTGCTTTGGCAATACTTCGTCGCCGACTTCAACGCCGTGTCGCTCTTTCTCGTGAGCGGCATTCCGCTTGCGCTCTTCGGCTTTTTTTTCGGCGCTTATCACTGGATCGTGAACTACCGCGCCGGCACGTTCGCATCCACCGGCACGGTCATGCTCGCCGTGCTGCCTTTGATCTTAGGCTTTCAGCTTCTGCTCCAGGCCCTGGTGCTCGACGTGCAAAACACGCCGCGCCGGCCGCTCCAGTTACGGCGCGCGCCGGAAGTTCTTTCCTGAGCGCGCCGCGGACGCGCGCTGCGAGAAAAAATAATCGTATTGAAAAATAGCGCGGCTGACCCGCGCTAGGGTTAGCGTCGGGACGCGAGGTCGGCGGCTTTGGCCTCCGCGTCGCGGGCGCGCGCGTCGTCACCGAGCGCGCGGTAGACTTTGCCGAGCTCGAAATAGGCAGGCGCGTGCTTCGGGTCGAGCGCGACCGCCTGCTCCAAGGCGGCGCGCGCCTCGGCTGGCCGCTTGGCGCGCTCGTGCGCGAGGCCGAGATAATAATAGGCCGGCGCGAATTTGGGATTCTCGCGCAACGAATCGTTCAGGCGCAGAACCGCCTGATCGGTATCGCCGATTTCGTAATGCGTGATGCCGAGATCGAAGAGCGCCTGCGCGTGGCGCGGCGAGAGCCGCAGCGCCTCGCGAAAGCTGTCCGCCGCCTCGGCGAAGCGCTTCTCCCGGTACTGCGCGACGCCCAGGTTCACCCGCGCGTCGACGAAGTCGGGCTTCGCCTTCAGCGCGGCGCGGTACTCCGCCTGCGCCTCCGCATAGCGCCCCTGCTCATTGAAAATCTGGCCGATATTATAGTGCGCGAAGGCGTTCGCCGGGTCGCGTTCGAGCGTCTTGCGATAAAGCGCCAGCGCTTGGTCGTAAGCGCCGACGCCGTGCGCCTCCATGCCACGCGCGAGCAGGCTGCCGGCCGATTCGTCGCTCGCGACGACGCCGACCGCGGGACGGATTTTAATCCAGTAGGAAGCGAGCACGACACCGACGAGCAGCGCGGGGAGAACGAAACCCGCCAGTGCCGGCAATTTTTTTACGCCGGCCGCGGATAACGGCTGTGAGCGTTTTTTTGTTTTGGCCAAGAGCGATGCGCGCGGGAAGCCGACGCGCAAGCATCATAACCTAGGCGCGGAAAAAACGCCATGTTTACGTCGTTTGACTGAAATTCGCGACAACGCTAGCCTAGGCTCCATTACAGCCAAGTCTCACGCTATATGAAATCCGGGTTCACCCGGGGAAGGACCAGTAGATCCGATGACCTCTTCGCGCAAAGCGCCGACGTATCTTGTCCCGGTAGATTTTTCCCAGTCTTCGAACGCGGCGCTCGACGCCGCCGTCGCCATGGCGCGGACCGACAAAGCGAGACTCGTCCTCGTCCACGTCGTCTCGACGGCGTTCATGTTTCCGCTCAAAACCGGCTTCGCGGAAATCTTTACGCGGCTGGACAGGCGCGCGCGCGACAGCATGGCCGGGCTCCTGCGCCGCAGGCGGCTCCGGCCGTGGCGCACGCTCGTGCTCTCGGGCGTGAACGCGGGGGACGTGATCGCCGCGACGGCGAAAAAATACCGCGCAACGATGATTATCATGGCGAGCCACGGGAAGACCGGCTTCGAGCGCTGGACGCTCGGCAGCGTCGCCGAGAGGACGGTGCGCAATGCCGCCTGTCCGGTGCTGATCGTCAAGAGCCGCCGGCAGCCGGCCTCGAATCTGCTGCTCGTCCCGTTCGACTTTTCACGCTCCGCCGCACGCGCTCTCAGGCGCGCGATCGCCCTCGCCCGCGGCGAAGCGAAGCGGCTGGCGATCGTCCATATCGTGCCTCCGGTCGTCAATATGAAAGCCGTCGCGGGCGCGATACGCGGCCAGGTGGAAGCGATTATGCGCCGGCACGGTTTTCAACGATCCGATTACAGACTGCTCGTCCTCGAGCGTCCCGACGCCGGGCGCGCGCTCGCGAACCTGGCGCGGCGCCTGAAGGCATCTCTCATCGTGATGGGAAGCAGCGGCCGTTCGGGCCTCGCCCGCGTGCTGCTCGGCAGCGTCGCAGAAAGGACGCTCAGGTATGCGGCATGCCCCGTGCTAATCGTCAAAGGCGGCGCGCGAAGCTGAAAAACGATCGCCGCGCTCAGCGCTGCAGCCTCGCGATATAGTCGGCGATGGCCTGGGTTTTCCGGAGAGTCGTAAGCTCCGCGTACTTGTCTCCCTTAAGCTCCTCTTTAAAGACTTCGCCCCACACCGGCATCGCCGGATCGCCGTGGCCGCGGACTTTCCGCGTGCCGTCGATCGCCGACATGACGCGCGGCAGCGGGTAGACGCCTTTATTGTTTTTCGCCAGCGTCGTCAGGTCGGGAACCTTGATCTTTAAATCCGAGCTGACGGGCCCGCGGCCCTTGCCGTCGCCGCCGTGGCAGGAGCTGCAGTATTTGAGATAAAGCGCTGCGCTGGCGTCCTCCCCCGCCCAGACGTCGATTGCGGCTAAGAGAAGCGCCGTCGAGAACATCGCGACGAGGGCAAAAACGAATGCGTGCATAATCTCCTTCGTCGAGCGATTGTTCATTTTTGCGGGCGCATACAATACGGGTCGATTATCATCGAAGTAAAAGACCGCCCCGCGAGCCGCAGCCGGCTCTGCGTCAACCAGCTGCCGGCGGCGACTCGCACTTCGCCGCTCACGCCGCCGCGGCCATGACGGTCGTCATCGTTTTGAACGGCCGGACCGTGAGCACCGGGCACTCGGCCATGCGCACGACGCGCTCGGCGACGCTGCCGATGAGGACGTGCATCAATCCCGTCCGGCCGTGCGTGGACAAGACGATGATATCGGCGTTCTCGGCGCGCGCCTTTTCGACGATCTTCTCGTAGGGCGTCCCGACCTCGACGACTTCCGCGACGCGAACCTTCGCCGTCAGGTAGGCGAAATTATCGCGCATGAATTTCTCGAGATGGCGCCGGTGCTCTTCCACGACGTCCTCGACCGCCGGCATATACGCGCCGACATAGCCGTATTCCACATCATAATACGGCGCCGCCTCGCTGTAGCCGACGACGTTGTAGACGACGACTTCCGCGCCCGTCAGCGCGGCCGTCTCCAGCGCGTACCGGACTCCAGCGCGCGATAAATCGGAGAGGTCGGTGGGGGCGAGAATTTTTTTGACATGTTTCATAAATCCTCCTCTCTGTGCCGAAACCCGCTAAAGGTCTTCAGCAAAGACTATGCCCAGGCCTGCGGCGGATACAAGGCGGAATACACGAGCGAAAATTCAGCGCATGGCGAGAGAATTCTCAAACATGGGATTTCCTCTCCCCGTATTTCTAAGTTTGCGAAAGCGGCGGCGTCCGAACGGCTTTCTGCCGCCGTAAATCCTCGGATTTCGAGGTTGTGCCGCTGGCACGCCGTATGCGTTGGAGAGATTCCGAGGACAGCCGATTCGAGGATTCGAGGAGTGCAAAGATGAAGAATCCAATTTTTTCCTACAGCGCGGAGATCGAGTGGGACCGCGCGCGCGCCGGCGACCTGCGGGTTCCGGGCTTGCCGCCGCTCAAGGTCGCGGCGCCCCCGGAGTTCAACGGCCCGGGCGGCGCATGGAGTCCAGAGGCGCTCTACGTCGGCGCCGTCGCCTCATGCTTCATGCTGACTTTCCTCGCCTATGCCGAACGCGGCGCGCTGGAGCTCGCGTCCGCGGACGTTTCCGCCGAAGGAAAGCTGGAGCGCGCGGAAGAAGGCTATCGATTTACCGAGGTGACGCTAAAGCCGACGGTCGTGGTCCGGCGCGCGGACGATGTCGAGCGCGCCGAGCGGCTTGTGAAGAAAGCCGAGGGGAGCTGCTTCATCGCGGCTTCGATCAAGAGCCGCGTCGTCGTCATGCCGCGCGTCTATCACAGGCAGACCGCTGTGTATCCGTGTCCGGCGATCCAGGCGGATTCGAATCACATGATCGTATGAACGGGTCGCAAAGTTGAAGGAGAGGGAAGCTGTTATGAAAATCTCAAAAATTCTCGCACCGACGGATCTCTCGAAAAGGTCGATGGCGGGCGTGCGCGCGGCGATCGAGCTGGCGAAAAAATCGGACGCCGAGGTGACGGTCTATCACGTCCTCTGCCTCGACGAGTTCATCCGCTTCGAGCTCACGCGCGCGCGGCCGCTGATGCTCGAGAAGCTGCTCGCGAAATACCGCGCCGAGCTGGAAGCTTTGCTGGCGTCCGAGCTCGCCGACATCCGGCCGCTGCCCAGCATCAAGACCACGGTCGAGCTGGGCGTGCCGGAGAAGAACATCGTCGAGAAAGCGAAGCATGACGAAGTGGACCTTGTCGTGATGTCGACGCACGGCAGGACCGGCCTCGCGCACGTGTTCACCGGCAGCGTAACGGAGGCGGTCGTCCGGCGCGCGCCCTGCGCGGTGCTGTCGATCCGCCCCGAGCCGGCGCAGACGGCGGTCGCCGCCGCGGCTTAGATATCCCTTTCAACGGCCGGCTACTTGAGTTTGCTCAGGTAGCCGGTCTTCCGGATCTCGTCCACGAAGCGGAGGTCGACGAAGTCCTCCGCTTTCGCCTTCGCCGCGCGCGCGTCGGTCAGCGCCTGGATCTCGACCGTTTGCTTCAGTCCTTCGAGCGTCGGATAGCCGTCGTCGACCACCAGCTCGACGTTCGACGCCCAAGCGCCTTCGAGGATATCGCGCGCGAGCCCGCGCGTGTATTTCTGCATGACACGAATCGACTCATCTTTGTGCGTCTTCATGAAGTGGACCGCGTCCGCCATCGCGAAGACGACCCCGCGCGCCTCGGCGGCGTGATCGCGCAGGTATTTGCGCGTCGTCGCCGTGCAGTTGAACTGGAACGGCACTTTGAGCTTCGCCATGTCGACGATGGTCTTGAGGCCGTTTTTCTCCGCCTGAATCCTTTCTCCCTCGGTCACGACCGTGAAATCGGTCTGGCCCGTGATGGTCGCGGTGAGCCGCGCGGGACCGCCGCCGATCGTCACCGCCTTGATGTCCTTGTAGGCGATGCCGACTTTGGTGAGCGCGAGCCGGAGCGCGAAGTCCGCCGACGTGCCGGGAATATGCACCGCGGCGGTTTTCCCCTTGAGATCCTCGGGCGATTTGATCTTCGCGCTGCCGACGATGAAGTACGGCAGCGTGTTCATCTGGCTCTGGATGATGGCGACGTCGCCGCCCGCGAGCCTGGCGTTGATGACCGCGGTGCCGACCGCGCCGCTGTAGCCCAGATCGCCCGCGAGCAGGCTCTGGATGCCGCGCACGCTGCCGTCGATGAAGATGAGATCGAGATCGGCGCCGTGCTTCTTATAGAGCGCGCGGTCCTTCGCGAGCCAATAGACGATCGAGGAGCTGGTCGAGTCGGAGATGTAGGCGATATATCCGCCGGCGGCGTGGGGCGGCGCGGCGAGGAGAAGCGGCAAAGCGACGGCGAGAATCAATCGGCGCATGGGACCTCCGTCGGAGCATCCTTAGCGCATCGCGTCGCGGGCGACAAGCGAGGCGGAAGCCGGATCGTGCGCGCGGCCCGACCGGCGAAGTGGCGGATGAAACGATTACGTTACAGAACTGCGGCCGGTCACTTGACGCGGATCATGACCTCCCCGGAGCGCCAGCCCATCGTGCGGCAGATCGCGAGCACGCGCTCGCGCGAGCGGGCGACGACGGTGACCAGTGAGCGAGTCGGCATGTGCAGTACGAGCCAGGGGCGCATATTGTATCCCTCCTGGCAGGCGGTTAACGCAATTAGCATGCCCGGCTAAAAAGCCCCGCGATTGCTACATTTTTCAGATTTGTTCGCTTGGAAGAGAGTTTTTTCCCGGCGGAAAATGTTCAGCGCCTCGCGAAAATTGTTCCGCGAGCCGATCGCTCAGGAAGCGGCCCGTTGTTCGGCGGCCGCGGGCGCATGCGGCGGAGCCGGCGCGATCGCGCGGTCGAGCACATCGCCCTCGGCGGGCTCGGCGAGATAGCGCGTGAGCTCGCGCTCGATGTACGCGGCGTGGCGCTTGAGGTGATCGAAGATCGCGGTGTCGAAGACGAAGGCTTCGAGCGCCGCGGGATTTTTCCGCAGCACCGCGATGAACGTCTTCCAGAAATGCCGCCGCATCGCCGCGTCGGCGACGCCGAAATGATAGATCTCCCGCGCGATCAACGCGACGATATCGCCGAGATTTCGCCAAAGCGCCGCGGCGGGAATTTTTTCGCGCAGCTCGAGCAGCGCCGGAAGCGAGCGGCGGAAGAAAGCCTCCGGCGTATAAAGATCGCGCACGAGCGCGGCGTAGCGCTCCAAGTACTCGCGCTTGGTGAGCGCGCCCTTGGGAATGAAGTTGATGCCCTCGCGCGTCGAGATGCCGTCGGCAGCGACGGGGTCGAGCAGCCGCCCCTCGGCGCGGAGGCGCCGCGCGAGCTGCGTGTGCGGGATCGCCTGCAGCAGCCCCACCATCGCGACGCCGATGCCGGACGCCTCGATGAATTTCCGCTGCGCTTCGAAGACGCCGGACTCCTCGCCGTCGAAGCCGACGATAAAGCCGGCCGTCACGTGAACGCCGCGCGCGCGGATGCGCCGGAGTTTCTCCAGCGGATTGCCCGGCACGTTCTGCATCTTCTGCGTCGTCTTGAGCAGCTTGGGGTCGGGCGTCTCGATGCCGATGAAGACGTGGAAAAAGTCCGCCGCCGCCATCGCGCGCAGGAGATCGTCGTCGTCCGCGAGATTGATCGACGCCTCGGTGTAATAGCGGAACGGATGGCCCGCCGCGCGGTTCCACACGGCGAGCTCTTCGAGCATCGCCTTGGCCTTGCGCCGGTTGCCGATGAAGTTGTCGTCGACCATGAAGATGGTGCCGCGAAAGCCGAGGCGCTGGATCGCGGACAATTCCGCGGTGATCTGCCGCGCGGTTTTCGTTCGCGGCACGCGGCCGTAGATCTCGATGATGTCGCAGAACTCGCACCGGAACGGGCAGCCGCGCGAGAACTGGACGTCCATCGTGACGTAAGCGTTGATATCCGGCAGCATCTCGTAGCGCGGGAGTCTGACCGTCTCCATGTCGGTCGACGCGCCGCCTTGATAGTGTTTGCCGCGGCGATCCGCGCGAATGTCCGCCGCGAGATCGTCGATCACCGTCTCCGCCTCGCCGTAGCAGACCCAGTCGCCGTCGGCCGCGGCCATCTCCGGCAGCGCGTGCGTGAGCGGGCCGCCGACCGCGATCGGCTTGCCGCGCCGCTTCGCCGCGGCGACGCAGGCGCGATAATCTTCGCGCTGCGCGAGCATCGCGCTCAAGAACACCGCGTCCGCCCAAGCCCAATCCGCCTCGCTCTCCTCGGCGACGTTGCGGTCGACGAGCCGGAGCGAGAAGTCGTCCGGCAGATAGCTCGCGATCGTGAGCAGACCGAGCGGCGGCATGATCGCCGGACGGCCCCAGAGGCGCTTCACCGAGCGCGCCGTGTTCCAGAAAGTCTCTTCGGGGAATTTCGGATAAAGCAGCAGGACGTTCATGGCCGCCGAACGAATTCTACTTCGTTCTACGCGGCGATGAAAGGCAGGCGGCGAGCGAGTATGGGAAGATTTTCCGCGCGCGGATCAGGGAAAGAGCTTTTTAAGAAAGCCCTCTTTCTCCAGCGCTTCGACGTACTGGTTGTCATAATAGGCCGTGACCGGGGTGCGCGCGGCGGCGGCGCCGTCGACCATCTTGAGATCGGCCATCTTATCGGCGAGACCCTTGAGGGCGTCACCCGGAATCCGCGGGTCCTTGACGAACGCGGCGGCGGCCCACTCGTAGCTGTCGTCGAGCAGCTTGGGGTCGGTGATCTTGGTGTACTGCCCGAGGACTTTCGTCGCGTACGCGCGATCGTCGAAGACGCGCTTCAGCGCCTCGAGCGAGGCTTTGAGCATGCGCTTCGTCAGGTCGGGATTTTTGACCGCGACCGAGCGCCGCACGGCGAGGCCGTTCTCGACGAACGGGATGTTGAGCTCGCGCAATTCTTTCAGACCCACGAGCTCGCGAAAGCCCTTGTCCTTGAGCATGAGGCTCTGCGGCGGCAGCACGGTCGCGGCGGCGACCGCGCCGGAGGCGACCGCGGCGGCGGATTCCGGCACGCCGCCGGTCTGGACGATCGTCACGTCCTTGGCGATGCCCGCCTTCTGCAACACGGCGAGCGCGGTGATGTGCGTGACCGAGCCGAAGCGGCTGACGCCGACCTTCTGCCCTTTCAAGTCGGCCAGCGTTTTGATGGAAGCCTGCGAGTAGATCGGTATCGTGAAGGTCTTCACCAGCGCGGCGATCTGGATCACGTCGCCGCCGGCGATGACGTTCGAGAGGATCGCGGGCCCGCCGATGCCGGCGAACTGCGCGTCGCCCGCGAGCATCGCCTGGATGATCTCCGACGAGGCGCCCTGAAAAAAGATTTCGGCGTCGATGCCGTACTTGTCGTAGTAGCCGCCGTCCTTGCCGACGTACCACGCGAGGCTCTCCCAGCCGATCGGCGAGTACGGCAGCCGGACTTTATCCGCGGCGTTCGCGGCGACAGGGAGAAGCAATAAGGATACGAGCGCGGCGGCGAGAAGGCGGCGTGGGCGCATGGCGAGTCCCTCCTTCGGTACGCCGAAGTCCTAGTATAGAAATCGCCGCTGCGTCAAGTGAAGAAAACGAAATCTCGCGGGGAATGCGGCCGGTGAAGGGCTAGCCTTTGCTGTTCGTCCAGATGTCGTCGCCCGTGCGCGCGGCGACCGCCTGCTGCTGGGACTGGTGCATCGTGAGGCCGTGGAGCTCTTCGCGCCGGCGCGCGCCGGAGGCGTCGACGAATTCGAAAACGATCTTGCGGTCCTCTTTGACGAGCTTCACGAAACGGCCGGATGCCGCGTCGACGACGCTGCCGGCAATGCGCAGCGCCTCGCGCAGCGTGCCGGGGTCCGGCATCTTCCCGGCGCCGGTTTGGCGGTCGCGGCCGAGACGGTCGAGATGCGCGACGTCGTCCGCGGTGTAGCGGCGCTCGAACTTCGCGCTCTTGCCGTCGCCGGGCTTGACCGTGCGCACGCCGCGCACGATGTAGACGGCGTCTTCGACGCCGATCTCGAGGCTCTGGAAGAAATCCGATGCCAGGTCATCGCCGATCGCGCGGAGCGCCGCGGCATAGCCGAGGCCGCGCCTCGTCGATTGCCGCTGAAGCTTCATAGGCTCCGGATTATAACACAGAACGAATATTCTCGCACGTGAAGGGCCGGTCGCAGAAAAAAAACGCCGCCGAATGTCGCGATTTGGCG
>DATDFN010000325.1:0-3369 GCA_036522615.1 Binatia bacterium | reverse complement strand
GACCGAGCGGTCTTTCACCACATCGCGCCAGAACGATCCCTGCGCGCGGCTGGCGTGCTCCACTACCCGATTCTGCTCGGGAAAAAATAGCGCGTACGAGATGCCCACGAGAAGGCCGGGCAGCGCCCAAATCTGCAGCGTGGTGCGCCAGTCGGTCAAGCTTAGAAGCGCGCCGATCGTGAGTGGCGCGATGACCTCGCCGAGATTCGCGGCGCTGTCGTGGATGCCCAGCGCAAAGGCGCGCCGTTCTTTGTAGGCGGATGACAAAATCGAGATCGACTGGGGATGGAAGCCGCCGGTGCCAATGCCGCTGATGCCCATGAAAATAAGCAAAGGCCAGTAGGTCGGCGCGAAGCTCATGAGCAGGCTGCCAAGTCCCAAGAACGCGAGACACAACCCCAAAAGCGTGCTGCGCCGCTTCGTCGCATCCGCCAAAAACCCGGACGGAAGGTTCGTGAGCCCCGCGACAAAGTAGCGCGTCGAGACGAGGAGCCCGGCCTGGGTCATGCTGAAGCCCATCGCGGCGGCGATGACAGGGAGCGCAACCGTCTGCACGCCGATATAGACGTGCTCGGTCATATGCGCGACGGAGGTCGCGGCGAGCCGCGTCCACCCCGGCGCCGGAAGCGATATAGCGGGAGTTTGGGTTTCGGTTCGCTCCACAATTACGCGGCGGAAGCCGGCAGCAAAGCGCGCTGCTTTAGCGCCGGCAGGAGCTCGGCAAGCGAGCGGATCAGTATCGAAGGCTGCGCCGCCGCGAGCGTCTCCTCGTCGTTATACGAAGCTTCGGTCGCGAGCGCGACCGTAAGCACTTCGAGCGTTTTGCCCGCGACTTTGAGATGCGCGAGATTATTTCCGGCGCGGATATACGTCGCGGTGCCCGAGACGAGCACGACGCGGATAAAGTTATCCTGCCGCTGGCGGAACAGATGGTAAATCCCCTGCTCTTTTCTGAAATACGTCTGCTCGCGGTCGATGATCTCGGCGAAGTATTTCCCCAAGCCGCGCTCTTCCATCGCCTCATGTTTGAAGCGACGGCCTCCGGTCGTGATGAGAACATTGATTAATCCAGCGCTCTGCGCCGAGCGCAGCGACTCTTCGACGCCCGCCATGAGATCGGGCTGCGTCGTATCGAAGCGGTGTCGCTTCGCAATCTCCAGCGCGTGATCTCTGATCTCCTGCCGCTTGGCCTCGTTGAATACGATCGACGGGTCTTTGCGGTATTCGTCCGCGAAGACGAGCGGGATCAAAAATAGATCGAACGGACCGTCGGCGAGCTTGCGCAACTGCTCGAAGGTAAGCGTCGGCTTGTTGTAGCGCGGGAGGATCTCATTCGCGATCACGTGAACGCGGTGGATGTCCGTCTCCACGGTATCGGACATCGTACGAGCCAAAATCGTCGTCGACATGCTCATAACTTTCCTCCCTTCCGCGCTCTAATAATCATAGCACATCGGTCTCGTCAGCCGATCCCCACCAGCCGCTTGATATTGCCCGCCATGATGAGCCTCAGGTCGTCGATCTTGAGCTTCAGGTGGCGCTGCGCGTGTTTGACAATTTTCTCGATCTCCCACTCCATCGGGTTGAACGGATGGTCCGAGCCGTAGAGCACGCGCTCCGGCCCGGCCCACGCAATCGACTCGCAGAAAAAAGGCAGCCAGCCGACGCCCGAGCTGTCCATGTGAACGTTGTCGTGCTTTTTGGCGATCTCGACGACCTGGCGCACGCCTTCGACCAAGCCGGAATGGCCGAAGATCATTTTCAGCTTCGGGAAATCGCGCGCGATCTCGCCCAGGCGCGCGGGGCTCGCGTTCTCGCCGAGCCCGCAGTGAATAAGAACGGTGAGATTGTGCTGCTGCGCGGCTTCCATCAGAGGGTAAACCTTCTCTCTGTCGTTCGCCGGACAATGCTCGATCAGCGGATGGATCTTGATGCCCTTGAGCCCGAGCTTCACGCCCTCTTCCAACACCTGCAGCGTGTCTTTCACGCCCTGCCCCGGGCTCAGGCGCATAAAGCCGTGGATGCGGCCGGGATGTTTTTTCATCGCGTCGGCGATATACCGATTGGTCTCGCGATAATCCGACGGCTCGCCGACGCCGATCGCGAACGTGACGACGCCGTCGACGCCGGCGTTGTCCATCGAGCCCAGCATGTCCTCCGCCATCCATTTCATGATCGGCGGAATCTGATGGATAGCGAGCTTCTTACGCGCGCCCATGTGCGAATGCGCGTCGATGACTTCGATCTTTTCTCCTTCGACGGTGATCATTATGCCTCCCGGATTTTTTCCGAGCGTATCCAATCGAACATTGCAGGTCAACATGAGGTGAAGTATAGAAAGCGCATGACGCTCATATTGAACAACGAAGAGATCCAGCAGGCGCTCACGATCAAAGCCAGCCTCGACGCCCTGGAAGAAACCTACCGCGAGCTGGCGCAAAGCCGGGCCGTCAACTGCCCCATCAGCCAGACGTATCTGCCGCATTCGCTGCCGCAGACGAGCTACAGCTTCAAATCGGTCAACGGCGGCGTCAAAACGATGGGCGTGCTCGCGCTGCGGATCACGTCCGACATTCTGGGCGAGCGCCACGTCGGCGAATCCGTGCGGCTGGAGAAGCTTCCGCTCGCCGGCGGCAACCGCTATGTCGGCCTCGTGCAGCTTTTCAGCGTCGAGACCGGCGAGCTGCTCGCGATCATGCCGGACGGATTCATCCAGCAGACACGCGTCGGTGTCACCAGCGCGCTCGGCGCGAAGGCCATGGCGCGCGAGGATTCCGAGACGCTCGCGCTCATCGGTTCGGGCGGCCAGGCGCGCTCGCACTTTCGCTTCCTCACGGCCGTACGGCCGATCAAGCGCGTGAAAATCTACAGCCCCAATGCCGAGAACCGGCGAAAATTTGCGGCCGAGATGGAACGGGAAAATGAAATCCCCACCGAGCCCGTGGAGAGCGCGGAGACGGCCGTCGCCGACGCGGACATCGTCTGCAGCGCGACCAACTCCTCGCGCCCGGTCGTGCGCGCGGCGTGGCTCCAGCCCGGCATGCACTACAATTCCATCCGCGAGTTCGAGATGGACGAGGCGTCGCTGGAAAAATGCGACGTGGTCGCGATTCACTCCAAATTCGGCGGCTATCTCCATTGCCAGCCGCCGGGGACGGAGAAAGACCTGCCCGGCGTGCGCCGCGAGCGTGAGCGCGACTGGAGCCGCTATCCGGAAATTCAGGACCTCATCGTCGGCAAAGCGAAGGGGCGGACGAGCCCGCAGCAGATCACCTTTTTCTTGAACAACGTCGGCGCCGGCGTGCAGTTCGCGGGCATGGGCTTCGCGGCGTACAAGGCGTGCAAAGAAAAAGGCCTCGGACGAGAAAT
>DATDFN010000324.1:0-3671 GCA_036522615.1 Binatia bacterium | reverse complement strand
GGCGTCGGCCTGCCGGCGCCGGTCGCGGCGCTCACGATGCCTTTTGCGCCCGCGGCGGCCGCGGCCTCGATCATCTTGCCGTCGGCGCCGACGTAAGAGACCACGACATCGACGCGCGGCAGCGAATCGAGCCCGCGCACGTCGAATTCCGTCGCGGTCGTGTGCTTCTTCGCCGGCAAGTGGTAGTAGACGACTTTTCCGTCAGCATCGGCGTAGCCGAGCGGCCCCAAATCGCGCGATTGAAAGGCCTCCACCCGGTAGGTCGCGTTCTTCGTCACATCACGCCCGCTATAGATCGCGTCGTTCATGACGAGCAGGCAGCCGCGCCCGTGCGACTGCGGATCGGCGGCGACGCGGACTGCGTTAAATAAATTCAAATAGCCGTCCGCGCTCAAGGCGGACGCCGGGCGCATCGACCCGACGATGACGACCGGCTTGTCGGTCTTGAGCGTCAGGTTGAGAAAGTAGGCGGTCTCTTCGATCGTGTTAGTGCCGTGCGTGATGACAACGCCGTCGGCTTTGTCTTCGTCGAGGATCGTGTGGATCGTGCGCACCATCTCGAGCCAGTCTTTGTCGAGGAGCGCGTGGCTCGGCAGCCTGCGGAAGGGAACACTTT
Source organism: Binatia bacterium (assembly GCA_036522615.1). Lineage (GTDB taxonomy): Bacteria > Desulfobacterota > Binatia > UBA9968 > UBA9968 > JAJPJQ01. Next base: position 3,055 of record DATDFN010000324.1, on the reverse strand, counting down.
CGACCGCCGCGACCGTCTGCAGCTCCGGAAGCTGCGCCAGAAGCTCCGGCGTGTCGATGCGCTTGTTCGCCTCGATATACCAGGCGAGATCCAGCCGGTCCTTGCCGAGAGAATCGATCGTGCCTCCGGTGATAATCAATGCGACGCGACGCAAATCGCTCATGTTCGTGTGCTCCTCCTATAGATGTCTGGAATGTACCGCGGACGTTTCGAACTTATCGCAGCGCGCTCCGCGCCGCAACGATTTACCCGCCGGCGCCTAGGCGGCGCCGTCTCACCGCCCGATTCCCGGTGCGACGATTTTCTAGCGCCTTGAGCGCGCCGGCGTATTTATAACTGGATCATGACTTCCCGCGCGAAGCGCTCGATCTGCGCGACGCGCTCGGGCCAGCGCGGCACCATGAACTGCAGCGCGAGGTGCTCGACGCCGATTTCCTTGTAGCCGCGGATTCCTTCGGCGACCTGCTCCGCAGAGCCGTGGAGGCGGTCCTCTTCCCACTTGAGCGGCTTTTCCGAGATCTCGATCGGCAGGCAGCAGTTCAGGCGAATATTGTCTGGATTTCTCCCCGCCTTCTCCGCCGCGCGCCGCACGTTGTCGAAGCGGCGCTTAAGCTCCCGCGGCGTCATGCGCACGAAATAGGGAAACCACGCGTCGCCGTATTCGCCGGCGCGGCGCTGCGCGCGCGCTCCTTCGCCGCCGACCCAGATGGGAATACGCGGCTGCTGCAGGGGCTTTGGGGCAAAAGCGATGTTCTCGAATCGATAGTGCGCGCCGGAGAACGCAGCGCGCTCGTCTTTCCATAATACTTTCAAAAGATCGAGCTGCTCGTCGGAGAGCCTGCCGCGCTCGGGGAAATTCGCGCCGAGCGCGTCGAACTCCTCCTGCATCCAGCCGACGCCGACGCCCAGGATCAACCGGCCTTTGGAGAGATGGTCGATCGTCGTCGCGATCTTCGCCCAGTAAAGCGGCTGGCGGTAGGGGAGGACGAGCACGCTGATGCCGAGCTTCACTTTTTCCGTGCGCCCGGCGAGATACGCGAGGCAGGTGAGCGGCTCGAAGAACGGCCGGTCCGGCGGGACGATGAAGCTGCTTCCCTCGGCGTACGGATAAGGCGTCTTGATCTCCCACGGGATCACGATGCGGTCGGCGCACCACACCGAGTCGAAGCCGAGGCTTTCCGCCTGGCGCGCCGCCTGCGTTAAAGTCTCCGGGCCGGCGGCGCGGCCGGAGATGGGAAGAAAGACGCCGAATTTCATGCGAGCAAATCTCCTGCGTTCTTGACCATGGAAGTCGAGATGTATAGCTTACGTCTCGAAGTTTCTAGCATATAAGGAGTCGCCTTGGCCATTCGACGCTCGCTCGTTTTCTTTTTTCTTCTGCTCTCGACCGCCGCCGAGGCGCAGGAATCGCGAAAAATCTACGTCGCGATTCCTGCGGTGACGCCGGCCGTCTCGACCTTCGTTATCGCGCGCGACAAGGGCTATTACCGCGAGGAGGGGTTGGACGTCGAGCTAGTGCAGATGCCTTCGGCGGTCGGCACGCAGGCGCTCATCGCCGGCAACGTGAAGTTCTCCACGCTCGGCGGCGCGAGCGTCCCGGCGATCCTTCGCGGCGCGCCGCTCAAGTTTCTCTTCAGCACGTTCCACAAGCCGATGTTCTGGCTCTACTCCAAGCCGGAGATCAAAACCGTCGCCGACTTGAAGGGCAAGAAAATCGGCGTGTCCAGCCTAGGCAGCGGACCGGATTCGATCGTCCGCGACATCCTCAAGAAGCACGGCCTCGACGGCGGGCGCGACGCCGTCATCCTGCCGGTCGGCTCCGGCACGGCGCGCTTTTTCGCGCTCCAGGCCGGCACGGTCGACGCCGCTATGTTGTCGATTCCCGCGAACTTCATGGCGCAGGACGCCGGTTACCGCGAGCTCGTGTCGCTCGTCGATCAGGATCTCGTCGAGCTGCAGGGCAGCATTCTTGCGCCGGCATCCGTGCTGGAGGGCGAGCCCGCCTTGGCAGAAAAGTTCGTCCGCGGCTCGATCAAAGGCTTCATCACCTTCCGCGACAGCCGCGCAACCGCGGTGCAGATACTTTCGAAGTTTCTCCGTCTCAAGGAAGACATGGTGGGGCGCATCTACGATCGCTTTCGCCCCGGGCTCACGCCCGACGGCACGATCAACGAGGCGATGCAGCGTAAAGCGCTCGAACACATCATCGAGCGCAGCGGCGTCAAGGAGCCGCCGCCGCTCTCGAAAATGTACGACTTCTCCCTGGCGCGGAAAATCAACGAGGAGCTGAAGGCGAAGGGCTGGAAGCCGAGCTAGAGATCATTTCACCTCGATCGGGTGGTCCACCATCGCGTTGTATAAGTAGCCCTGCTGATTGAACGGCACCTTGTCCGGCTGCGTGTTTCCCTTCTCGTCCGTGGCGCGGACGCGGATCGTCTGCTTCCCCGGCTTGGGCTCCCAGTCGAAATCCCAGCGCACCCACGCGGCCGCGATGTTGGGCTCTCTCAGCCGAGCGGTCCGCCACTGCTTTCCCTGGTCCAGGCTGTACTCGACTTTTGAAATCTTTCCGTAAGGAGACCAGCTCCGGCCGCGGACCAGGCGTCGCGCGGCGCTCACCTCGCCGTTCCACGGCAGCTCGACGGCGCTCTTCAAGTCCTGATTGGAAAGAACAGGTCCCTTGGCGGGCGGCTCCGCCTTGTAGTCCGGCCCGATCAGAACATAGGTCTCGGTATTCCAATTCGAAAACAGCGGCTGCTCGGAAACCTCCAGGCGTCCGAGCCATTTGACGTTGGCGACGCCGATCCAGCCGGGAACGAGCGCACGCACGGGAAAGCCGTGATCGGGCGGCAGCGGCTGCCCGTTCATCGCGTAGACGAGCAGGGTATCTTCCTGCATGGCCTTCGCCACCGGCATCGGCCGCCGGACCTTGAGGTCGTCCAGTCCCTCGGGCATCACGTCCCTGGCGCTTTTCTTGAGTCCGGCGCGATTCAGAACCTCGCTCAAAGGCACTCCGGTCCACTCCGCCACACCGATGGCGCCGAGCTTCCACTGCGTG
>DATDFN010000323.1:0-10319 GCA_036522615.1 Binatia bacterium | reverse complement strand
GCCGCGCTGATTCTCGACGGCTATCCGATGTCGAAAAAGGGCGAGGCGGGACGCGCGCTCGGCGCGGCGATCATGAGCTCGCTTTTGGGCGCGACCATCGGCGCGCTGTCGCTCGCGGTCTCGATCCCGATCATGCGCCCGCTCGTTCTGCTGTTCGGCTCGCCCGAGCTTTTCATCATCACGATCATGGGCATCACCTTCATCGGGACGCTCGCGGGCACATCGCTCATCAAGGGATTGCTCGCCGGCGGCATCGGCCTGATGCTCGCCGCGATCGGGGTCGATCCGCAGACCGGCTCGCTGCGCTATACCTTCGGCTCGTTATATCTATGGGACGGCCTCGACGTGACGCCGGTGGTCGTCGGCATGTTCGCAATCCCGGAGATCATCGATCTCGCCGTGCGCGGGACGGCCATCTCGCAGGCGCCGAAAGAAAAGTTGAAAGGCGTGATGGAAGGCGTCAAGGACACCTTCCGCCACTTCTGGCTCGTGGTCCGCTGCAGCCTGATCGGCGTCTACTTCGGCGTATTGCCCGTGCTGGGCGCGAACGTCGCGCAATGGATCGCCTACGGCCATGCGTCGCGCAGCCTCAAAGATAAAAGCCGCGCGGGAAAAGGCGCCGTCGAGGGGGTGCTCGGGCCGGGCGCCGCCAACAACTCCACGCGCGGCGGCGATTTGATCCCGACGATCGCCTTCGGAATTCCCGGCAGCGCGAGCATGGCGCTGCTCCTGGGAGCGCTGCTGATCGTCGGGCTTCAACCCGGACCCGAGATGCTCAAGTCGCGTCTCGACGTGACGTTCGCGATGGTCTGGATTCTCATCATCTCGAACATCATCGTCGCCGGCATCAGCTTCCTGATTCTCAACCATCTCGCCGCGCTCACTTTTATTCGCGGCTCGCTGCTTATCCCGTTCCTTCTCGTGCTGGTCTTCATCGGCTCGTTCACGGCGAACAACAGCATTTACGACCTGGTCGTGACGCTCATCTTCGGCACGCTCGGCTATTTCATGCTGCTCTACGGATGGCCGCGGCCGCCGCTCGTGCTGGGGCTTATTTTGGGAAAAATCGGCGAGAATTATCTCTGGATTTCGACGGCGGCGTACGGCGGAAAATGGCTCGCCTTCCCGAGCGTTGTGATCTTGATCGTAATCACCGTCTCGATCGTCGCCTATCCGACGATCAAGGAGCGGCGCGGCCGCGCGAAATACGATCGCCCCGAGGATGCCGTTTAAGGAGTTCACATGCGCGTCTGCGCGATCGACATTCACCATCATTATTTACCCGAATCTCTGCTCGACGCCGCGCGCGGCGGAAAATCCGCCGGGGTCGTCGCCAAGGAGACCAAGCCGGGGGAGACCGCGATTTCCTTCGCCGGCGGGGCGTCCTTCAACGTCCCGCAGGAGCTCGCCGGCCTTAAGGAGCGCTTCGAGGCGATGGAGCGCGGGAAGATCGCCGTCGGAGCGCTCATCCCGCACACCTCGAGCCTCGGCTATCCGCTCGACGGCAAAGACGGCGAGGCATGGTGCCGCGGCTACAACGACGGCATCCGCGACCTGACGCTGAAACATCCGGACCGCTTCGTCGGGCTTGCGGCCGCGCCGCTGCAGGACCCGCTGCGCGCGGCCGCGGTGCTCGAGCACGCGGTGAAAACTCTGAATCTCCGCGGCGGCTACATCGCGTCAAACGTCAACGGGCAGTACTATAACAGCGATTTTTTCGATCCGTTCTGGCAAAAGGCGCAGGACCTCGATGCGCTCATCGTCATGCATCCTGAGGACGTCGCCGGCTCGGAAAAGATGAACCCCTATGGTCTCCGCCTCATCTGCGGCAATCCCGCCGACAGCACGCTCTCGCTCGCCTACATGTGCTACAGCGGCGTCTTCGACCGCTTTCCCGGCCTGAAGCTCTGCGTCCTTCACGGCGGCGGGTTCTTCCCCTACCAGATCGGCCGCCTCGATCAGGGCTATCGCGTGCGGCGCGGGCCGCGCGCGCCGTCGTCTTCGGCGCTCCCGAGCGAGATCATGAAGAAAAATCTTTACTTCGACACGATGATCTACCGCACCGACAGCCTGGATTATCTGCGCAAGGTCGCCGGCGCCGAGCGCCTGATGGTCGGCACCGACTATCCTTACACGCTGGGCGACTGGCTCAGCGTGGAAAAGATCGAAGCGCTGGATTGCCCCGAGTCCGAGAAGTTGATGATGCTCGAAGGCACCGCGAAGAAGCTGCTCAAATTATAGTTCGGATTTTCGTTTTGAATGTTGAACGCAATTCGGCGTTCAAAACAAACTCGCCATTTCGTTCAATATCTCGAGGTAACAATGCGTGAACGTTCACAATTCGTAACTTTTTCCGACGCCGAACTGGCGGCGCGCCATAAGAGCGTCAACGCGCTCCTGCAAGAGAACGGACTGGATGCGCTGCTCATCTACGGCGCCGGCCGCTATGCCTCCGAGGTTTATTGGCTCACCGACTGGCCCGGCGGGCGCGAGGCCTACGTGCTTTTTCAGGCGGGCCGCGATCCCGTGCTACTGATGCAGCTTTACAACCATGTGCCGATGGCGCGCGTGTTGTCCGTCGTGAAGGACGTCCGCTGGGCGGGCGCGAACACCGGCAACGGCATCGTCGCCTTGCTCCAGGAGCGCGGCCTGGCGGACAAGAAGATCGGCCTCGTAGGCTCGATTCCGCACACGCAGTATCAAAAGATGCGCGACCGCCTTTCCGGCGCGAAGTTTGTCGAGATGGGCGGGAAGTTTCGCATGCTGCGCACGATCAAAAGCCCCGAGGAGATCGAGCGCATCCGCATCGCGTCAAGGCTCACCGATGATTCGATGCGCTCGCTCGCCGAGGGCATCACCGCGGGCATGCGCGAGGACGAGCTGCCGGCGCTGATCGAGCCTGTCTATTTAAAAGCCGGCGGCTACGCGGGCATTCATTTCATGACCAGCATGCCGATGCGCGATCCGCATTTCCCGGTCCCGTCGCAGTATCATTCGAGCCGCAAGCTCCAGCGCGGCGACTGTATCATCACCGAGATCAGCGGCGCGTACTGGGGTTACAGCGGGCAAATCCATCGGACTTATTCGATCGGCGAAGGGCCGACGCCGGAATGGAAGAAGCTCCACGACGCGGCGGTCGAGACTTTCCAGGTGCTCGCAGCGGCGATCAAGAACGGCACGACGGTGCGCGAGGCCGAAGAGGCCGCCGAGGTCGTGCACCGCCACGGCTACACGATCTACGACGATCTCATCCACGGCGCCAATCAATACCCGCCGATCTTCCAGACGCGGAGCACCACACGGCACGAGGAAGGCGATATCGTCTTCCGCGAGAACATGGTGATCGTGATCCAGCCCAACGTCATCACGAAGGACGAAAAAATGGGGCTTCAGTTCGGCGAGACCCTGGTGGTCAGAAAAGATCGCTGCGAAAGCCTGAATAAGTTCCCGCGCGAGTGGATCGTCTGCCGGGGGTGATCTATCCCGCGACCTCGTAGCTCTTCACCTCGACTTTGGCGACGCCCATGAGCGAGCGCGTGTGCTGCTGGATTTTCTTGTGCGCCTCGCTCTCGCGGTAGTTGTCGATCGCCGCCTGATTCTCCCAGGTGCTGAGCGAGATCATCTCGCCGGGATTGTCCCGGTTGCGCAGGAATTCCTCGCTTTTGCAGCCGGGCGATTTGATCATGAGGGGCGCGCATTCCTGCTTCCACATGCGCTCCGCCTCGGCGACCTTGTCCTTCGGAACGGTGACGAAGATCATGCGCGTGATCATGCCGGCTTCCTCCTGCAATCAAGCTAGCGGGAGAAGCCGGATTGTCAATACGGGTATTTGCCGCTAGCGCGCGATCTCGGACGTGCAGTGCGGGCAGCGGACCGCCTTGATCGGTATCGTCGAGGCGCAGTAGACGCACTCTTTCGTCGTGGGCGCGGCCGCCGGCGACGCCTCCGGGCGATGCATCCGGTTGATCGCGCGGATCACCATGAACACGGCGAACGCGACGATCAGAAAGCTGACGATCGAGTTGATGAAGACGCCGTAGTTGATCGTGACCGCGCCCGCCGCCTTGGCGTCGGCGAGCTTGAGGTAAGGCCCCGGATTCGCTCCGGGCTTCACGACGAGAAAAAGATTCGCGAAATCGACGCCGCCGAGCATGAGCCCGATCGGCGGCATGAGAATATCGTCGACGAGGCTCTTGGCGATGGTCGCGAAGGCGGCGCCGACGACCACGCCGACCGCCATGTCGACGACATTGCCGCGCATGACGAATTCCTTAAACTCTTTCCACATGGCTCACCTCCCCGCGCTTTCGCGCCTCAGGCGTATTGGGCGATGCCGTTGCCGAACGACCAGTTCTCCTTTTTGACCTCGACCAGGTTGATAAGCACGTCTTCCATGCGCACGTCAAGTTCCCGGTTCAGCCGCTCCGCGAGCGTTTTATAGAAATGCTTCTTCGCTTCGAGCGTGCGGCCCTCGTTCAGCGTGATCTGAATGAAGATCACGCCGTCGCTCCGCCGGATATCCAGATAATCGGGGTCGTAGACGAGCCCGTTCTTATCATGCTCGGTGATGATCGAAAAATTGTCTCTCGCCGGCACATTGATGGTTTCCATCATCGTGCGATAGACGGCCGCGCCGACTTTTTTGCCGAAACCGGCCGGCTTTCCCTGCATAAGCGAGATGCGTACAAGCGGCATGGCGCGCTCCCTTCGTCAGCGTGCTTCAATCTCCTTCAAGATCGCCTCGTTGAATTCCGTCGTGGTCGCCGCGCCGCCCAAGTCGCGCGTGAAGACTCTCCGTACCGTGAAGACGCGCACCAGCGCAGCGTAGATGCGCTCGGCGGCCGCGGCCTCGCCGATGTACTTGAGCATCATGATCGCCGCGAGGATCATCGCGGTCGGGTTCGCCTTGTTCTGACCCTTGATGTCCGGCGCGCTGCCATGCACGGCCTCGAAGATGGCGCACTCGTCGCCGATGTTGGCGCCGGGCACGAGGCCGAGGCCGCCGACAAGGCCGGCGGCGAGGTCCGAGATGATGTCGCCGTAGAGATTCTCGAGCAGCAGCACGTCGTATTGATAGGGATCGATGACGAGCTGCATGCAGGCGTTGTCCACGATAACATCGTTGGATTTGATGTCGGGGTATTTTTGCGCCACGTTTCTTGCGGCGTTAAGAAACAGCCCGTCGGAGAGCTTCATGATGTTCGCCTTGTGGACCACGGTCATGTTTTTTCGGCCCTGCTGGCGCGCATGCTTGTAGCCGAACTCGGCGATCTTGGTCGACGCGCGCTCGGTAATAATTTTCAAGCTCTCGACGACGCCCGGAACGACGACATGTTCGATGCCCGAATAAAGGTCCTCCGTATTCTCGCGGATGACGATGAGATCGATATTCTCATAGCGGCTCTTGACGCCCGGCAGGCTCTTCACCGGCCGTAAATTGGCGTATAGATCGAGGGCCTTGCGCATCTCGACGTTGGCGCTGCTGAAACCCTCGCCGATCGGCGTCGTGAGCGGCCCCTTCAGAGCGACCTTGTTCTTGCGGATCGAGTCGAGCAGCTCGACCGAGACGGTTTTGCCCTCGCGCTCGAGCGCCTCCGCGCCAGCGATGAAAGTTTCCCATTCGATCTCGACCCCGGCGGCTGCGATGATCTGTTGCGCCGGTCGAGTGACTTCCGGGCCGATCCCGTCGCCGGGTATCAGCGTCGCGACATGCTTCATTTCCGTGCTTTTCCTCCGCAGTCAGCGTAGCACATTGCTTTCGGATTTGCAGAATCGCATCGCCTCCGTTATTTTGTGAGTTTCACCTCTCATGCTCACGAGAATTTCCCGTTTATTCTACGGCTGGCGCATGATCGCCGTCGGCTCGGCGCTGCGCGTGCTCGGCGGCGGGCTCTACTACTACGGCTTCTCCGTCTTCTTCCTGCCCCTGAGCCAGGATCTCGGCCTCAACCGCGCCGCGACCTCGCTCGTCTTCTCGCTCGCGCGCGCGCAGGGCGCATTAGAAGGGCCGGTTGCCGGCTACTTCATGGATCGCTACGGACCGCGCCCGCTGATTATCATGGCGATCTGCCTGACCGGAATCGGCCATATGATCCTCTCCGGCGTGCATTCGTACGCGATGCTGATCGTCGTCTACATGGGCCTGGTTTCGCTTTCGTTTCACGCGGGCTTCATGGACGCGCCGATGGTGATCGCCAACACATGGTTCATCCGCAAGCGCACCATGGCGATGGCGATCATCAGCGGCTCGGTCGGCTTGGGCGGATTTCTGCTGACCCCGCTGCTGTCCCAGGCGATCCACGCCTGGGGCTGGCGCCGCGCGGCTGTTCTCAACGGCATTGCCTTCCTTTTGCTGGGCTTACCGCTGGCGCTTTTCGTGCGGCGCTCGCCGGAAAGTATGGGGCTGCGTCCCGACGGCGATCCGCCCCATCCGGCGGGCGACCGCGGCGCGCATGCTAAAGCAGAAGTCGCCGAAGCGAACACGACGCTAAGGGGCGCGATGCACACGAGCGCGTTCTGGTTCCTGACGATCGGGACGCTCCTGCGCATTGTGGCGCTGAGCGCAGTGAACGTGCATTACGTGCCGATCATGGTGTGGAAAGGCATGAGCGAGCAGACAGCCGCCTTCATGCTCGGCGCGCAGGCGTTTCTCGGCCTATTGTCGCACATGTTCATCGGTTGGATCGCCGACCGCGTCGACAAGGCGCGGCTCATGGCGGTCTGCATGGTCATCTCGGCGGCCGCGCTGTTGTTTCTGATCTATGGCCAAACCGAGTGGCAGATCTGGCTCTTTCTGCCGCTGTTCACGGTGGTCGAGTCGACTTTTCCGGTCAACTGGTCCGCCGTCGGCGATTTCTTCGGCCGCAAGAATTTCGCCAAGATCCGCGGCACGATGAGCTTCGTGCAGACGTGGGGCGCCGTCGCCGGGCCGGTCATCGCCGGCGCGCTCTACGATAGAACGCACAGCTACAACCAGTTGCTATGGGGCCTTATCGGCGTTTTACTGGTGACAGCGGTCCTTTACGCGCTGGTCGTCCATCCCGCAGTGAGAGCCGAGAGGGTTCGCGCCCAATCATGATCGTCCGGCTTCGCTCCGTCTCGAAGAAGTTCGGCAGCCGCGTCGCCGTGAACGCTCTCGATCTCGACGTGCCGCCGGGAATCTGCTTCGGCCTACTGGGCCCGAACGGCGCCGGTAAAACGACGACGCTGCGAATGGTCTACGGCGTGACCCGCCCGACGGCGGGATCCATCGAAGTCTTCGGTCTCGACCTCAAGCAGCATCTCCGCGCGGTGCGCGCGCGGCTCGGCGTGACGCTCCAGCAGAACGTCTTCATCGAGGCGCTGACGCCGATCGAGAATCTGCGCGTCTTCGGCCGCTATCATCTGCTGCGTGAGCCGGAGCTTTCGCAGCGCATCGACGAGGTGATCCAGTTTCTCGAGCTGGGATCGCACGCCGGCATGCCGGTGCGGCAGCTCTCCGGCGGCTTTCAGCGCCGCCTCGCAATCGCCCTTTCGTTGATGAACCGTCCCGAATTATTGATCATGGACGAGCCCACGACCGGCCTCGATCCCGCCGTCAGGCTCGCGCTCTGGTCGCGCATCCGCGAGCTGCGCGCGCAGGGCGCGACGGTGCTGCTCACGACGCATTACATGGACGAGGCGCAGCGCCTCTGCGACCGCGTCGCGATCGTCTGCGACGGAAAAGTGGTCGACGAAGGCGCGCCGGGCGATTTGATCGCCGCGCATCTCGCGCCCGAGGCGGTCGAGCTCGACTGCACGCCCGAGGAAGAATCGGCGCTGCTCGACGGGACCATACGCGCGGCGCGCCGGCTCCGCGTGGGCCGGCGCGTGACGTTTTATCTGAGCGACGCCGCGCCGCTCGTCGAGCGCGTGCGCGACGCGGATCATCGCCGGCCGCTCGTGGTGCGGCCGACGAATCTCGAAGACGTATTTCTCGCGCTCACGGGCACCAGTCTGGAGGCCGCGCCATGAGCCTCTCGCCGCCGCATGCGCTGGCGGTCTGGCGCCGCGACGCGGCGATGTACCGCCGCACGTGGAAGCTGAACATCCTGCCCAACTTCTTCGAGCCGGTGTTCTATCTTCTCTCGATCGGTCTCGGGGTCGGCGCCTATATCAACGAAATGGGGGGCGCGCCCTATCTCGCGTTTCTCGCGCCCGGCCTCGTCTGCGTCGCGGCGATGAACGGCGCGAGCTACGAGGTCACGTACAACATTTACGTGCGGCTCAATTTCGAGAAGGCGTACGACGCGATGCTGACGACGCCGATCGAGCCCGACGACGTGCTCGCCGGCGAAGTCCTGTGGGCGCTGACGCGCGCGCTTATCTACGGCGGCTGCTTTTTTGCCGTCGTCGCCGCCGCCGGTCTCGCGCCGCTGCCGCAGGGATTATGGATATTGCCGCTGCTGCCCCTGACCGGCCTGCTCTTCGCCGCGATCGGCCTCGTCTTTTCGCTCAGGATTCCGAACATCGACCTGTTCAGCTTCTATTATACGCTCTTCCTCACGCCGCTCTTTCTCTTCTCGGATGTTTTCTTTCCGTTGAAAGAGCGGCTCCCGGCGCATTGGTTGTGGTTCGCCGAGTTCCTTCCCTTGCTGCATCCCGTGCGCCTCGCGCGCGCGGCCTTCCACGGCGAGATCTCTTTGCTCGTGCTGTGGGATCTGACCTATATCCTGGCGGTCTCGGCAGTGTTGCTCTTCTGGGCGCGCCGCGATATCGACCGGCGGCTGACGAGTTGACGGAAGATTTAGGATCGAGTAACTAAGCGGCGTGCAGCCGGAGGAAACCTCGTCAAGCCCCGAAGCGCCGCGTAAACCATGGATCGCTTTTATTCTCGGTTTCTTAGGACCGGGCGCAGGACAGATTTATAACGGCGAGCTTAACAAAGGTGTCTGGTTCCTTATACTTTGGTCCGCCGCGGGTTTTGCGTCCGTTCTCTTTTTCCTGAAGTTTCCGCATGCCCCTCTGAACATCGCCACACCGATTCTCTTTTCCTCGGTGCTCGGTATCTACATCCTCGTGGATGCGGTGCGAACCGCGAGACAAAAGCGCTCTACTTATAAACTTCAACCATTCAACCGGTGGTATGTCTATGTGATCATGATATTTGTCAGCTCGGCAGTGCTCAGCATCACAAGTAACGTCTTGATGCGTGCCGGTGCTATTCCCTCCGATAGCATGATGCCGACCCTTCAGATCGGCGATAAAGTACTCGTGAACCTAACAAGCTATGGCGTGCGCGATCCTGTAAGGCGCGTTTGTCTCGCCCTATGTGGCAGCCCGACACGCGGCGACGTGATCGTATTCATTTTTCCCGAAGATCGGACCAAAAATCTCCTCAAGCGAGTTATTGCGGTCGGCGGCGACACGGTAGAGATACGAAACAAAAAGGTCTACATCGATGGCCAAGCTGTGGACGATCCGCACGCTTTTTTCGATTCTGAAGAATCCGCGGAAAAGATCCTGGTTCAGGACAACTACGGGGCGAAAAAGGTTCCGGCCAGCCACGTCTTCGTACTCGGAGATAACCGCGATAAGAGCTATGACAGCCGCTTCTGGGGCTTCGTCGACGTAGCAGATGTCAAAGGCAAGGCGGCGGTTATCTACTGGTCGTGGGACGCTGATGCACGGATAATCCGGTTGGAGCGCATCGGAAAGATCATCGAGTAATCACATTCATACCCGATAACGAGCAACGTGCGCTCGGTAAAGCGGACCTTAGGATTGGTTAATATCTGAGTCCGTCTAGCCGCGTTTGTGGCGGAGCCGTCTGAGTCCGTCGCTGTAAGAGACCAGACTCAGGATCAGCGCCATCAGCGCGACCAACGAGACCAGGTAATTGAGCTCGGTTTCGATGACTCATCTCCTCTCGACCGGCACGCTTCATCTGTTTCGCGGCCGGCAACTAACGTCACCGAGCAACTATCGTACCAGCGACGAAAATCATTTTTTGAACCGATTCGGCGCGCTTAACTCATTACGGAGTGAGCAGCACGGACAAAATTGGCACATATGAGCGCGCGCTTGCACAATTTTGCAACGGCCGCGCGGGTCAATTCGTCGCCGATCGCCGTTAGTCGGATAGATAACGGTCCCGCCACGCGGCGCTGGCCCGTTTTTAATTTGCACTGATAGTTCAAATAGGCTATTCTTCCGACACTCTTGCCAATCTCGCGGTTAATTTCGAGCCCCAGAACCCGACTCGTTGTCGTTGTAGCCCTAGTTTTGCTGAGCATTTTCCTCCGCCAGAGAGTATCTCGGCTGGATAGGAAATATTTCTTCTATAACTCCGTGCCCGCGGC
>DATDFN010000322.1:0-28068 GCA_036522615.1 Binatia bacterium | reverse complement strand
TCCGGGCGGTTTTGTAATTCTACCGAACCGCGATGCAGGTCGATTACTTCTTTGACGAAGCTCAAGCCCAGCCCCGTGCTCTTTTTGCCCGTATCCGGGCGCTGCAGGGAGAAGAATTTATCGAAGACCTTTTCGACGGCGAATTCCGGAATGCCGCTGCCGTTGTCTTCTATGACGAACGTGAATCGTCCGCCTTCGACGCCGCCGCTCAGCCGGATCTCCGCGCCGTCGGGGCTGAAGTCGATCGCGTTCTGAAGCAAATTCGAGAGCGCCTGATGCAGGAGGAAGCCGTCGCCTTCGATAACGATATTCTCCGGCACCTCGTTGGAAACCCACAGACGGCGCTGCGCCAAAGCCGGACGCTTGGCATCGACGATGGATTCGATCAGCTCTGAAAAATTCAGCCGCTCTCGCTTTTCGAGCATCTTGCGATTCTCGAGCGCCGCCAACTCCAGCATGCGGTCGACGATCTCCTGGATGCGGCTCGTCTCGTTGCGAATATTCGAGAGAAAGCGGCTCCGCTGCTCCGGCTCCATCCGCTCTTCCAGAAGCTCCGCCGCGCCGCGGATCGCCGACAGCGGGCTTTTCACCTCGTGCGTGAGCTTCTGAACGTATTCTTCCACGTACTTCTTGCCCTCGAGCGTTTCCTGCATCTTCGCGAACGCATGTCCCATCTCGCCGATCTCGCTGCGATCGAGTTCGGGAAAATCCACGCGCTTACCCTCGCCGACGGCGTTTGCGTACGAGGTAAGGCGTTTAATAGGGCGCGTAAGCCAAATGGATGCAAGATAAATAAGGAGTACGGCGGCCGCTCCGGCGAACACGCCGACCTTGAAGAGCTGGGGCTTGGCGCTCTTGAGGAATTGATTGATGTTGGTCGTCGGCTTCGCGACGGTTAACACCCCGGCGATTTTCCTGTGCACGATGACGGGCGCGGCGACGTGCAGGACCTTGACCGTCGGATCGGCGCTCGCCGCCGCGCTGCTGCGCGCGCCGTATTTCCCCTCGAGCGTCAGGCTGACGTCCTGCCAGCCGCTGTAGTCGGTGCCCAGATTCTGCCGGTCCTCGGAGTCGAAGATGATTCTCCCCGATGCGTCCGTGATATACATTTTCAGGTCGACATCGGTCTTCACCAGGTTATAGATGCGCGCGGACAGATGCCGCGAGCGTGCGCTCTCGAACGCGCGATACCATTTCTCGCGGTCGAAAGTTCCCGCTTCCATTTCGCGCGCCACGACCGCGGCGAGGATATTCGCCTGATCCACCAGCGGCTCTTCCACGCCTTCGAGGTAGCGGGTGCGCAAATTGTCGAGCGCCCATTTGATCGGATAGGAAAAGCAGACGGCGAAAATGAACATGCAGCAGAGAAATATGCGCGTTCCGAGTCTCATAAATCCTCTCTCAACGAGTACCCGATGCCGCGGTGCGTGACGACGGGATCGATTTCGGGAGTCACCGCCTTCAGTTTGATGCGGATGTTTTTGATATGCGCGTCGACCGTGCGGTCCATGCTCGCCTCGGGAACTTCCCACGCGAGATCCATCAGCTGATCCCGCGAGAAGACGTGCCCCGGCCGGAGCACGAGCACCTTGAGCAGATTGTATTCGTAGCGCGAAAGGTCGAGCGGCGCGCCGCAGTAGGTGATCCGGCGGCGCGAGTCGTCGATGCGAAAGCCGCGCGTCGGTGACGGCTGGGGAGCCGCCGGTTGTTTCTGCACGCGCCGCAGCACCGCACGGATGCGTGCGGAAAGCTCGCGCGGGCTGAACGGCTTGACGATATAGTCGTCGGCGCCGATCTCCAGGCCGACGACGCGGTCGATCTCGTCTTTTCGCGCCGTGAGAAAGATCACCGGCACGGGATGACTCTCGCGCAGCTCCTTGCAGAGCTCGACGCCGCTGACATCGGGGAGGCCGATGTCCAGAACGATGAGGTCGATCGGCTGCTCTTCCAACAGCGACGGCACGGGTTTTCCGGTCGCGACGCAGACCGTCTCGAAGCCGTCGGTCTCGAGCGCGTACTGAATCGTTTCCGTAATGGCCGGCTCGTCTTCGACGACGAGAATTCTTGGCTTCTTATTTTTCATTGGCGGTTCGCCGCTTGAGACGGTCGCGCAGCCGGCTCCATCCAAGCCGCGGCCAAAAAAACAGTCCGATGGCACCAGACGCGGCCAGCACGATTGCGGCGTGCTCGACGAAGCGCCTCGCGTCTGCGCGTGCCGCGCCGTTCAACAGTGGAATCAGGAGCGTCACGGTCAAATAACAGAACAAAGGTAACGCCGCTGTCATGGCGGCCAACGCGTTTTGTTTTTCTTCTGATCTAGCCGGTGCTCTTCGCCCGGCTCGGCAAAGGCCGGCCTCGATTATCCTATAAAAAACGATGAGGAAAAAGGAATAAATGACGACGCCTTCAAAGAGATGTAGCCGCGGCGGATCGATCCAGGACGAAAAAGGGCGCGCTTCGTACGAATAGATCGAAACGACGATGCGGACCGCGTTGACGAAAATCGTCAGGATATACGCGCTCGCGAGAGCAGCGGCGAGCCAAGTCATTTGAAGCGCTAGCTTCCTAATGTGCCGCAGGCCGGCGAGGACGGCGACGCCGAAGGCGATGATGAGGAAATTGACGCCCGCGCAGGCCGGAGCGATGAGGATCCGGCGGCTGCGATTGATGAAGCCTGAGTGGAGCTCTTCAACGAAGGGGATCCCGCTGAAGAGCTCCACCAGACGCGCCGTAGGCGACAAGATCCACCGGAGGTCCTCGCTGCCGGCGCGGCTGTAATGATATTTGATCATTACCGCCAGGCCGAGCGCCGGCAGCAGATATGCAGCGTTGCGAAGCGCGTAGACGAGGATCGTCTTGAGCGCGGGTTTGCTCGCTTCGCGGTAGGGCAGTTTCACAGCTATGAGCTCCGGCCCAGCGCTCATCGTCGACGCCGCGCGAAGTCCAATATCCATTTGCGCCGCAGCATCATCGCGGAGAAAAGAAGCAGGGTAATGGTCACGAGCAGAGTCATCTCGGGCTCCGGCACCGCGCTCACAGCGAGCTTCGAGACGTACAGCGGCAGCGGGCGCGGCTGATCCACGTCTTCGCTGTCGCCGCCCGGGTTGCGCACGACCTCGTGGACGGCGATGAACGAAGTGTAAGGCGTCAGCAGATTGTACTGCAGGCCGAGCGCCGTCACCTCGGGCCTACTGGCATCCGCGTTGCCGTCGAACAGGTGATCCGAAAGGCGCGCGATGCGCGTCCGCGCCCATAGATAGCGCAGCGCGTGATCGGTGTCGGACGATTGCGCGTCGGCCATATTGAAACGTTGCGAATACACTCCGTTGCCGGCGTTTCCAGAGACGGTCACGACTCCATTCGCGGCGCCGCGCCATTTGCCAAAGACGACGATCGGCCGGTCGGCGAAGAGATCGGGAATCCCGGCCGGCTCGACATCGTACGCGTCGAAGCCCGCATACGACAGCGCGATGTTCCTTAGCATCGGCGACTGAACGTATTCGCGAAACCGGCGCGCCGCGTCGGGCGCTTCCGTGGAATCGCCGACGACGAACGGCTCGCCTTGACCCGCGATCGCGACGCCTTCGATGAGATACCGGTTCACGCTGCTGCCGATGCCGAAGGCGAAGACGTTCGTGTCGTGCAGATGGCTGCGAATCTCTTCGAGCGCGGCCCGCTCGGCGGCGATAAAACCGTCGGTGACGACGAGTATCGTCCGGGAGAAAGCCTGATCGCGGGGAATCGCGTAGGCTTGTTTGAGCGCGCCCAGCAGCTCGGTCCCGCCGCCGCCTTGTTGGCTGTCGATCAACTGGATCGCGCGCGCGACATTGTTGTCGGTCGCGGTCAGCGACGCTGGAGCCATGACGCGCGAAGCGCCCGAGAAGAGAACCACGTTGAACTTGTCCGTGGAGCGGAGATTGCCGATCAGGTCTTTCAGGAGGGTCTTCGAGACTTCGAGCGGGAAGCCGTGCATCGAGCCGGAGACATCCACGACGAAAATGTATTCGCGCGGCGGAATGAGCGCGGGGAGAACTTTCCGCGGCGGCTGCACCATTAAGAGGAAGAAGTTCTCATCGTCTCCTCGATGGACGATTAACCCGGACTGAATCTCATCGCCGGCGAGCCGAAACTTCAGGATGTAGTCGCGATTGCCGCTGAAGGTGTCGGGATCTATCAGCGCGACAGTCGCCCGCGACGCGCTTTCTTGAAGGATATCGGCGTCGTGGGACGTGACGGCGATTTCCTGGAGCGGCACACCGGTCGAAAGCCGCGTCGTGATGTTGAATTTGGTGCGCGGCTCCGTGCCTTCGGCGAGGTACGGGCTTTTTACCCATTGATCCGTTTCCGCCGCGGCCTCCCGCGGCTGGTTCGAGTAGCGCGGGCCGACGACGGAGGGGTAGACGAATTCGTAGGTTTTGTCCGTGGGCACCAAGAGCTCGGTATAGCGCAGCTCGATCTCGACATTGTCGCCCGGGAGGATGTTCGCGACGTTCATGCTGAAGACGTTCGGCCGCTGCTGCTGCAACAGCGACGCGGTTTTGCCCTCGCTCTGGGCTTGTTGAAATTCCTTTTGCGCTTCCTCGCGCTCCTTGATCTTGGCGGTGATGACGTTGTTGCCGATCGTCATCTTCATGCCGTGCACCGCCGCTCGCGTAGACAAAGGAAAGATGTAGCGCCCGCTGATCGGGCGCGCGCCGTCGTTCGAATAGGTCTGCCGGATGACGACGTCGGCGATGACCCCGCTGACGTCGACCTCGACCCGGGTATCCTTCAACGGGAAGCGGTCGACGGTCTGGTCCGCGTTCTCGATAAAGAAGTAGGGCGACAGCGTGCGATCGCCCGGCGATTCCTCCGCCCTGGTCGTCCATGCCGCAAAAACGACAAGGAATACCACCGATAAAATCCAACCTGAGACTTTGACCATAAGCCCTCCTTTGGGAAATTTTCCGCAAAGGTAGAGGCCCGCTTCGAAAGCAGTATGAAAATAGTTCGAAAAATTCAGGAATAATGATTTTGTTCGCCCGGCGAAATCTGAAGGCGGGGCGATCTAAATGCCGTAGGCAGACCCTTGCCCGCATGGTAGGGTTTGGCGCAAGTTAGCCGTTTAACGCAGGGCGCCTGTCGAGACCCGGAGCCATGGTAACACGGATCCATTCTGCGAAATTTTACCGGCGAGGGTTGTTTCTATGGTTGATAGCGGCCGCGGCGATCACGGCGTTTTCTCCAGCCGTACCCGAAGCCGCCCGCTCTGAAACGGAGGCCCCTTCACCGTCGACCGGACTCTCACAATTATGGGACGAATTTCAGAAGCGACTCGACGCCCACGGCATCCAGTTGGGCGTCCGCTACGATGGCGAGGCTTTCGCCAATGCGCGCGGCGGAGTCCGCCGCGGCGGCGGTTATCTCGGCAACCTGAATCTTCAGGTCACCGCCGACGCGGAACGACTCATCGGCTGGCCCGGCACGACGTTGTTTATATATGGTCTTGGCATCCATGGCGACCGGCCGAGCGAAAAATTCGTCGGCGACGCCCAAGGGGTGAGCAGCATCGAGGCGCCGGCGAAATGGAAGTTGGAAGAAGGATGGATCCAACAAAATCTATTCGGCAACCGGTTCTCGGCGCTGGCCGGGCGCTACGACTTGAACAGCGAATTCTACCGGCTGCAATCCGCCGGGCTGTTTCTCAACAGTTCGTTCGGTATCGGCCCGGAATTTTCCCAAAGCGGACAAAATGGCCCGTCCATTTTTCCCAACACCGCCGTCGGCGGCCGATTCGCGGTGAAACCGATCGATGAGATGGTCGTGCGAACGGCCGTTCTCGACGGCGTGCCGGTGCAGCGGCCGAGCGGAGCGCACGCGGTATTCGCCAAGAACGACGGGGCGCTGATCGTTACTGAGGCGGCCTATCTATACCGTCCCGTCGGCCCCGAGCAGCCGCGCACTCGCGGATTCCGCATCGGGAGAAATTGCTGCGGCGCCTACACGGGGAAGGTGGCCGCTGGAGTCTGGTACTACACCGCCGATTTCGCCGACTTGAAAAAGCTGCATCCCAACGGCGAGCCCGTCCGGCGCAATGGCAGTGGAGGCGGCTATCTACTTGCAGATTGGGCTGTTTACCAGGACGCGAAAGAGCCCGACCGCCAGGCGACTTTGTTCGGTCAGTTCGGCATGGCGGACCCCCGCGTCAACCGCTTCGCCTATTATACGGGGGGCGGGCTCACGGTCACTGATTTGATTTCGGGTCGCAATCAGGATCAGCTCGGGATCGCCGTCGCAGCAGCGCATAACGGATCGGAATTCATGGCTGCGCAGCGCCGGCAAGGGTTAGGCGTCGAGCGATCGGAGGTCGCTCTGGAGCTTACTTACCTCGCGCAGTTCGGCTCGCACCTGGCAATACAGCCTGACCTTCAATTCGTCATCAATCCGAATACCGATCCCAAGATCAAGAACGCGGTTGTCTTCATGCTGCGCTTCGAAGTTTCTCTGTGATCATCGATGCCGAGAAGCCTATGGGTCTAGTTTCTTCCCCGCCAGCTCCTCCACCAGCGTCACCAGCGCCGCGTGATCCAAATCCCCGCGGCCGGTGGCTTTCATCGCCGCCATCATCTGCGCGACGACTGCGGTTGTCGTAAGCGGCACGCCGTACTCCGAGCCGCTCGCCAGCGCGATCTTCAAATCCTTCTCGTGCAGACGGATGCGGAAGCCGGGCTTGAAGTTGCGCTCGAGCATTTTCTGCCCGTGCGCGTCGAGAATTTTCGATTGCGCGAAACCGCCGAGCAGCACCTCGCGCACCTTGGCAGGGTCGACGCCGGCTTTGGCCGCGAGCACGAGCGCTTCGCTCACGGCCGCGATCGTGACGCCCACCACGATCTGGTTCGCCGCCTTGGCGATCTGCCCCGCTCCGGCGGCGCCGACGTGCACGATGTTTTTCCCAAGCTTTTGAAACACCGGCATGGCGCGGTCGACGGCGGAGGGTTTGCCGCCGATCATGATGGACAACGTCGCACCGACGGCGCCGGCTTCGCCGCCGCTTACCGGCGCGTCGAGCATTTCACAGCCGCGCCGCTCGGCGTCCGCGGCGAGCTTCCGCGCGACGACCGGCGAGATCGTCGACATGTCGATCAAAAGCGCGCCAGATCTCGCTCCTTTGAAGACGCCTTCGGCTCCATTGTAGACCTGCTCGACGTCGGGCGAGTCCGGCAGCATCGTAATTAAAATATCCGCGGCCGCGGCGACCTCGTAAGCGTTCGCCGCCGGCGCGACGCCCTCGTTCGCCAGTTCCTCGACGGAAGCTCGGCTGCGATTATGTACAAGGAGCGGATAGCCCGCTTTCAGGAGATTCCGCGCCATCGGCTTTCCCATGATGCCGAGGCCGATGAAGCCGATCGTCTCGCTCATGATCGCCTCCTGAGAAAATTACGAGTGCGCCGCGCGATCGCGCATCTCGGCGGCGGACGCGATGCAGATGTCGAGGTCGCGCAGCAGACCGTCGGCGATGGTGTAGATCCAGCCGTGGACCGCGAGCGACTGCCCGCGCGACCATGCGCCCTGCACGATCGTCGTCTTGCATACGTTCTGCACCTGGTCGATCACGTTCAGCTCGCACAGCCGGTTGTGCCGCTCGTTCTCACCCGCGAGCGCTTCCAGCGCGGAAAGGTTTTTGTCGCGCACGTCCTGCACGTATCTAAGCCAATTATCGATGAGCCCCAGCTGCTCGCCGCGGAGCGCTGCAAGCACACCTCCGCAACCGTAATGGCCGCAGACGATGATATGCTGCACACGCAGCGCCTCGACCGCATATTGAATGACCGACAGGCAGTTGAGGTCGGTCTGGACGACGACGTTCGCGACATTGCGGTGGACGAAAAGCTCGCCGGGCAAGAGCCCCACGATCTCGTTCGCCGGCACGCGGCTGTCGGCGCAGCCGATCCAGAGATACTGCGGCGTCTGCTGGTGCGACAGGCGCTTGAAGAAATTCGGGTCGCGCTGCGTGATCGCCGTCGCCCACTTCCGATTATTTTCGAAAAGATGTCCGAGGATGCGCATGAAAAAACCTCTTGGCGTCTACGCTGAAAACGCCACCGGCTTATCTTGCCGCCGGGGAGAATTCAAGGGAGGAAGTTACGACAGGATCGCGGCGCTCACGTGCTCGGGCCGGACGCCGACGCCGATGAGGCGCGCGGGAATGCGTCTGAGCGCGCGGCTCTTGGCCATCAAGCGGAGCAGTAGCGGCGGGCGGAACGGCGCCGTTTCGTTCAAGGCGGGGGCGATGACGCGGCGCTGGACTGCGAGCTGGAGCCACTGCGTCGCGCGCGTGGGAAACTCGCGCCGCCGCTGGACGCGGCGCAGATGCTCGGGCGTGAGGCACTTCTCTTTAAGCGGGGTCACGAGCAGATTGGCAGCAGCCACCGCGTCCTGGATCGCGAGATTGATGCCGACGCCGCCGACGGGCGACATCGCGTGCGCGGCGTCGCCGATGCAGAGAAATCCGGTGCGCGACCATTCAGCGAGTCGATCGACCTGCACCGTCAATAGCTTGAGCTGGTCCCAATCGACCAACTCGCCCACTTGGGCGCTCACGTGCGGCGCCCCGCGCGCGACCCGCTCGCGGAAGGCCGCGAGCCCTTCGCGGCGGATCTGCTCGTTCTGTCCCTTCGCGATAACATAACCGCACTGCCAGTAATCGCCGCGGTTGATCGTGACGACGATACGCCCGCGGTCGAAGCGTCCCATCGTCTGCGCGGACTCTCCCGGACTCCGCGAGAGGCGGAACCAGAGCACGTCCATGGGCGCGCCGTATTCCTCGACCCGCATGCCGGCGCGCTCGCGCAGCACGGAATGGCGGCCGTCGGCGGCGACGACGAGATCGGCGCGCGCGTCAAGCACGCCATCTTTAGTCCGCGCGCGCAGGCCGACGATCCGGCCGCCTTCCTCGATGAGATCGGTCGCTTCGGCTTCCATGAGCAGATGGAATGCCGGGTAGCGCGCCGCCTGAGCGGCGAGAAAATTGAGGAAGTCCCACTGCGGCATCATCGCGATGAATTTGCAGTGCGTCGGCACGTGCGAGAAATCGGCCAGCGTCAAGTCGAGCGGTCCCAACTGCGCTGTCAGGTTCCGCACTTCCTGGTGCGGCAGCTTGAGGAATTCTTCGAGAAGCCCGAGCTCGCGCATGATTTCGAGCGTGGAGGGATGGATTGTGTCGCCGCGAAAGTCGCGCAGGAAGTCGGCGTGCTTCTCCAAAACGCCTACTTCGACGCCTGCCCGCGCGAGCAGGTAGCCGAGCATCATCCCGGCGGGGCCGCCGCCGGCGATGACGCACGTCGCGCTGAGATTGTTTGCCGCCATCGGCGTCAGACGGTGATGCCGCCGTCGATCGTCGTCACGGCCTGCCCGCCGATCTCGACGCCGTGGTCGGCGATCCGGACGGCGATACGGCCGTCGCGGCCGACGTTCATGCCCTGGCGCGCGATATATGCCGGGCCGTATTCGCGCTGCGCGCCGGTCTGGCGTAGGTACGCGCCGACGGCGGCGTTGCCGCTGCCGCAGACGGGATCTTCGGGAATACCGTCGCCGGGCGCGAAGGCACGCACGTGCAGCGCGCTTACGCCGTCGTCGGCTTTGCCGAAGATCACGACGCCCGTCGCGCTGCGCGCGGCGCTCAACTCTGCAATCGCGTTCAAGTCCGGCTTCACCGCGGCGACTTTATCGGCGGCGCCGAGATCGGCCACGATCCATAAGGGGCCGGTCTCGATGAGGAGCGGGGAAGGGGAAATTTTTGCGCGCAGCGCGGCTGCGAGCGCATCCGCCGCGTCGAAGCCGCTGATTTTCGGACCGGGCGCGCGCACGAAAATGCGCCGGCCTTCCGTATTCTCTTCGACCGCGAGATCGAAAATTCCCGCCGCGCATTCCTGGCGTATTACGCCGGCGCGGGCCGCGGCATAACCGCTCTCCAGCGCCGCATGGGCGCTGCCGATAACCGGGTGACCGGCGAATCCGAGCTCCCGTTTCGGCGTGAAGATTCTCAAGCGATAGTCGGCGCGCTCGGAAGGCAGAATAAAGGTCGTCTCGGAGAGGTTGGTCCATGCAGCGATTCGCTGCATCGCTTCGGCCGTCAACTCTTCGGCGCCGATAACGACCGCGACCGGATTGCCCATGAAGGGTTCTCTGGTGAATACATCGACTTGCTTGAATGGACGTGTCTTCATGACGAGGCGTGGTTTGCTTTCGGCTTATAGCACGCGGCAATGCGCCAAACCACGGCGGTTCGCAATTAGGGTGGCGCAGGCGCCCGGGCGCCGGACCGTCTGGAGAACGCGTTGGTCGCGACGGCGATGCCCGAGAAGACGGCGATCAATCCCACAAAGAACTCACGGCCGACAGGCTCGGACAAGAAGATCGCACCGAGAAAAGATGCCGTCAGGGCGTTGACCGTAACCGTCATCGCGACCAGCGACGGGCTCGCCAAGCGTATGCCGACCGACCAGAGCACCCATAGGAACGCGCAGCCGATTACGCCCAAATAGATCATTATCATCCAGGCGGTGACGCTCAACTCGGGCAGAGGATGAAAAACGTTAGTAAGCAGGGAGCAGCCGAACAGGACGGCGGCACCGATGCAGAGTGCCAGGGAAGTGAAGGAAAGCGCGCCCAAGCGCCGAATGTACGGGCGGGAGAGCACGTTGCATACGGCCTGCACGAACGTCGCGGCGATCATGATGAGATCGCCTTTCCGGGCATCCGGCGCGGCGCTCGCCAGCTTCGGCGACAACGCATAGGCGAGCCCGGCCATTGCGAGGACGATGCCGATTAACCTTTGGGACGAAAACCGCTCCTGCCGAAGCAAGACGGCGATGATCATGGTCATGAGCGGCATCGTGGAAAGCACCAGCGCGCCGCGCGCCGCTGTCGTGTGAGCGAAAGAAAGAGAGAACAGATAAGGGTACAAAGCGAAAAAAATTACGCCCAGAATCGAAATCGACGCGGCGTCGTGGCTGTCAAGTTTTCGTAGTGATGCGGCTGCGAATGGGGCGAGGAACAGTGCACCGATTCCGTAGCGCAACGTCACGACGGCAAGTGGATCGATCACACCCACCACAAAGCGAGTTCCGGCGGATGCTGTGCCGCCGAGGAAGCTCCCGATCAGGGCTGCCGCCAACCCGCTAAATTCGTTCATGAATCAACCGATATATGAACAGCCGATCCTCTGCGGGTTTAACGCTGTTGTCAAGACTGCAAGGAACTGCCAAATAGGAGCAGGAAATCCCATGTCGTTTTCCAACTAGGTCTCGAAAAACCCATTGACATGACCCATTGGTTTTTCGTATACAAACCTCGAATGTCTAGACCCATAAAATTCGTCCGGGCAGCTTGGCCGCGCCTGATTCTCGGCGCTCTCGCCCTGGCAATTTTCGCCCTGTGTCTGCAGGACGATTGGGATATCGAGATCGCCCTGTCGCAGCCGAGCCACGGGTTCGTAGCCAAAGTCAGCAAGGACTCTAAAGAAAATCCTGGCGCAGAAAACTTTGCGGCTACCGCAGCGGCGGCGCTGGAGTGGCAGCCTTCATTCACCGCCCGCGTCTTGTCCGTCAGCGTCGCGCAACAGCTGCCGGCGTATTTTCTACTACATTCCATATCCGTCCGCGCTCCGCCCGCAGTTATCTAAGCGGGATTCCCGCAAGGGCCTCACAATTGTGCGCCGACAATCCGCCTGGAGGGTCGTCGCCGTATTATTTTTAAAAGAGGGGAGTACGTCCGATGAGTTATGGCACGAGGTTGACAGTGGACGATAAAATCAGGTCTTTATTTCAACTCGATCCGGTTTTGCCCGCCCTGTATCAAAACACGTTTCAACGGCGTCTGCCGCTGCTGCCCGAGAAGACGTTGATGCTGGCGGTGCTCGAAGATGCGATCGAATGTTTCCAAAAATACGCGTCATCGCGCAGCCCGAAGACGCGGCAATTATATGAAGAGGCCGAAGAATGGATTCTGGAGCAGGACAGCGAGTGGCTGTTTTCCTTCACCCAGGTATGCGTGACGCTCGGCTGGAATCCGCAATACATCCGAAAAGGCTTATTGCGCGAGCATTTAAAGAACGGCACGCGTCCGAAAAAACAGGACGGCAACGGCAGCGGCTGCAAAAAAAAGAAGCCGCGGCTCGCCGCTTAGACTTTACTGAGCGATCCGCGCCTCTCCCTGCTTGATTTCGATCCGCCGGATTTTTGCCGGCAGGTCGAACGGCGCGTTGAGGTCCAATCCGCGGGGATTCTCCGCGGTGCGGGAAAAGTAGGCGACGAGCTCTTGCGCAAGCTGCAGCGGAATTGGGACGCCCATCAGCTCGGCAGAGCCGAGTTGAAAGCGTCCCTTGCCGTTTTCCGTGCGCAGGACGCCGCGCGCGGTAACCGGCACCTGTCCTGAGATGTAATTCAGCGGGTCCAGGAAATCCTGCGCATCGCGCCCGCGCTTGAACTCATCTATATCGACGAGCACGCGGCCGGCGAGGGCGCCGTCGCCGACTATCGTGATCTCGGGCCGCGCCAGCCCGCGGGGAATTTTGTCCCGCAGGTTGTACGCCAGATAGGAGTTTAGCTCGGTCTGAGGGATTGGCGTGATTTTAGGCTTCGGCGTCCGCGCCGATGCGTTCGCGGCGATATCGTCGATTTTTCGCTGCAGCCGGTCGCCTTCTTCCCGCGAGAGCGCCGTCGCGAGCGCGCTGAAAGAAATCAGCGCTGCCGCGGCGAGATAGAAAACGATGAGTCGTTTGAGACTAGCCCGAGGCATGGCGGCAACATAGGCGATTGGCCGCCACCGCTTACGCATAGTTGCCGGTTTTCAGCCCGGGTTCGGTCCAGAGGGCGCGAACGACGCGAAAGATTGCCGGGTTGAGCGCAATCGATAGAAGCGCGCTTGCCAGAATCAAATCACGCGCCTCCATCGGCAATAGGCCGAGAGTCAATCCCATAGCGGCGAGAATGAATGAGAACTCGCCGATCTGCGCCAGCGCTGCCGCGACCGTGAGCGCCGTCCGCATCGGCCGGCGTAGCGCCAGCACGATCAGAGCGGCCGCCGCCGACTTGCCGACGATCACGATTCCAACGACCATGAGAACCCGCATCGGCTCACGCACCAGAATGCCGGGATCGAAAAGCATACCGACGGCGACGAAAAACAAAACGGCAAACGCGTCCTGCAGCGGCTGCAAATCGCGCGCGGCGTGGTGGCCGACATCCGATTCATTGACGACGACGCCGGCGAAAAAAGCTCCGAGCGCGTAGGACACGCCGAATAGCATTGCGGAGCCGAATGCTACGCCGAGCGCGAGGGCGATGACGCCAAGAGTGAACAGCTCGCGCGCGCCGGCGCCCTCGACCGCCTTCAGTAGCCGTGGAAAAAGCCGTGCGCCGAGGAGCAGCATGAGGACAACGAACAGCGCCACCTTGCCCAGCGTCGCTCCGAGCGTCGTCCATAGATTGGCTGAAGTCTCGGGCTCCGAGGCTCCCAGCACGCCGGCGAGCGCCGGCAGCATAACCAGCACCAGGACCGTCGCGAGGTCCTCGACGATGAGCCAGCCGACGGCTATGCGCCCTTCATCCGATTCGAGAATCTCCTGCGCCTCGAGTTCTCGCAACAGGACTACGGTGCTCGCCACGGACAGCGAGAGACCAAAAACCAGACCGGCGCCGAGCGGCCATCCCCACCACCATGCGGCTGCCGTGCCGAGGCCGGTGGCTACGCCGATCTGCGTAATCGCTCCGGGCAACGCGATCGCCCGTACCGCCAGTAGATCGCGTACGGAAAAGTGCATGCCGACACCGAACATTAGCAGGATAACGCCAATCTCGGCGAGCTCCGGGGCGAGCTTCGCGTCGGCCACGAAGCCCGGCGTAAAGGGCCCCACCGCCACCCCGGCCAGGAGATAACCTACGAGCGGCGGTAAGCCGAGCCGCAGCATCAGAAAGCCGCCGGCGAAGGCGAACGTCAGGCTCACGGCGATGGTCGCGATCAGCGGCGCTTCATGGTGCATGGCGTTTAGTTAGGATAGAGGTGGGGAGCGTTTAGGATTGCTTTACACCGGGACGAAGCGAAAGCGGCGCAAAAAGCGGAGTTTGCAAAACAGGCTTCGGCATAGTTAAATTTCAAGCTACCATATTTCAATTTAGCGAGGAACACGATGCCGGATGACGGAAAGCAACGAAGCCGTGTGATCACCGAAGGGCCGGACCGCGCGCCGTCGCGCGCGATGCTGAAGGCGGTCGGCTTTACCGACCAGGATCTCGCCCGCCCGATCATCGGCGTCGCCAACACGTGGATCGAGATCGGCCCGTGCAATTTTCACCTGCGCCGTCTGGCGGCGAAGGTGAAGGAGGGCATCCGCGCGGCCGGCGGTACGCCGATGGAGTTCAACACCGTCTCCATATCCGACGGCATCAGCATGGGCGCAGAGGGGATGAAGTGCTCGCTCGTCAGCCGCGAGGTTATCGCCGATTCGATCGAGCTCGTCGCGCGCGGCAATCATTTCGACGGACTTGTGTGCGTCTCCGGCTGCGATAAGACGAATCCCGGCGTCGTGATGGCGCTTGCGCGCCTCGATATTCCCGGCCTGGCGCTTTACGGCGGCTCGATCGCCCCCGGCCGCCTAGCCGGGCGCGACCTCACGATTCAGGACGTCTTCGAGGCGGTCGGCGCTTATGCCGGTGGCAAGATCGGCGCCGAGGAATTCAAAGCGATCGAGGACAGCGCCTGTCCGGGCGCCGGCGCGTGCGGCGGGCAGTTTACCGCCAATACGATGTCCACGGTGATGGAATTCCTGGGCATCTCGCCGCTCGGCAGCAACGGCATTCCCGCGGTCGCGGAGGAGAAAGACGAGGCCGCGTTCAAAGCGGGCGAGCTCGTGATGGAATTCCTGGGCATCTCGCCGCTCGGCAGCAACGGCATTCCCGCGGTCGCTGACGAAAAGGATGCGGCCGCGTTCGAGGCCGGCAAGCTCGTCATGGATCTCGTGCGCAAGGACGTGCGGCCGTCGCGCATCCTCACGCGCGAGGCGTTGGAGAACGCCATCGCTGCCGTCGCGGCGACCGGCGGCTCCACCAACGCGGTGCTGCACCTGCTCGCGATCGCGCGTGAGGCCGGCGTCGCGCTTGCGATCGACGACTTCGACAGCATCAGCTCGCGCACGCCGCTGCTCGCTGACTTAAAGCCAGGCGGCAGATTCGTCGCGAACGATCTCTACGCAGCCGGCGGCATCCAGCTGCTCGCGCGGCGGTTAACAGAGTCGGGGCTCGTCCATCGCGATGCGCTTACAGTTACCGGCAAAACGCTCGGCGAGGCGGCGGCGCAGGCGGTCGAGGCGAAGGGGCAGGAAGTGCTCCGGCCGGTTTCCCATCCGCTCAAGCCGACCGGGGGACTCGTAATATTGCACGGCAATCTTGCACCGGAGGGATGCGTCGTGAAGGTCGCGGGCCACGAGCGTATGCTCCACCGCGGCCCGGCGCGCGTCTTCGACCGTGAGGAGGATGCGTTCAAAGCCGTGCAACGGCAGCAGATCAAAGCGAACGACGTGGTGGTGATTCGCTATGAAGGCCCGAAGGGCGGCCCCGGAATGCGCGAGATGCTCGCCGTCACCGCCGCGCTCGTCGGCGCGGGGCTCGGCGATTCTGTCGCGCTCCTCACTGACGGCCGGTTTTCCGGCGCGACGCACGGCCTCATGGCCGGCCACGTCGCGCCCGAAGCGGCCGCCGGCGGGCCGATTGCCGCGGTGCGCGACGGCGATACGATCGTTTTCGATATCGAGAAGCGCCGCCTCGACCTCGATATTCCGGCGGACGAAATCGCGGCGCGGCTGAAAAACTGGTCGCCGCCGCCGCCGCGCTACAAGACCGGCGTCATGGCGAAATACGCCAAGCTCGTCTCTTCCGCATCCGAAGGCGCCGTGACAAGATAATCCGCGGAGGCTGATCGATGGCCAACCAGATCGTTTGGGTGGACATTCCCGTAAAGGATCTCGACCGCGCGATTAAATTCTATTCCGCTGTGCTCGGCGGGACCGTCCATAAAGAAGAGACCCCCGGGGCGCCGATCGGCGTTCTGCCGCACACCGAGGGCGATGTCGGCGGTTGCCTCATGCCGCACGCGGGCAGCGAGTCCAGCGGAGGACCGCTGCTATATCTTAACGCCAACGGCCGCCTGGACCAGGCGGTCGCCGCGGTCACGGCCAACGGCGGCAAGGTTCTCGAACCGAAGCACCAGATCGGAGCCCACGGTTACCGCGCGATTGTGCTCGACAGCGAAGGCAACCGAATCGCGCTCCATTCCGAATAGGTCGAAAACCCAAAGCTTTCCGCGGCGCGCTTTCGTTTCGCGCAGTTCCTGATTTTGCAGGCTTTTTTTCCACTGCATTCGGGTCTTTACCTCATTGCCGTTTCGACTGGCTTCTTCTAACACTAGGAGAGGCGGAAATCGCCAATAATAATGATGGATAGTCCCGCGCAGGTGAAAAAATGCTGCTAATAGCCCTCCTAACGATAATCGCGGCGTCCCTATTCGCTTTCATTTTCGGCTCCATCGCTCGGGAAATGGACCTGGAGCCGTAAAGACGTAAAAGATCGACGAAGGGAAGACACAATGCAAGGCACACTTTCACAGATCAGTCTGACCGACGTTCTTCAATTGTGCATCCTGGCCAAAAAATCCGGACAACTGAGGCTCAGCCGCGGCAACGAGACGACCGATATTTACTTTATCGACGGCGAAGTCGCGCACGCGGTGTCGCCGCTCGGCGAAGGGGAAAAGGCGTTCTTCCACCCTCTGACATGGACCGAGGGGAATTTCACCCTGCTTAAGGACGGAGCGGTGCCGCGAAAAACGGTTACGCGACCGACCCATGAATTGCTTACGGAATGGCTCGGGATCTCGCGCGAGCTCGAGCGCATTCAGGAGATCGTGCCGACGGAAAACGCCGTGTTCCGCATCGCGGAAGCCGACGCCCAGTTCTCGCGCCCGATTTCACTCCGCGCCGATGAATGGAAAATCTTGAGCCGGATCAATTCCGCCCGGACGGTGCGGGCCATCGCGGAAGCGGCGAAGCTGCCCTACTTCGAGACCGCGAAAATGATCTGCGTGCTGCATAAAGAGGGCTTGGTTCAACTCGCTTCCGGCGCCGCGGCTCCCGCTCGGGACGCGGGGCCGAAGACCGTCGTCGATCCGGTCCCGCAGGGCTTTTTCGATCGCATGGTCCACGGGCTTGCGGAGGTTTCCGGGCCGATCGCATCCGTCGTGGTCCGCGATCAAATCGCCGCGCTCGGCGCGACAGAAGATTCATTTCCCAAGAGTCGGATTCCCGAGCTGGTTGAATCGGTCTGCCAGGTTATCCCCGACAAGCGGCTTAAGGCCCGCTTTCAACAGCGCATGAGCGAAGAGATGCGCGCGCTGAAGGTCCCGCCCGCGAACGCGCAGAATTTCACGCTATAGCGAGGTCGAGATGGCCGAAGCTCCTGCTTCGCCGAACGGCTTGCGCCTGATGCCGCGCGTTTTGCGCCGTCGCATGAGCCTGACGTGGCGCGTCGCTGCGGCATACGGCGCCTTAGTAGGAGTAATCGGTCTCGTGATACTTCTGGCTGTCTATGTCGCGATGGGGCGCGCTGTGCGCTCGCAGATCGACCGCAGGGTTTCACTGATCGCCGGCGAGATCGGCGATATCGCGTCAGGCTACATGAGAGCGCCGCGCGAGCTGCGCGCGTTTATCGGGCGGTATACGGGATACGACGGCGTAGCGTACGTGTTTATCGACGATGCCAACGGCAAAGTCGTCGCAGCGACGATGAAATCCATTCCGCCCGAGCTGCTCGAAAGCCGCGCGCCCGCCGAGCTCAAGCAGATCGAGCGTGTCTCGATCCGTTATCGCGGCAAACCTGTGGAAGAGGCGCGCGCGCCGATCCGCGGCGGAGAATACGGCGCTGTGCACCTCGGCATATGGCGCGAAGCGATCGACGCGGAGGTGAGAAAGACGGTGCTGCCGGTCGCCGGTCTCATCGCTGCGGTGGTTTGCGCAGGCGTCGCTCTCGCGGTCTTGCTGGCGCACGTGGTGATACAACCGATCCGGCGCCTCAGCGCCGTCGCCGGCAGGTTGAGCACCGGGGATCTCGATGCCCAGCTGGCGCTCGACGCTAACGACGAAGTCGGCGAGCTGGCGCGCGCGCTCGACCGCATGCGCGCGAGCCTGAAAACCGCCATCCAGCTCGGCCGCGCGCACTGACGCGGCCATCCCTTTGCTCAAAAAATATCCCTTGACCGGTCAAGATTTTGCCCTTGACAGCCGTTGGTCTCTAAGGGATATAGCAAATAGGGGCAGTCTGACCTCAAAAAATACTCTTACGGACTATTTCCGGGGAGGTTCTATGGACGTTTCCAGGCGTAACTTTCTCCGTCTATCCGTTGCCGCCGCCAGCGGAACGGCGCTCGGAGGGTTGGTCGGATCGGGAGTGAACCTCGGACCCGCAGTGGCGCGGGCGCAGGAACTCCGGATCAAAAACGCAAAAGTTACCCCCAGCGTCTGTCCTTACTGCTCGGTCGGTTGCGCCACCCTGATCCACACAGTCGACGGCCACATCGTCAATATCGAAGGCGACCCGCGGAGCCCGCACAACGAAGGCACGCTCTGCCCCAAGGGCGCCGCGATCTTCCAACTCCACGTCAACCCCAACCGGCCGACGCAGGTGCTGCACCGCTCTCCGGGCGGCACCGACTGGGAGGTCTGGGATCTCGACCGCGCGATGACCCGCATCGCCGAGCTGGTAAAGAAAACTCGCGACGAGACCTTCATCGAAAGACTCCCCAACGGCAAGCTCGTCAACATGACGCCGGCGATCTTCGCGCTCGGCGGCGCAACGCTCGAGACCGAATTCAACCACGTGCATCAAAAGCTGATGCGCGGGCTCGGCATCGTCGCAATAGAGAATCAAGCGCGAATATGACACAGCTCTAGCGTCCCCGGTCTGGGGACACGATTCGGCCGCGGCGCAGCCACCCTTTATCCCCGGAGCATGGCCGACTCCGACTGCATCGTCGTCATGGGCTCCAACATGGCGGAGAACCATCCCGTCGCGTTTCGCTGGCCGATGAAGGCGAAGGTCGAGCACGGCGCGAAAATCATCCACATCGATCCGCGCTTCACACGCACGAGCGCCGTCGCGGACATCTACGCGCCGGTGCGCGCGGGATCCGACATCGCTTTTCTCGGTGGCGTGATCAACTATGTGATCAACAACGAACGGTGGAAGACGGACCCGTTCTTCAAAACCTGGGTCGCCAACTACACCAATGCCGCGACGATCATCAACGAAGACTTCAAAGACACCGAAGACTTGAACGGCGTATTCTCCGGGCTCGTGCAGTATAAGGGCGGGGTCCCCGAGTGGCCGTTCAACGCCTTCATCGGGCAGTACGACGGCGCGACATGGCAATATGCGCGCACGAAGGTCGGCGATCAGGGTCACACCGCGGCCACGGCGCAATCGGGCGAGGTCAAAAAGACCATGGGCCCGGAGCCGGTGAAGCCGGCGGCGGCTCCCGCAAAAAGCGACGCCGCGGGCAAGCCTACGCCGCCTTCCTTTACTCCGTTGGTCCAGGCGCTGGTGAAGCCTCCGGTGGAAAAAGATCCAACATTGCAAAATCCGCGCTGCGTTTTCCAAATTTTGAAGCGCCACTTCAGCCGCTACACGCCGGAAATGGTCGAGCAGAATACCGGCTGCCCGAAGGAAACCTTCCTCAAGGTAGCCGAGACGATCCTCGCCAACTCCGGCGCCGACCGCACGGTATCCTTCGCTTACGCCGTCGCGTGGACACAGCACACGTATGGCGTCCAGATCATCGGCTGCTGCGCGACGCTACAACTATTGCTCGGCAACGTCGGCCGGCCGGGCGCAGGCGTCATGGCGCTCCGCGGCCACGCTTCGATCCAGGGCTCGACGGACGTGCCGACCCTCTATCATTCGATTCAGGGCTACATGTCGGCGCCAACCGCGCTCAAAAAGCACGACACGCTGGCGGACTATCTGACCGCCGAAACGATTCCTACCGGCTATTGGGCGAACATGCCGAAGTTCATGGTGTCGTATTTGAAATCGGTCTACGGCGATAAGGCGACGCCGGAAAATCAGTACGGCTACGACTGGCACCCGAAGATCCTCGGCGACCACTCGCACATGGCGATGTTCGCGGCGATGAACGCGGGCAAAGTCAAAGGTATGATCCTGGTAGGGCAGAACCCGGCGACTTCGCTCAACGCCCGGCTCGAGCGCGCGGCCATGCGCAAGCTCGAATGGCTCGTCGTGAAAGACAACTGGCTGACGGAGAGCGCGACCTATTGGAAGGGCGCTCCGGAAGTGAAAAACGGCGAAGTCAAGCCCGCCGATATCAAGACTGAAGTTTTCTACCTGCCGGCGACACAGGTCGGCGAGATCGACGGCACCTTCACCAACACGCAGCGCATGCTGCAGTTTCACCACAAGGCGGCCGAAGCGCCCGGCGACTGCCGCTCCGATACGTGGTTCAGCTACGAGTTGGGCAAGCGGCTGAAAAAGCTTTATGCCAATTCGACACTCCCGCGGGACGATTGCTGGAAAAACGTTACGTGGGACTACGAGCACGAGAATCCCGATGAGAGGAAAAAAGGCGAGCCGTCGTGGATAAAGATTAACAAAGAGCTGAACGGCTTCTTCACCGACGACCCGTCGCGCCACTGCGTCGGCTTCGCCGAGTTGAAAGACGACGGCTCGACGACTTGCGCCTCGTGGATTTACTCGGGCATGTTTCCCGGCCCCGACAAATACCTGCCGGACCGCCGCACGCCCGATCCGCCGGGACAGCCGGGCGCGCAGCTCCAATGGGGTTGGGCGTGGCCGGCGAATCGGCGCATCATGTACAACCGCGCTTCGGCGGACCTCGAAGGCAAGCCCTGGAGCGAGCGCAAGAAGTGGGTCTGGTGGGACGCGGAGGCGAAAAAATGGGCCGGGTACGATGTTCCGGATTACATCGCAACCAAGCCGCCGGATGACAAAGCGAAGCCCGGCGCGGCGGGCATGGATGCTCTACCGGGGACCGCGCCGTTCATCATGCGGCCCGACGGCGTCGGATGGCTCTTCGCGCCCTCGGGCATGGTCGACGGCCCGCTGCCGACACACTACGAGCCGGTGGAGTCTCCGGTGAAGAACCAGCTATACCAACAGCAGGCGAGCCCGGTGATCAAGTATTGGAAGGACGGCGCCAATCCGCTCGCGCAGCCCGGCGACCCGAAGTTCCCCTACGCTCTCACAACGTACCGTCTGACCGAGCATTACCTCGCGGGCGGCATGAGCCGGTGGAACCCGTGGCTGACGGAATTGCAGCCCGAGCTCTTCATCGAGATCAGTCCAGAGCTTGCGCAGGAGAAGGGGATCAAAAACCTCGACTGGGTGAAGATCACGAGCCCGCGCGCGCAGATCAAAGCGAAAGCGCTCGTCACCAAGCGCATGCGCCCGTTCAAGATGGGCGACAAAGTCGTCCACCAGGTCGGCATGCCGTGGCACTGGGGCTACGAGGGACTTTCGACCGGCGACGTGGTGAACGAGCTCACGTCGCTCGTCGGCGATCCTAACGTCTCGATGCACGAGGGCAAAGCCTTCGTGTGTAACGTCGAAAAGGCTTGAGGTGATCTATGGCTGAGCCAATGGGATTTTACACCGACACAACGGTGTGCATCGGCTGTAAAGCGTGTGAGGTCGCCTGCAAGGAATGGAACCAACTGCCCAGCACCAACGGCGGGCAGAACACGCTCTCCGGCGACAGCTACGACAACACGCGCGCGCTCGACGGCATCCACTGGCGCCACGTGAAATTCGTCGAGCAGTTCACCGACGACCGCAAGGACGGCCGCTGGCTCTTGATGAGCGATGTGTGCAAGCACTGCGTGCAGGCGGCGTGCCTGGAGGTTTGTCCGACCGGCGCGATCATCCGCACCGAATTCGACACCGTCGTCATTCAGTCCGACGCGTGCAACGGCTGCCGCGACTGCATCTCGGCCTGTCCGTTCGGCGTCATCGACATTAATCCCGCGTCCGGCACCGCGCAGAAGTGCACCCTTTGCTACGACCGGCTGCAAGCCGGCATGCAGCCGGCGTGCTCGCAGGCGTGCCCGACGCAGTCGATCCAGTTCGGCACGATCCGCGAGCTCAAGGAGCGCGCGCAGAAGCGCGTCGCGCAGCTGCAGCAGATGGGCGAAAAGCGCGCGTATCTATACGGCGCCGACGAAAAGATGCTGGGCGGACTCAATTCCTTTTACCTGCTCGTCGATAAACCCGAGGTCTACCACCTGCCGCCGGACCCCAAGATGCCGACGCGGAATTTGAAAGCAGGAACGTGGTTCTCCGCGCTCGGCGCGGTTCTGGTGGGCCTCATGGGGGTGATCAGCTTCCGCAACCGCGGTGCGGAGGAGCGGCCATGACGACGTTTCCGTCGAGCACGTTTTTCAGCGCGCCGCCCGATTGGGGCTGGCTCGTGACGCTGTACTTCTTCGTGGGCGGCCTCGCCGGCGGCTGCTACTTTCTTGCCGCGATGATTGATTTTTTCGGCCGGCCGGAGGATCGGCGGCTCGCGCGCATCGGATATTACATCTCGTTTCCGTGTATCGTCCTGAGCGGTATCTTGCTGACGGTCGATCTCCATCGCCCCGAGCGCTTTTGGCACATGCTGATCGAGTCGAATACGTTTCGCCCCATGTTCAAGCCGTGGTCGCCGATGTCGATCGGCTCATGGGCGCTTACGATCTTCGGACTTTTCTCTCTGATCAAATTTTTGAGCGCGCTCGCCGAAGACGGGCGATTCAACTGGCCGCAGGCGCAGCGCTGGCGCCCTCCGCATCCGGTCGGCACCGTAGTTTCGGCTATCGGAGGACTGCTCGCCTTCTTTGTCGCTGGCTATACCGGCGTGCTATTGGCCGTGACGAATCGTCCGGTCTGGTCGGATTCGCCGCTGCTCGGGATGCTCTTTATCATTTCGGCGGCGTCCACCTCTGCGTCGCTGATGCTGCTGCTGGCGCATAGATCGCGCTTGACGATCCCCGGTGTGAGCTCGCTCCATCGGCTCGACGGCTGGGTCGTGCTGCTCGAGCTGATCGTCCTGATCGTCTTCATGATTTCTCTCGGTCCGGTTTTCCGGGCCTTGCTGAACGCCTGGGGTGTGCTGCTTTTTCTCGGCGTTATCGTCCTCGGCATGCTGGTCCCGCTCGCGCTCTTCTGGCGCAAGGACCTGCTCGGTGAAAGCAACGCCGTCGGGAGCGCGGTCCTGGTGTTGATAGGCGGCTTTCTCCTTCGCCTCATCATCGTCTTCTCGGCCCAAGGAGTCTGATGTGAGCGCTATTTTATTCTGCATGTCCCTAATTCTACTGATCGCATGCAGCAGCCCCGAGACGAGCCGCAGCCGCGGCGGCGGGGCTGGCGCGGACGTGGGCAACCGCGATAGTAAAATCGTGCGCATGCACGAAGGCTCGGATCCTTACGCCAAGACGCCCAAAATCATTCGCACACAAAATCCCCCCCTCGCCGCCGCACGCCAGGCGGACCGGCTAAGCCGGCAATGACCGTATCGGTCGAGACCAGTCTCGACGATCTCGGACGGCAGCGTCCGGAGTGGGAGCCCTGGCTCGCCGTTGTGCGCGAAGTCGTCGAAGAGTTAGGCGACCCCCGGTGGGACGTTTTCGTCCCCGATGTCGCCAAAGCGCCTGAAAGCAAAATTCCGCTCCTCGCCGCTGCGACAATAACCTGCGATAAGAAAGCGGTTGGAGAATGGACGGCACGGCTTCTCCGCACCGCGTTCAAGAGCGGCACGACGGAGATGGCGACGCTCGAAGGCGCCGCCGCCAGCGCCGACGCGCTCGCGCTTTTGAAGGCCTCCTTATGCCAGGACGGCGCTTCGCTTAGCGAGACCGCCGCGCGCTTCGGCGCCGATGCCGACGCGTTCCAGGCGGTCGCATCCCAGCTGGCCGTTCCTTTTCTTCACGCGTGCAGCCGCCGCTGGGCGAGTTCGCTTCCGATTAGCTGGATGGAAGGCTACTGTCCGGTATGCGGCGCATGGCCTGCGTTCGCCGAAGTCCGCGGCATCGACCGGAATCGTTACTTCCGCTGCGGGCGCTGCGCCTCGGAGTGGCGGATGCTCGGCCTCGTCTGCCCGTTTTGTGGCATGGACGATCACGAGCAGCTCGCCCGCCTTGTGCCGGAAAAAGACGGAACGACCCGAGTGGTAGAAGCGTGCAAGCGCTGCCTCGGATACGTAAAGACGTTCATGCGGCTTCAGGCGAGTCCGGCGGTGAGAGTGATTCTCGACGATCTCGCCAACGTCGATCTCGATATGGCGGCGCTGGAACAGGGTTACAAAAGGCCGCCGGGCGCCGGCTATGCGCTCGACGTCGCCGTGGTGGAAAAAGCCACCGCGAGTGATAGATTCTTTTCCTGGAGAAAATAAGTGCCAGCGATTCGTCCACGCGAAATCTGTCAAGCCCTGCTCGCCGCTCTCGAGGCGGCCGAAGGCCGCCGGCGAAGCCGCAAGCGCGACCAGACGCCCGACGCGATCGGCCTCGGCATCAAGCGGGAGCTGCTCGCGCGCGCCGTCGACGCCGACCCTGAGCCGGACGCATTCGAGGCGTGGCTCCTCGATTATCCGCAGAGCTGCGCGCCGGAGCTTTCAGGCGCCGTGACGGCCATGGCGCGCGCGATTTTCGACGAATGGCGTCTCGCCCACTCGCTCGGGGACTTCAAGGCCTGGCTCGAACAAGGCGCGCCGTCCGAGGATGCGCTCGCCGGCCGCGACCGCAACGGCCGCGACAATGTGAGAGACTTCCGCTGATGGCCGGTCATGACAGACACAGACAACGATCTTATAGCGAACGGGTCCGCGGTAATTCTCAGCGGCGGGAAAAGCTCGCGCATGGGGCGGCCAAAGGCGCTGCTGCCGTTCGACGGCGAGCCGCTCATCTGTCACGTTGCGCGTAAGCTCGAATTTCTCTTTCCAGATCTCGTCGTCGTTGCGGCGCCGGAGCAGGAGATGCCTGCGACCGGCGCGAAGCTCGTGCGCGACGAAGTCGCGTATCAGGGCCCCGTCGGCGGCATTTACTACGGCATGCGCGCCGCCGCCGGCGAAGTTTGTTTCGTCACCTCGTGCGACGTGCCGTTTCTGAACGTCGAATTGATTCGGTACCTTCTGTCGTTGATTGGAGAATACGACGTCGTCGCGCCGTACTGGGAAGACCGCTTCCAGCCGCTCTGCGCCGTTTATCGGCGTGCCGTGCTGCCGCATCTCTATCAGCAGATCGAGCGCGGCGAGCTGCGCCCGATCTATCTCTACGACAAAGTTCGCACGCGAAAGGTCGTCGAGGAGGAGATCCGGCGTTTCGATCCCGCTGGTCTCAGTTTTTTCAACATGAATAGTCCCGAAGATTACGCAGTGGCCGTGTCGATGTGGGAGAAGCGGAAAAACGCAACGAGCTGCACGGTCGAGCTTTTCGGCGTCCCGCGGCTGCTCGCCAAAACGAAAGAGGTTTCGCTATCGCTGCCGGCGGCGGCGACGCTCTCGGACGTCCTCGCGGCGCTTGCCGAGCGGCTGCCCATGCTCGCGGGCCGCATCATCGACGCGCGGAAAAACACTCTCTCCAGCGGCTACGCGTGCAATGTCAACGGCCTGCAATTTGTGCGCAATCCTGAAGCGCGCATCAATCCCGGCGACAAGATTTTCATCGTCGCCGCCGACGCGGGGGGCTAGCGTGCACGGTTTTCACGGCCGCCTGCTGCACATCGATCTCAGCCGCCGCCAAAGCTCTTGGCATGAGCTGGAAGCGGCGCGTCTTCGCGCCTTTCTCGGCGGCATCGGACTAGGAGCGAGCCTGCTTTACGAATGGGCGCCCCCGGGAGTCGATCCGTTCGCGCCGGAAAATCCCCTCATCTTCGCGAGCGCGCCGCTTGTCGGCACCGGCCTCACGACGACGGCTAAGTTCGCCGTCGTCACGAAGTCGCCGCTCACCGGCTTCGTCGCCGATTCGCTGTCGTCGAGTCACTTCGCCCTCGAGCTCAAGCGCGCCGGCATCGACGCGCTGGTCGTGACCGGGCGCGCGGAGTCGCTCTCCTACCTCTTCGTCGACCGCGGGCGCGTCGTCTTCGGCGACGCCGCCGCGTGCCGCGGCCGCAGCGCGGCGTCGACCGAGGCCTTCGTACGCGTAGCCGTGAATGCGCCCGAAGCGCGGGTCGCCGCGATCGGCTTGGCGGGGGAGAACCGCGTCCGCTTCGCGACCATCAGCAACGAAGGGCGGCACGCCGGGCGCGGCGGCGTCGGCG
This sequence comes from Binatia bacterium, assembly GCA_036522615.1. GTDB lineage: Bacteria > Desulfobacterota > Binatia > UBA9968 > UBA9968 > JAJPJQ01. Next base: position 1,720 of record DATDFN010000322.1, on the reverse strand, counting down.
CCGTCATGGGCGCGAAGAATCTGAAGGCGATCGCGATTCGCGGGGACACCGCCGTTTCCGTCGCCGATGCGGCGGGCGTCGAAGCGATCGCGGAGGCGCTGCGCCGGAAAAGTCTCGGGCCGCTCACCGACAAGTACCGCAGCATCGGCACCGTCGCGAATCTCTCCGTTTTCAACCGCCTCGGCACGCTCCCGACGCGAAATTTTAGCCAATCTACTTTCGAATCGGAAGACGATCTCTCCGGCGAGGCGCTCACGGAAAATCATTTCAGCCGGCGGCACGGCTGCGCGTCGTGCACGATCCGCTGCGAGCGGCTGTTCAAATCCTCCGGCGGCGAGGAGCAGCGGATGGAGTACGAGACGCTCTTTGCGCTGGGCCCGCTTTGCGGCGTCAAAGACGCGGATACGGTGCTCGAGGCGGCGCGGCTCTGTGACGAATACGGCCTCGACACCATCAGCGCGGGCGGCACGCTCGCGTGGGCGATGGAATGCGCCGACCGCGGCCTCTTAAGCGAGGACAAAGAATTCGCGCTGCACTTCGGCGACGGCGCGGCGCTGCTCGCCGCGATCCCCGCAATTGCCGGCCGCGACGGCGTCGGCGCGCTCCTCGCCGAAGGCTCCCGGCGCGCGGCGGAAGCCACCGGCGGGACGAGCGCGCGTTGGGCGATGCATGTCAAAGGCCTCGAGATGCCCGGCTACGAGCCGCGCAGCTTGAAGACGATGGCGCTCGGGCTCGCCGTGAGCCCGCGCGGCGCATGCCATAACCGTTCCGGCGCGTACGAGGCGGACTTCTCCGGCGCCGTCGATCGGCTCACCGCCGATCCCGGCCGCGGCGCGCTCGTTGCCGAATCGGAGGATTTCGCCGCGGTGATGGACTCGCTCATCGTCTGCAAATTCTTGCGCAAGTGCTTCACCGATTTTTACGCCGAAGCGGCCGACCTGCTCGGCAACGTGACCGGATGGAATTACACCGCCGACGAGCTAAGGCGCGCCGGCGAACGCATCCATACGGTGAAGAAGCTTTTCAATATCCGCGAGGGATGGCGGCCGACAGACGACTGGCTCCCCGAGCGCGTGCTCACGGAGACGCTGCCGACCGGAGTTGCTCAGGGGGTCGGCCTCACGGCCGGCGAGCTCGACGCGATGATCCGCGCTTATTACCGCGCGCGCGGCTGGGACGAAAACGGCTTCGTTCCCGAGACCAAGCTCAGTGAGCTGGGAATCGCTTTCATGCAACCGACGGTCTGACCAAACGAGGATCTTTTTATGCCTTCCGACGAGGCGCGCCGCCTGCTTAAGATTTTCGGTATCGCCGTGACGAATTACGAAGACGCCGTGCACAAATCGGCTTCGGCGGAGGAGATCAAAAAAGCGGAAGGCGAGGCGCGCGCGCGGCTGGAAGAGGTCGCCGCTTTCATCGAGCGGCTCGCCCGCGCGTCGTCGCGAGATTAGAAAATTTATTGCCGGAAGTCGCGCGGCACGCCGGCCTGGGAGGCGCGGCCTTCGAGTTCGGCGATCTTGTCTTGCACCGCGCGTATCTGCCCATCGAGCACTTCGTTGCCCGAGCGCCCGCCGCCCGCCTGCTCGTAGCGATTCTTAATCGCGAGATACAGCCGGAACTTTTTCTGCCACCATTCGTAGCTGTGGCCGCCGAACGAGCGGTCGACGGGCTGGAGAAAGACCTGGTTGGTCTCGTACTTGATGTCGACCTTGTAATCGGA
>DATDFN010000321.1:0-9515 GCA_036522615.1 Binatia bacterium | reverse complement strand
GACGGCTTTCGTACGACTAACAGAGTAGAAGAGTCCGTCCGAACCTATTACGCGATCCGCGCGCAGGCCGATCAGCAGAAACAGCAAGTTGCCTTAGAGGTCGAGCAAGGATATGCTAACCTGTTAAGCGCGCAGGAGCGCATCAAATCCTTTAAGTCCGCGCAGGATGCCGCGAAGGAGAATTTGGATTTGGCCAATGGGCGTTATCAGGTGGGCGTCGGCTCGATCATCGAGGTCACCGACGCCCAACAATTGTACGCGAGCGCGGAAGTCGACTACGTCAACTCGATCTACAATTATAAAGTCGCCGAGGCGCAGCTCTTGAAAGCCGTGGGGACACCGTAGACCGGTGCGCCGGTCGCGGGGAGAAAAAAATGAAGCGACTTGTCTGGCTGGCAGTTCTGGTAATCGCGATCGGCGCGTACGTGGGCTACGGCCAGATGACCACCGGCGCCGGCAAAAAGCCCGAGCCCGGCCGCCGCGAAGCCCGCCCGCCGGTTCCCGTGACAGTCGTCGCGGCCGTGCAAAAGACGATGCCGGTCCAGCTCGAGGCCGTCGGCACCGTCGAGCCGTATTCCACCGTCTCGATCCGCTCGCAGGTGGCGGGCGCCGTCACGAAAGTCCATTTCAAAGAAGGCCAGGACGTAAAGGAGGGCGACCTCCTTTTTACGGTCGACACGAGACCGTTCGAGGCCGCGGTGAAGCAGGCCGAGGCGAACCTCGCCAAGGACGTGGCCGTACTGGCGAACGCGCGCGAGCAGTCGCGGCGCTACGCCGAGCTGGTCAAGAAGCAGTACGTTTCCCAGGAGCAGTACGATCAAATCAAAACCAACGCCGATGCCATCGAGGCGACGGTCGAGGCGGACAAGGCGAACGTCGAAAACGCCAAGGTTCAACTGAGCTACTGCCGTATCTATTCACCGGTTACGGGGCGGACGGGCAGTCTGCTGGTGAACGAGGGCAACGTCGTCCGCACCAACGATCCCACGCCGCTCGTGACGATCAATCAGATCAGCCCGATCTATGTAACGTTCACGATTCCCGAGCAGAATTTGCCCGAAGTGAAAAGTCGTCTTGCCGCCGGCAGGCTGAATGTCCAGGCGGTGACTCCCGAAGACGAGAAGCGCCCCGAGCAGGGCGATCTGACCTTCGTCGACAACTCCGTTGACCGTACGACGGGAACCATCAAGCTCAAGGGAACGTTCGCCAACCGCGACCGCCGCCTGTGGCCGGGGCAATTCGTCAAAGCGGTGCTGAAGCTGGTCGATCAGAGCTCGGTCGTCGTCCCTTCGGAGGCTGTGCAGGCGGGCCAACAGGGCCAGCAGGTATTCGTCGTACGCGGCGAATCGGGGGTGGAAGTCCGCCCGGTTGTCGTCGGCCGGTCGCTTAACGGCGAGTCTGTTATCGAAAAAGGTATCGAGCCGGGCGAGCGGGTCATCACCGATGGACAGTTTCTCCTCGGTCCGGGCAGCCGAATCCAGATCAAGACAGCGAAGGACTCGACGCAGGATCCGACCAAGAGCGGCGCTACGAAAGAAGGCGGCAAGCGCAGGAAAGAGACGGTGTCATGAATCTCACCGGATCATTCATCTACCGGCCCGTCATGACGACCCTGCTCATGGCGGCGATTCTGATCTTCGGCGTCATGGCCTACCGCTCTCTGCCGGTCGCCGACATGCCGACCGTCGATTTTCCTACGCTCGTCGTCACGGCCAATTTACCGGGCGGCAACCCGGAAACCATGGCGTCCTCCGTCGCCACGCCCCTGGAAAAACAGTTCTCCACGATCCCCGGCATCGAATCGATGAACTCCATCAGCACGCTGGGGCGGACGCAGATTACGCTGCAATTTAATCTAAGCCGCAGCATCGACGCCGCGGCCCAGGACGTCCAGGCGCAGATCGCCCGGACGCTGCGCGATTTGCCGCCCAACATGCCCAATCCGCCGTCGTACAGGAAGACGAATCCCGCCGACGCGCCGGTGCTTCAGCTCGCGCTCACTTCCGAGACGCTGCAGATGTCCGCCGTCGACGAGATCGCGCAAAACGTCCTCGCCCAGCGCATCTCGATGGTGAGCGGCGTCTCGCAGGTGGACGTCTTCGGCTCGCAGAAATACGCCGTGCGTATCCAGGTGGATCCCAGCGCGCTCGCCTACCGGCAGATCGGCATCGACGAGGTCCTGGCCGCCGTGCAGCGCGGCAACGTCGACCTGCCGCTCGGCACGCTCGACGGCCCGCAGCGGTCGCTGACGCTCAAGTCCAACGGGCAGCTCGTCAAGGCCGAAGATTACCGGCCGATGGTCGTGACGTATCGGAACGGCTCGCCGGTTCGCCTCCAGGACATAAGTACCGTCCTCAACGACGTCGAGAACAACAAGCTCGCGGCCTGGTACAACAACAAGCCCTCGATCGTGCTCGCCGTCAACCGCCAGCCCGGCGCCAACGTCGTCGAGGTCGTCGACGCGGTCAAAGCGATCCTTCCCGGCCTGCAGCAGTATATTCCGCCTTCGGTCAAGCTGGAGATTTTCTTCGACCGGACGCTGGCGATCCGCGAATCGATCTGGGACGTTCAGTTCACGCTGGGCTTGACGGTCGCGCTGGTCGTGCTCGTGATCTTTTTGTTCTTGCGAAATCTTTCGGCGACGATCATTCCGAGCCTCGCGCTGCCGATGTCGATTATCGGCACGTTCGCCGTCATGTATCTCCTGGGCTACAGCATGAACAATCTCTCGCTCATGGCCCTGACGCTCTCGGTCGGCTTCGTCGTCGACGACGCGATCGTCGTGCTGGAGAATATCGTGCGCCACGTCGAGGAGGGCGAGAAGCCTTTCGATGCCGCCGTCAAGGGCGCCAAAGAGATCGCCTTCACCATTCTCTCGATGACGTTTTCGCTCGTGGCCGCCTTCATCCCGGTCCTTTTCATGTCGGGCATGCTCGGCCGGCTGCTGCGCGAGTTCTCGGTCACGATCTGCGTTGCGATTCTGGTGTCGGGCCTCGTGTCGCTGAGCCTTACGCCCATGCTTTGCAGCCGATTTTTAAAGCCGGCCAAGGAGGAGCACCACGGCCGCCTTTACGCGATTGTCGGGCGCTTTTTCGACGTCATGCTGAACGTCTACGACTGGACTTTGCAATGGGCGCTGAAGGCGCGCTTCGCCACGCTCATCGTTTCTTTTGTCCTGCTCGTGGTCACAGGTTATTTCTTCATGGTCATCCCGAAGGGCTTCGTCCCGAGCGAAGACACCAATCAGATTCTCATCAATACCGAATCGGCCCAGGGAACTTCGTTTACGCAGATGGTGAAGCTGCAAAAGCAGCTGAACGCGATCGTCGCGGCCGAACCGAACGTCGACGGCTTCCGCTCGAGCGTCGGCACCGGCGGGCAATCGGCAACCGGCAACGCCGGACAGATCTTCATCCGGCTGAAGCCCAAGGCGGAACGGCCGAAGGAAGCCCGTCCGGTCATGCTGCCCTACACGAATTTCGTGCTGTATCACTCGCATGAGCCGCTGAGCGCCGATGAAATCATCCAGCAGCTGCGGCCGAAGCTTTCGACCGTGCCGGGCGTGCGCGTTTCGCTGCAGAATCCGCCGGTCATTCGCCTCGAGGCGCGCCTCTCGCGCAGCCTCTATCAGTTTACGATGCTGTCGCCGGACTCGAAGGAGCTGTACCAGTACGCGCCGATGCTTGAGGAGAAGATGCGCGGCAGCGAAAAGTTCCAAGACGTTACCAGCGACCTGCAGCTGAAGAATCCCCAGCTCGAGATCATGGTCGACCGCGACAAGGCATCGACCATAGGCGCGACCCAGCAGGGCCTTTCGCCGCGGCAGATTCAGGACGCTTTCTACAGCGCCTACGGCTCGAGGCAGATCTCGACCATCAACACGCCGACCAACCAGTACCAGGTCATCCTGGAGATCGATCCCAGGTTCGAGGACGATCCGTCCGTCTTGTCGATGCTCTACATCCGCTCTAATACCGGCAACAACACCGCCGCGGCGACGCTCGCGTCGGGGACCGCGTTGATACCGCTCAACGCCGTGGCGTCGCTCAAGCAGAGCGTCGGCCCGCTTTCGGTCAACCACTCCGGGCAGCTGCCGTCGGTAACGGTCTCGTTCAACCTCAAGCCCGGAGTCGCTCTGGGCGACGGCCTGAACGAGATTAACGCCCTCGCACGTGAGACGCTGCCTCCGACCATTTCTACAGCGTTTCAGGGCACGGCGGAAAAATTCCAGTCCTCGCTGCGCAGCATGGTGTTCCTGCTTTTGATGGCGGTAGTCGTCGTCTATCTCGTTCTGGGCATTCTGTATGAGAGCTTTATCCATCCTCTCACGATTCTGTCGGGCTTGCCGTCGGCCGGTCTCGGAGCGCTGCTGACCCTCATGCTGTTCAACCTGGATCTGAACGTCTACGGATTCGTCGGCATCATCATGCTGATCGGTATCGTAAAGAAGAACGCGATCATGATGATCGACTTCGCCATAGAGGGGCAACGAAACGAGGGTAAGACGCCTTTCCAGGCGATCTACGAAGGCTGTCTCGTGCGGTTCCGGCCCATCATGATGACCACAATGGCGGCGATCATGGGCGCCGTGCCGATCGCTTTGGGACATGGCGCGGGCGCGGAATCGCGCCGCCCGCTGGGATTGGCGGTCGTCGGCGGCCTGCTCGTGTCGCAGCTCCTGACGCTCTACATTACGCCGGTCATCTATCTCTATTTCGAAGGCGCTGTGCAGCGGGTGCGCGGCTGGCGCAGCCGCCGCCTCGAGCCCGCGCCGTCGCCTGTGGCCGCGCCCGAGCGGGAGTGGCGGATGGGCACGCCGGCCGAAGAGCCGTCGATCTGGAGCTCGTTCAGGAAGTTCGGACTGCGAAGAAAGTAGCAGCGCGAGTTTTAGAAGCGTTTTGAAAAAAAGGTCCGGTGGATCCACCGGGCCTTTTTTTCGCTTGTTATTTCTCGAACGCGCCAGCGGCGGAGTGAAAGGGTCGCGTGAGGGCTGATAAAAAAAAGGCGGCCTTGTGGCCGCCCTTTTTCGTTATGCTAATTTAAGTCTGCCGCTACCAGCTGAACGGATTTAAGATCTTGCCGATGCGGCCGATGTCTTCCTTGATCTGATCCAAGACGCCCTTATTCTCCACGTCCTCTTCGTCAGGGGACCCCGCCTTTGAGGCGACTTTGGTATCCGCGGGCTTTGCTTTCGCCGGCTGCGGCGGACCCTTGACGGCCAGCGCGGGGAGCGACGGCGCCACCGGCGCGGCACCATCCGCGGGCGTCGAGGCAACGTCGCTAGCCGGCTTATCCTGCGCCGGGACCTCTTGCGGCGCGAGGAAAAGCGGGCCCTTCTCTTCCGGGAGCCGCGCCTGAAGCTGCTTCTCGGGCGCGGCCTTCGGCTTTGCCACAACGACCGGCTTCTCGTTGGCGGGAAGCGTCATTTTCACGTCTTCGACCGCCGGCTCGATGCCCTGCCGTTTCAATTTGCTATCGATGTTCGAGACGAGCGCGGCTGCGTCCACCGCAGGCTTGCTGGAACGTGCGCTCGCGACCGCCTTCTCATCGATCGGCTGCTTTAAAATCGGCGCCGCTTCGGGAGTCGGTGGGAGCGCCGCTGTCGCGGCGCCTTTTTTGTCGAGCTTGCCGTCGATAGCGCTTAAGGTGGCGGATTCCTGGGGAGTCGGCGGCAGCGTCGATTCCGCGATCTGCGGCAAATCGGGTTTAGGCGGCGTAAGGTCCGCGGACGCCTTCTGCGCGCCACCTTCGAGGCCGCGGCGCTTCAGCGATTCGTCGATGCTGCCGATGAGCTGAGAGCTTTGCGGCGACACCGATTTCGCCGTGTTCGCCGCGGGAGCTTTTTTCTCGCTGTCCTTCGCGGCGGGAGCCGGCGAAGAGGAGGAGAACGGATTGATCTTGTCGACCATGCGGCTCAACGCGCTTTTTTCGTCGCCGGGATTTTCGGTTACGACATCGGTTTTCGCCACGCGCGGAACGTCTTTGGCGGCCTCGGGGGTTTTATTTTCGGCGACGGCGGTCGTGGCGGCTCGACGCTCTTGTTTGAGCAGCGCGTCGAGCGGGTCCTGTTTTTCCTGCGCGAGCTGCGTCAGCTGCGTGCGCGCGTTTTTCGCCAGCGGATCGTTCGGGTAGTATTGCGTCAGCGCCTCGAAAGCGAGGGCGGCCTTGACGTTGTTTTTCTCGAGACGATAGGCTTCGCCGAGATTGTACAGCGCCTTGGGCGCGACCGACGTCGTCCGGTAGCGCCGGACGATGCCCTCGAAGCGATCCCGCGCGGCGGGATATTTCTTCTCGCGCATGTAATAAGTCGCTATGTCGTACTCGTGCTCGGCGAGATAATCGAGGCACTTCGCGAGCTTCTCGTGCGCTTTCAGGGCATATTCCGATTTCGGGTAGTTGTTCACCACGCGCTCGAAGTAGCCCTTGGCGATCTCCGTATTTTTCTGATCGCGGTCGGCGGAGGAGAACTGGTCGAAGTGCGACATGCCGGCGATGTAGAGCGCGTACGGGATATTCTCGTTGTTCGGGTGCATCGCCTCGAACTCTTTGAGCGTCTCGACCGCCTCGGTGTATTGCTTGTTGAGGTAATAAGCTTCGCCGAGCTTCATCTCGGCGCCGACGACCTCCGGCGCGAACGGAAAATCGGATCTCAGCTTTTGATAACGCTCGATCGCCTGCGAGTACTTTTTATTGGCGAGCAGCTGGTTGCCTTCTCGGTAGAGCGCCTCCGCGGAGGTATTGCTTTCGCTCTTCGAGCCCGACCAGGGCAGGGACGGCAGCGAGGGCAAAAAAGAAGAAACGGATGATGTCGATGACGACGATGAGCAGCCGGCGAAACACGCGACCGCGGCGACGAGCAGCAGTTCACGCGCAGGAAAGCGGCTCAATACCTCGAGGCGGATACGTTGCGTTCGTTCATTGTCGCGCATAACGTGCTTCCTATTTCCGACAAAGACGGGGCTGGAAATCGCGGCCATCTTATCGACCGCCCGGCTGTGAGTCAAGCTTTTCCGCGCCGCCATCGGCTTCCGTCACCCGGAAATCGAACTCCGCGCGGTTCGAGCGGAACACGAAGGGCCAGACCGGCGGGAAGATTACGTAAGCGGTTGTCTCCAAAACCGCGTACACCCGGTCTCCCGGCGGCCCCTTGTCGTCGTGGACGATGACCTTGTACTGCCCCGGCGGCAGGTCGGGAACGCGAAACTGGAGAATCTTGTCCTCGATCCAGACGAGTTTCTCTCCCGGAACGTCCCGGCTCTCGGGCCTGAGGCCCATCAGCTTGAGCTCGGGCCAGTCCATCATCCGCCCGCCGAATTCCACGCGCGGCCATCCCACCAGGTACTCCATCGAAAGACTCACGACCGTGCCGGGCGGTCCAACCGTCGGCGCCATCTGGACGATCTTCGGGGCGCAGCCGCCGATAACGAGGGCGCACATGCAGAGCCACCCGGCGATCGGGCCTGGGTAGAAACGATCAATAACTGCCATGAAGCTCCACCGCGCAGCCCTTTATACCCAACGCCGAGGCGGCGGGCAACCTAAACTAGCCCGCCGGGACCCTCCTAAAAAAAACTATTTTCCTCTTGACAGCATCTTTTCACTTGCGGTAAAAGGGGCGGAATTTTGGCTATTCCTCTATGCGGTTTTCGGGAGAAGCAACGTAGGCCTTTGAGTGATTTTTTCTTTTTTTAAGGAGGCGGAGTTTATGAATAAAGCATCAGGCGCAGTCTTTGGCTTAATTGGAGCCATCCTGCTTTTGCTTCCCGTCGCGGCTTTTGCCGGGCCGCAGCTGCCGGGCGAGCCGACGGGTTCACACACCTTTTGTGCCGGCTTCTCAACCAATAACAGGTCGGTGACGATGACCTCTGCGCTGGGCCGCGTTCAGCCGATCCGGGCGCACGGCACCTGTCATGAGACGCTCAGCATCGCCGACACACGGGTCAACATCACGATCATCGGCGACGGCGGCGACACGCTCACCTACGGCAGCGCCTGCGCCGACCCGAACAACACCAAGCTGATCGGCGAGGATCCGAGCCAGGCGCAGATCATCCAGGTCCGCGGCCGCAACATCACGATCACGGGCATCGAGGTCTCCGGTCAGGTCATAACCAGCCTAACGACGTCCTTCTTGAACAATAACCTGGGCCTCTTTAGCGGCACAGACTTCACCGCTGGCGCGTGCGTCAGCGGTCTGGCGTCGAGCACGGACTGCAACAACAACCGCGGCATCCGCGCGCAGCGCGGCGGCATCCTTCTCCTCGGCCGGAGCCTGGCGTTCGGCGGCTTTGTGGCCGTTCCTACCGCGGGCAATCACAGCCCGGCACAGTTCGAGGAAAAGACCGGCGTCTGCATCCACGACGTATCGAAGAACGGCGTCGAGATCGCGGCCGGCAGCTCGGCCCGTATCATCAACTCCGAGATCCACCACGTAGGCGGCGACGCGATTAACCTCACCGAAATGTCGACGGCGACGATCGGCTTCGATAGCGGCGGCAACTTCAACCTCACGAGCGATCCGTTTATTTCTCCCGGCAACGGCGGCCCGAACTACCTGCACAACAACACCGGCAACGGCGTCGCCATACAGCGTAACTCGGCCGGCCGCGTCGTCGGCAACACGATCTCCGGCAACCAGACCAGCGGCATCAACGTCACCCGCGGCGGCAGCGCCGACGTGGCGGACAACGTCCTGAACGCCAACAGCCAGTTCGGCGTTGCGATCAACGATAACTCACAGGTCAATATGGGCACAACGGGAAACGCGGCCTGCGGCCTGACGGTACCGGGCTTTGCCAACATTAAGCCGCCTTCAATCGGCGGCGGCGCGGGCGCCGCGACGCCTAGCTCGGCGGGCAACCAGTGCCCCGGCGCCGGCGGTGGTCTCCAGAACTCCGGCACGGCGGGCTCGGGCGTGGTTAACCAGAGCAACCTGGCGAACAGCGTCACGGTCGCGAACGGCAGCGGCGGCATCAGCTGCGTGCGCAGCTACATCGCCGGCCGCTCGACGCAAAGCCGCGCCCTTCAGGGCGCCGGTGTAAATTCGCTCTCGGGCAACGCGACGAACGTGTTCACCACCTGTACGTCGAACCTGAACTAGCGTCCGCTTCCTGACCACAAAAGGGCCGCCCTCGCGAGAGAGGCGGCCCTTTTTTTTAGCCCTTCGCTCCTGCGCCAAGCGCTGCAAAATCGGCCTAAAAAATTCTTAATTTTTCTCTTGACAAGGCGTGGCGACTTAGTTTACAAGTCCTAAGACTTTAGGACCAGCTATGCCCATTACTTTGGAGAAAAGCACGACTTTACTCCGATCTAAACTAGGCTTTGGATGTATGACTAAGGAGGCGATTATGAGGAAGGCTTTCGGAGTGATGGCTGCGGGCTTGCTGCTGGCGATGATGATTGTGTTGCCGGCGCGGGCGCAAGACGTGGATCAGCGCATCAGAGCGCTGGAAGACGAGCTAACGCGGCTCAAGACCGAGCAGGCGCAGGTCAAGGCGGAGCAGATCGAGATGAAA
>DATDFN010000320.1:0-11676 GCA_036522615.1 Binatia bacterium | reverse complement strand
CTCGCCGTCGACGCCGACGGCGCGGAGATTCTCACGACCGAGGGGCTCGCCGACGGCGACAAGCTCCACCCGCTGCAGGAAGCGTTCATGGATTGCGGCGCGCTCCAATGCGGCTATTGCACTTCGGGCTTTCTGCTGACGGCCAAGGCGCTGCTCGACGAGAACCCGCGTCCGAGCGAAGAAAAAATCCGCGATTACCTGGCGGGAAACTTTTGCCGCTGCGGCTGCTATGGCGAGATCATGCAGGCGGTGAAGAAAGCGGCGGGATTATAATATGGAAGAGCGCGCGAACGGACGCCGTCTCGATTATCTCGCCAAGGTCACAGGGCGGGCGGCGTACCTCGCCGACATGAAGCTTCCCGGCCTGTGCCACGGCCGGATTCTGCGCAGCCCGTATCCGCACGCGCGCATCGTCCGCATCGACGCATCGAAGGCGCGGCAAATCCCCGGCGTCGTGGCGACGCTCACGCGCGACGACATCATCGATCATCCGGCGCTCGATCCGTATTACGGCCCGGTATTCAAAGACCAGACGATCGTCGCGGTCGAGAAAGTCCGCCACGTGGGCGATCCGGTCGCGGCAGTCGCCGCGTTAAATCCGGATGCCGCGGAAGAAGCGCTCGTCGCGATCGATGTCGAATACGAAGAGCTGCCGGCGATCACCGACGTGCACGAGGCGCTCAAGAGAAACGCGACGCTCGTGCACGATTATGTCAAAGTCCCCGAAGCCGGCTTCGCCGACCTCGCCGAGCTTCGGCCCGTCGAGGGCACCAACATCTGCACGCATTTCAAGCTCCGGCGCGGCGACATCGAGAAAGGCTTCGCCGAATCGGATCACATCTTCGAGGATACGTTCACCCTGCCCGCCGCGCAGCACGCGTTCCTCGAGCCGCACGCGTGCATCGCGCAGGTTGAGCCGGGCCAGCGCTTGACCGTCTGGGCGACGACGCAGAATCCGTTCGTCGTGCGCACGCAGCTCGCGAATATTTTTAAATTGCCGGTCGCGCGCGTGCGCGTGGTCGTGCCGTATTTGGGCGGCGGCTACGGCGGCAAAGTCTATCCCAAGATCGAGCCGCTGACGGTCGCGCTGGCGCTCAAGGCCGGCCAACCAGTACGCGTCGTGCTCTCGCGCGAGGAGGTCTTCCATACCATTACCAAGCACGGCGCGGTGATCCGCATGAAGACCGGCGTCAAGAAAGACGGCACGCTCGTCGCGCGCGAGTGCGAGGTTCTGCTCGATACCGGCGCCTATGCCGAGATCGGCCCGCGCGTGGCGAAAAAGTCGGGCTACACCGCCGCGGGCCCGTACCGCATTCCGCATCTGAAGATCGACTCCATGTCGATCTACACGAACAAGCCGCCGGCCGGCGCGTTCCGCGGCTTCGGCGTCTCGCAGTCCGCCTGGGCGCACGAGTCGCAGATGGACATCATCGCGCACGCGCTGAAGATCGATCCGCTGAAGCTGCGGCTCAAGAACGGCTACGAGGAGAACGACACGTTTGTCACCGGCGAGCGGCTGACGAGTATCGGCTTTAAGCAGTGCCTCACGCAGGTCGCGAACGCGATCGGCTGGGAAGAGAAGCCGCAGCCGGCAAAAGAGAAACACATCAAGCGCGGCAAGGGCATCGCCTGCCTCATCAAGGCGACGATCACGCCGTCGATCTCCTCGGCCGTCGTCAAACTCAACGAGGACGGCAGCGCCTCGGTCTACGCCGGGACGATCGAGATGGGGCAGGGGTCGGAGACGACGCTGGCAGAGATCGCGGGGCGCGAGCTGGAGGTCCCGCTCGAGCGCATCCAGGTGCTCGGCGTCGACACCGATGTCGTGCCGTACGATCTCACGACGTCGTCCAGCCGTTCGACCTTTCACATGGGCAAAGCGGTGCAGCTCGCCGCGCAGGACGTAAAGAATCAGCTCAAGCAGATCGTGGTTGACGACTTCGGCGTTCCGCCCGAGCAGGTTGGATTTGCGCAGGGAAAAGTCCGCCTGCCGGAATCGCAGCTCGACTATAAAGAGGTGATGCAAAAGCGCTTCGGCATGCCCGGCGGAACGCTCGTCGGGCAAGGACAGGTGAAAACCAAGACGGTCGACGAGCGCGGCGAGAAGACGACCTCGGCGTTCTGGTTCGTCGGCGCGGGCGCCGCGGAAGTCGAGGTCGACAGCGAGACCGGCAAGCTCAAGCTATTGCGCTACGTCACCGCCGTCGACGTCGGCAAGGCGATCAGCGTGCTCGGCTGCCGCCAGCAGCTCGCCGGCGCGTCCATTACCGGCATGGGACAGGCGCTCTTCGAAGAGCTGGTTTACGACAACGGCCAGCTCATCAACCCCAACTTCATCGACTACGTGATTCCGTCGCTCGGCGACACGCCGCGCATCGACCCGATTCTTGTCGAAGTGCCGCACAAGGAAGGCCCGTTCGGCGCCAAGGGGATCGGCGAGACCGCGCTGATTCCCGTCGCGCCGGCGATCGCCAACGCGATTTTCAACGCCGTCGGCGTGCGCGTGAAAGACCTGCCGATCAAAGCGGAGAAAATTTTTCTCGCGCTCGAAGAAAAACGCGGTCAACGCGGATGAGAGACGAGTTCGTTTACGCAATTTCGTTCGCGCTCTTCGGCTTGCTCCTGATTTCCTGCGAAAACGAGAATATCCGTCGGAATGCCGAGACCATCCGCCAGCAGGAAGAGGATATCGACCGCATGCGAAAAGAATTGGCGGAGCAAGAAAAGCAGCGCGCCTGCCGGGCGGCTTTCCGCAGTTTCGAGCAGGCGCAGGCGGCCAACAATCCGCGCGAGGCGGAGTCGTTCTATCGCGAAGGGCTCGCGCTGTGCCCGAGCGACGACGTCGCGCACTACGAGCTGGGGCGGGTTCTCGCCGACCTCGGCAGGCGCGACGAAGCGCGGCGAGAATTCGAGGCCGCGCTGAATATCAATCCGCAATTCAGCGGCGCACGACAAGAACTGGAGAAATTGACGCCGCGGCGGGGTGAGCCATGAAAACGCTGCTTTGTGTTCTGCTTGTCTCTCTGGTTGCGCTGCCGGCGCTCGCGGTCGACGAGAAGAAGCTCGTCGATATGACCTATCCCTTCAACGAAGCGACGCAGCATTGGCCGACGGCGCACGGCTTCAAACTCGAAAAGCACACCGAAGGCATGACCGACGGCCACTGGTATGCCGCGTACGATTACAGCTCGGCCGAGCACGTCGGCACGCACATGGACGCGCCGTTTCATTTCGCGCAGGGAAAATGGAAGGTCGAGCAGGTGCCGCTGTCGAAGACGATTGGCCCGGGGATCGTCGTCGATGTAAGCGGCAAGGCGAAGGCGAGCGCCGACTATCGACTGCAGGTCACGGATCTGCAGACCTGGGAGAAGCGCCACGGGCGCATCGCGCCGGGCACGATCGTCCTCCTGTACACCGGCTGGGGGAAATTCTGGAAGGACCGCAAGCAATATTTCGGCAGCGATAAGCCCGGCGACACCGAAAATCTCCGCTTCCCGGGTTATTCGAAGGAAGCCGCCGAGTTCCTCGTGAAGGAGCGCAGAATCGCCGCGGCGGGAATCGACACCGCGAGCATCGACTACGGCGCGTCGCGCGACTTCATCGTGCACCAGGTTTTCGGCAATGCGAACGTGCCGATTTTCGAGAACGTCGCCAACCTGGAGAAACTGCCGACAAAAGGGGCGACGGTTTACGCCGCGCCGATGAAGATCGAAGGCGGCACCGGCGCGCCGCTTAGAATCTTCGCCGTTCTGCCTTAATCCCGGTCCGCGGTGATTACCGCCGCGTCGCTCGTAGCCGGCACGGCGGGATCGGAAATGATCCCTCTTCGGATGAGCACGGGAATCGCCGCCGCGCGGAGCCGCGGCAGCAGCCGCGCGAACCACAGCGCCGCGGCCGCGCAGCACAGGCCGCCTGTCGCGACGACGAGCGGCGCGCCGAAGCGGTCGGCGAGCGTACCGGCGAGCAGGCTGCCGAACGGTGCCATGCCGACAAGCATCATCGAGAAGAGGCTCATCACGCGTCCGCGCATGCGCTCGGCGGCAAGCGATTGCAGCACCGTATTGGAAGCGGCGATCAAGACCATCCAGCAAAATCCGACCACGAGCAGGATCGCCAGCGAGAGCGCGTAGGCCGGGGCGGCGGTGAAGACGATGAGCCCCAGGCCGAAGCCGACTCCGGACACGACGATGATCCTGCCGATGCCCAGGAATTCCTTCCGCCGCGCGAGAAACAGCGCGCCGGCGAGGGCGCCGAGGCCAACCGCTCCCATCATGACGCCGAGCGCGCCGGCGCCGCCGTTGTGCACCTTGCCGGCGAAAACCGGCATCAGCGTCATGTAAGGCATGCCGACCAGCCCGAAGATGCCGAGCAGCAGCAGCAGCGTCCGGATCGGCGCGTTCGCCGCGATATAGCGAACGCCTTCGGCGAGCGAGTGTGCGATCGAGAGGTGTTGTTGCGCCCGGCGGCCCGACTCCGCGACATGCATCGCGAGCAGCGCCCATATCACCGCGAGGTAGCTGAGCGCGTTCAGCAAAAAGCAAAAGCCTTCGCCCAGCGCCGCGACGAGCAGTCCGGCGATGGCGGGGCCGACGATCCGCGCCGCATTGATCATTGAGGAATTGAGCGCGATCGCGTTGGGCAGATCCTCGACGGAAACCAATCGGTTGACCAGGGTCTGGCGCGCGGGCATGTCGAAGGCGTTCACGATGCCGAGCACCGCGCCGAGTATGATCAGATAATGAACCTCGACCCATCCGCCGATCGTAAGAACAGCCAGCAGCAGCGCCTGCACAAGCGCCACCGACTGGGTCAGCAGGAGAATACGCCGGCACGAGAAGCGGTCGCTTACGACGCCGCCGATCGGGCTCAGCGCGAAGATCGGCACCTGCGACGCGAAGCCTACGGCGCCGAGCAGCGTCGCGGAGCCGGTGAGCCGGTAGACGAGCCAGCTGAGCGCGACCTGCTGCATCCAGGTGCCGCAGACCGAAATGAGCTGTCCGGTGAGATAGAGACGGTAGTTGCGATGGCGCAGCGACCGCCCGAGCGCGGCGGTAAACGAGAGACCCGGCATGACATGCTTGCGATACTACGAGCGGCGGCTGCGGCCGTTGGTGCGCTGGTAAATTCCGGCCGCCTTATCCCACAGCGCGCCGCGCCACGCCGCGAATTTGTTTTTCGCGCCCGCGACCCAGCCGAGCCGTCCGAGATCGTCGAACAACGAATAGGCGACGGGCGTGATCAAGAGCGTGATGAGCAGCGAGAGCGCCTGGCCGCCGATGATGACCTTCGCCATCGAGGCGCGCGAGGCGGCGCCGGGGCCGCGCCCGAGCGCCATCGGCAGCATGCCGAAAATCAGCATCAGCGTGGTCATGAGGATCGGCCGCAGGCGCGCGTGGTTCGCCTCGAGGATCGCCTGATCTCGCTCCATGCCCTGCTCGCGGAGCGTGTTGGTGTAGTCGATTTGCAGGATGCCGTTCTTTTTCACGATGCCGAAGAGCATGAACAGGCCGAACATCGCATAGATGTCCATCGGCTGGCGCAGCAGGATCAGCGACAAGAGCGCGAACGGAATCGTGAGCGGCAGCGCGAGCAGGATCGTGATCGGGTGGAGAAAGCTCTCGAACTGCGCGGCCAAGACCATGTACATGAAAATGAAGCTCAAGCCGAAAGCGTACATGAAGTTGAGGCCGGTCTCGGCGAGAACCTTGGCGCGGCCGGTAAAGTCCGCCGTGTAGTTCGGCGGCAGGTCGAGCTCGCGCACGAAGCCGTTGATTTTTTGCACCGCCTCGCCGAGCGGTAGGGTCGGGAGCAGGTTGGCGACGATTGTCACCTTGCGCTGGCGGTTGTAGCGGTCGATCTCGGAGGGGCCGAGGTCCTCCTTCAGGTCGACGAGATTGGCGATGCGGACGAGCTGGCCGTTTTTTCCCGGGACGGTTAGATTCATGAGCGCCTGCTGGTCGTCGCGCTTGGATTTCACGGCGCGGAGCCACACGTCGTATTCCTCGTCCTCTTCCTTGTACTTCGAGATCGGCTCGCCGCCGACGAAGGTCTGCAGCGTGTCGGCGATGTCTTCGATCTGGATGCCGAACTCCGACGCCTTCTTACGGTCGACGAGCGTGCGCAGCTCGGGCGTGCGCACCGACAGCGTGGTGTCGATGTCGACCAGCCCCGGAATCTCGCGCATGCGCGCGATCAGCTTGTCGGTGTACTCCTGCAGCTTCTCGAGGCTCGGGCCGCGGAGATTGAATTCGAGATCGGTCTGGCGGACGCCGCCGCCGCTGAAGGAATTCACGCCCTGGACGCTCACGCGCAGGTCGGGATATTCCTGGAACATGCGCCGCGCGTCGGCCATGACCTCGAACTGGGTGTAGTCGCGCTGAGAGAGGTCGATCAGTCGCACGTAGATGTCCGCGAGGGTGACATCGCCCTGGCCGGACTTGATGTTGCCGGTCGTATCGCCGATCGTCGTCAAGATATTCGTCACGCCGCGGAGCTTGCCGATGCGCCCCTCGAGCTCGCGCATCAGCCGGTCGGTTTCCGCCAGAGTGTAGCCGCCCGGCGTCTGGATGATGACCTCGAACTCGCTTTGGTCGTCGGTCGGGATGAAGTTTTTCCCGATCATCGAGAACAGAGGCATGATCCAGAAGACGGTGAAGATGCCGGCGGCGATTACGACCCAGCGGTAGCGCAGCGACCAGCGCAGGATCCAGCCGTAGGATGTATCGATCCAGGAATAGAAGCGGCTTTCCTTCGACGATTTGGCGCCGCGCTGGGGCTTTAAAAAGCGCGAGCTCAGCATCGGCGTGAGCGTGAAGGAGATCAGCAGGGAAACCGCGACGGAAAACGCCACTGTCGAGCCGAAGCTGGAGAAGAAGCGCCCGACGCGGCCCGCCATGAACGCGAGCGGCACGAAAATGACGATAAGCGAGAGCGTCGTCGCCATGACGGCGAGCGCGATCTCACGCGTCGCTTTGGACGCGGCGCTCCGCGGCGTCTCGCCGCGCTCCTCGATATGGCGAAAGATGTTCTCCAGCACAACGACGGCGTCGTCGATGACGATGCCGACCGAGAGGATCAACCCCAGCATCGTGATATTGTTGAGCGTGAAGCCCATGATCCGCATCAGCGTGAACGTGGCGATGATGGATGCCGGGATGGCGATCGAGGCGATGATCGTGCTGCGCCAGTCGTGCATGAACAGGAACACCGTGAACGCCACCAGCAGCGCGCCGAGGATCAGGTGCAATTTCACTTCCTCGTACGACGCCTTGATGAAGCGCGACTGATCGCCGATTACCTCGCTCCGTATATCCTGCGGCAGCACGCCGCGGAGCTGCTGCAGGCGCGCCTTGACGCGGTCGACCACTTCGACCGTGTTGGTGCCGGACTGTTTGCGGACGATCAGCTGAACCGCGTTCTCGCCGTCGAGGCGCGCGAGGCTCCGCTGCTCGACGACGCCGTTTTCCGCCGCGCCGATATCGCGGATGAGAATCGGCCGGCCTTGGAAGTTGCCGACAATGAGATCGTTGAAATCCGCGGCCGTGGGCATGCGGCCCATCGTGCGCAGCACGAGCTCGCGGCGCCCCTGGTCGATGCGGCCGCCGGGAACCTCGATGTTCTCCGCCTGGACGGCGCGCTTCACCTGGGCGATGGAGAGATTGTAAGCGGCGAGGCGGTCGGGATCGACGTCGATCGTGACGGCGCGCTCCTGGCGGCCGACCATGATCACCTGGCCGACGCCGCGGAGCGACTCGATGTCCTCTTTGATCTGCTTGCGCGCGATCTCGCTCAGCTCGCGCAAGTTGCGCTTGCCGGAGACCGCGATCTTCATGACCGGCATCGCGTCGACCTGGAATTTCTGAATGACGGGCGGGTCGGTCCCCGTCGGGAGCTGCGACAGGATGGTCGAGACTTTGTCGCGCACCTCCTGCGCCGCCACGTCGGCGCTTTTCTCGAGGATGAACTGAACGGTGATGATCGAGATGCCGTCCTTGATCACGGCGCGCAGCTCGTCGATGCCGTCGATCGTGCTGATCGTGTCCTCGATCGGCTTCGTGACGGCGGTCTCCATCTCTTCGACGCTGGAGCCCTTGAGGGTCGTCGTCACCGTGACGGTCGGGATATCGACGTTGGGATAGAGGTCGACGCCGAGGCCGCGATAGGAAAAGATTCCGAGCACGACCAATGCCGCGATCAGCATGGTCGCAAAAACCGGGCGCCGGATGCAAATATCGGCGAGGCTCACGGCTGGGGCGCTCCGTCGCGGGGCATGACAGGGCCGCTCACCTTGACCGCGCCGCCGTTAGTGACGCGCGTCAGACCCGAGATAATCACAAGCTCGCCGGGCTTAACGCCGGAGGCGATCTCGACCTCGTTGGTGCCGACCCTGCCGGCGGTCTGAACGATGCGCTCGCGCGCGACGTTGTTTTCCGCAACGAAGACTTTGCTGACGCCGGCGAACGAGATTACCGCCTGCTGCGGCACCGTGAGCGCGTTCGGGTCGACTTTCGTCGTCACCGCGGCGTGGGCGAAGAAGCCCGGCTTCAAGCGCCGGTCGGGATTGTCCACCACCCCTTCGACGAGAAAGGAGCGGCTCGTGACATCGGAAGAGGGGCTAATGCGTGTCAGCTTGCCTTTGAAGACGTTGTTGGGGAACGAGTCGACGCGAATTTCGACCTCCTGATCCGCGCGGACCTCGGGCGCGAAGCGCTCGGGAATCATGCCGCGGAGCTTCAGCGGGTTGTCCTGGACGATCATGAAAAGCGGCGTGCCGACCTTGACATACTCGCCGGCCGAGACGGAGCGCTTGCTGATCGAGCCGGAAAGCGGCGCGACGATGTTCGTGTCCTGCAGCTTTTTGCGCGCCGTGTCGAGCTGCGCCTCCTTGGCAAAGGCGGCGGCGAGCGCCGCGCGCGCTTCCTCGATACTCGACTGGTAATTGGCGCCGCTCATCTTCGTGCGCGTTTCGGCCGTGTCGTAATCCTGCGCGGCGACGAACTGCTTCTCGTGCAGCACTTTCATCCGCTTGAGCGCGAGCGTGGCGTCGTCGAAGTCCGCCTTCGCCCGCTTGACGAGCGAGGTCTGCTGGACGTCGAAATCCCCCACCGGAGTCTTTTCCAGTCCGAGCTTCGCCAGGTTCTCGCGCAGATTGCTTTCGGTCTGCTTGATGGCGAAACGGAATTCCGCGTCGTCGATCCTGGCGAGCGACTGCCCGCGCGCGACTCGGTCGCCGAGATCCGCGCCGAGCGAGGCGACGCGGCCGTCCAGCTCGCTCGAGACCGTGACTTCTTCATTGGCGTAAAGGGTGCCGACGACTTCTACAAAGCGAGTGACCTTTTGTGCGCGCACGGGGGTCACGGTGACGGCGAGGGGGGCGTCGGCTTTGGCCGCTTGCGTCTGCTTGGAGGCGGCGCTGTCGCCGCCGCAGCCGTAAAGGGCGAGCGCCGCGAGGAGCGCGGTATGCAAGCTAATTTTCATCGGTCATGCGGCCGTGTACCGCGCGCGCTTGTGGATCAACAGGTGGATGAACGCCAGCAGGTGCTCGATGTCGCGCTCCAGCGACTGACCGCTGCGCCCGATCATCCTGCGCCACGCGGTGCTGATCGCCATCTCGTTAATATAGAAGGCGGCCTGCGCCGCATCCATAGATCGGAAGATCTTTTTTTTGACTCCTTCGTCGATGCAAAGCTTCAGCCGCTCCTCGTGGCGGTCGCGGTACTTGAATAAGCGACGCGCTTGATGGCCGCCGGGGCTGTCGCGAAACAGGCGGCGGTCGAGCAGCAGCGCGCGAATGAGATCACGCTGTTCCTCCATGATCGTGAGCTGGGCGCGCAGCGTCTGCACAAGCCGCTCCCAAGGACCGGCTTCGGCGTCGACCTGCGCCTCGATACGCTCGACCATGTCGGAGAAGATCTCCTCCACGGCCGCGAGGATGAGCTGTTCCTTGTTGGGAAAATATAAATAGACGGCGCCTTTGGTGAGCCCGGCCTCTGCGCTGACCCGCTCCATCGTCACGGCGTCGAAGCCGCCGTCGGCGATGACTTTCCGCGTCGCTTCCAACAGTGATCGGGTACGATAGTTGCTGAGAACGGCTTTCCGCCCGGAGTTTTTAGCGCTTGACTGAATCATAGTTCACTGTGCTAAATAGGCGTTTAGTGTACGGCCCGATAGTGGGTTTGTCAAATAGCCGTTTCGCTTTGCATAGAGGAAAAAAAGAGGTATAACCGCATTCGTCTTTGTCAAGTTTTCGTAGGAGGTTTATGCCGGCAACGAGAATCGCATCGGCTCTGATATCAGCGCTGTTGGTTTTCACCGCCCTTCGCGTTTCGATTTACGCCGCCGACGCTCCTGCTCCTCAGCCGCCCGCCGTTCCGCCGTCGCGGCCGGTGGTCGTTCCACCTCCGAACGCCGGTCCGGTCCTGACTCTCGACCAGGCGGTCGCCAACGGCCTCGAATATCATCCGAGCATCAAGCAGGCGTTCGAGCGAATCGGCGCGCAGGCCGCCGTCGTGCGCCAGCAGCTCGCAGCCTATTACCCGACGATAACCTTAAACAGCCAATATTCACGTAGCAATCAGTCCGGCGGGCAGAACGTGGCTGCACAGGCCAACGATTTCGTTCAGATCTCGCCAGCAGCGAACATGACGCTCTACAATTTCGGCAAGCGCGAGGGCGCCGTTCAATCCGCCCGTGAAACTCTGGATGCCACCCGCTACAACCTCAAAACCACGGCCGACACGGTAGTCCTCGGCGTCAAGCAGGCCTTTTATTCCTATCTGCAGGCGCGCGCCCTGGCGCGCGTGGCGGAAGAAACGGTTCGCGACCGCGACCTCATCGTGCAGCAGGCGCGCGCCTTCTTCGAGGTCGGCACGCGCGCGAAGATCGACGTCGCTCGCGCCGAGGCGAACCTCTATAACGCGCAGTCGGGCCTGATCGGCGCGCAAAATACGATAAGAGTCGCATGGGTAACCTTGAAAAACGCGATGGGGCTGCCGGATTTGCCAGACAACGTCGTCGTTACGGAGCTGACCCAAGATCAGATTCAAAACTTCTCGACTGTAGCATTTCCAATGACCTTAGATCAGTCTCGCGCGCAAGCATATAACATTCGCCCGGAGCTTAAAAGTTTTGAGGCGCAATTACGTGCGCAGGATCAAGTAATTGCCACAAACCGCCGCGGTCACTTGCCCGATTTCATTCTAGATGCGAACGAGGCGTGGAGGCATGTAAGTAATGATGGGAAGCGGCCATTGTTCCCGTTGCTGCCCAGCTACCTTGTCCGGCTCAGCCTGAATATCCCCGTCTTCGACGGCTTTCGTACGACTAACAGAGTAGAAGAGTCCGTCCGCACGTATTACGCGATCCGCGCGCAGGCCGATCAGCAGAAACAACAAGTTGTGTTGGAGGTCGAGCAGGGCTATGCTAATCTGTTGAGCGCCCAGGAGCGCATAAGATCCTTTAAGGCCGCGCAGGACGCGGCGAAAGAAAACTTGGATTTGGCCAATGGACGCTATCAGGTCGGCGTCGGCTCCATCATCGAAGTCACCGACGCGCAGCAGCTCTACGCCAGCGCGGAGGTCGATTACGTCAACTCGATCTACAATTACAAAGTCGCCGAGGCGCAGCTCTTGAAAGCCGTCGGTACGCCGTAAGATCGCGCGCGAGCGCCGATCGCGG
>DATDFN010000319.1:0-4423 GCA_036522615.1 Binatia bacterium | reverse complement strand
GGTGCGAAAGGCGACACGGGCGATACCGGTGCAACCGGTGCGACAGGTCCCACCGGACCGACGGGTGCGCAGGGTAATACGGGCTCGACCGGTGCTACTGGCGCGACGGGACCGACGGGGCCGACCGGAGCTAAAGGCGACACGGGCGATACCGGTGCAACAGGTGCGACGGGCGCGACGGGTCCGACTGGAGCGCAAGGTGCAACGGGAGCGACCGGTGCGACTGGCGCGACCGGACCCACAGGCGCGACCGGCGCAGTCGGCATTGTATTCGAAGGCGTATGGGCCGACACAACGAGTTATCAAGTCCGCGATGTCGTCACGTACAACGGCGAGACCTGGTTAGCGCTGTTTGACCACACGAGCAACGCGAACGATTTTCCCGGCGGCGCCGACGACTGCGGCAACGGCTCACAAGCGTGCTGGTCGAAGCTCGCCGCCATGGGCGCGACCGGTCCAACGGGCGCAACCGGACCGACCGGAGCAACCGGCGCCACTGGCCCGACCGGGCCGACGGGTGCGACCGGTGCAACAGGTCCGACTGGACCGACAGGCGCGACCGGCGCAACCGGCGCTGCGGGTTTTAACGGCAGTGATGGAGCGACCGGCGCAACGGGAGCGACTGGGGCCACAGGTCCCACTGGCGCAACCGGAGCTACAGGTGCGACAGGGACCTTCGGGGCCGGCGTCAACGCGCAAACCGCCGGCTACACCGCGGTCGCGGGCGATAACGGCAAGCTGATTACGATGAACGGCTCGAGTCTGACATTGACTCTGCCGTCGACGCCGCCGAGCTCCACGTGGTACATCGGCGCGGAAAACCTAAACGCAACCGCGTTGACGATTTCGCCGAATGGCGCACAAATCAACGGCGCTACGAGTTCGATCTCGCTTGGCCGGTTCCAGGTCACACAGATCTGGACCGACGGAACAAACTACTTCTCCAGCCCCGCCCTCGTGGCGGGCTCGAACATCACATTGACTCCGGCAAGCACCGGAATCACCATCTCGGGGAATGCCGGAACGGTGACCAGCGTCGCAACCGGCTCCGGCCTCACCGGCGGACCGATCACCAGCACCGGGACGATCTCCGTCGCCACGGGCGGCGTCACCAACTCGATGCTGGCAAACAACTCGGTCACCATCAACACCGCCGGCGGGCTCACGGGCGGCGGCACGGTCGCGCTGGGTGGAACACTGACGCTGACACAGGGTACGAGCGCCGTTACCTCCGTCTTTGGCCGCTCGGGCGCGGTAACGGCGGCAACCAACGACTATAATTTCAACCAGCTCGCGGGGAGTCTCGCCTCCACGCAAGACTACAACGTCGGCACCGCGGGTACGTATACGAAAGTCACTACCGATGCGAAGGGCCGCGTCAGCTCCGGCACCTCGGCGGCCTCGTCGGATCTCAGCGACGGGACGGCATTAGTCAAGAATAACGCGGCGAACACCTTTACCTCGGCCGGGACTCTGGATTTAAATGCGGCGTCGGCCACAGCCGGGCTCCGCGCGCCGGTGGCGGCCGGCGCGGCGCCGACCGTAAGCGGCCAGCTCGCCTACGATTCGACCGCCAATGTATGGGTGGGCGGCACTAACGGCTCGACCGAGAAATTGAGCGGATGGGAATTTCTCGGCTCCGCTTCCTGCTCTTCGTCGTGCGGCACGACTTCGACGATCACGATCGCCGCAAGGGATATGCTGATGATCGTGGTTCGTATTGCAGGCTACGCCGGCGGCGGAGACATCGCCTCGCTCCGCTTCAACGCGGACTCGACGACGACGAACTATCATACCCGGCACATCAACTTCTCGAACGCCAGCACGCCGGCGCTCAGTAGCAACAACTTCACCTCGTCGGGACACATCACGCTCGGTCCGACGGCGATTAACGCAGGCCGGACGGTGGAGGTGCTTTGCTCCAACCGCTCTTCCAACCGGAAGGTTTGCACCATTCGGCAGCAGGAAGAGGCCACCTCGCAGGGGACTTTCGCGCAGATGGAAATCGGTTACGGCGAGTGGTTCAACACTTCGGCGCAGATAACCCAGATTCAACTGCGCACCGATGGCGGAGCGAATATGGTTAACGGTGCGGGATTCATGGTCTTCGGGAGAAACTTTTAGTCAGCTAGTTTATTTTCCATTCTTCCCGCTCGTAAGGCGGCCTCCGACGGGGCCGCCTTCTTTCGCATAAAGATCAGCGCAACGCCGCAAAAATCTGGCGCAAAATCCGGGCCCATGGTATCATGCCATCCGAGTTGAGAAGCCCAGCACCCGGTTGCCGCCACGGAAATTTCGGAGACGTATAGCTTGCCTCAAAACGGCCCCGACCGTTGGAAAAACGCCGCGCTCGCGCTGCTCGTATTCGCTCCCGTCGTCTTCAACGCGATTTATCTTCTCCCTGAAGTCTCGCTGCCGGTTCCGAGCCTGAACGACGATGCCGTACATTTCCTCTTTATCCAGCGAGCGAGCGAGGCGCTCGCGCGCGGAGAAAACATCCTCGACCACTGGCTGCCGCAGCTCGAGCTAGGCTTCCCCTTCTTCTTCTACTACCAGCATCTGCCGCATCTGGCGGTCGTGGCGCTGCACCGCGCGCTGTTCGAGCAAGTCGATCTGCTGACGGTTTTCAACGCCGCCCGCTATCTCCTGCTGGTAACGTTTCCGCTCACGGTATTCTGGGCGATGCGGCGGCTCGATTTTTCCGCTGTAGCGGCGGCGTCGGGCGCCGCCGCCGCGAGCCTGCTCTCCTCGAATCATCGCTACGGCCTCGAATACGACAGCTACGTCTGGCGCGGCCTCGGCCTCTACACGCAGCTTTGGGCGGCGCATCTGTCTTTGATCGTGCTCGTCAACCTCAAGCGCCTGATGGAGCGCGGCACGGGGTATTTCACGGCGGTGGTATGGTGCGTAGTCCTGGCGGTTTCGCATCTGCTTTATTCGTACATGCTGGGGATCACGGTGTTCGTCATGTTTCTCTGCGACGCCGACCGGCAGAACTGGCGCCCGCGTTTCTTCCGCCTGGCGATCGCCGGCGTCCTGACGCTGGTCGCGTGCTCTTATATGTGGCTGCCCTACATTCTGAACAGCGCCTACTTCGGCTGGAGCCCCTATCTCCAGAGCTGGAAATACGATTCGTTCGGCGCGGGCGAGATCTTAAAGTGGCTCGCCAACGGCGATCTTCTCGACTACGACCGCCTGCCGGTCCTGACCGTGCTGCTGGCGCTCGGGATCGCCGCCGCGCTTACGAGCCGCACGCGCCCGGCGCGCCTCGCGCTCGCGCTGTTTGTCGTCTGGCTCGCGCTCTATTTCGGCCGCCCGACCTGGGGACGGCTCCTCGATTTCCTGCCGCTGCCGCACGGCATGCTGATCCATCGCTTCTCGGGCAGCCTCGAGATCGCGATAGTCTTTCTGATCGGCCTCGGCGGCGAGTGGCTTTATCAAAATGTTGAATTCTTAATTTTGAAATCTAAATTCAAAATTCAACATTCAAAATTCCAAATTGTTCCGGTTGCGGCCGTCGCGCTGCTTCTCGTTTTACTCGTGCCGGCGCTGCGCGAGCGGCGGTATTTCTACGGGCTCAACACGCAGTGGATCGAGCGGACGCGCAGGGCGGTCGCCGAAGACGCCGACGCGCAGGCGATGATCGCGGCGGTGAAAGAGCTGCCGCCCGGCCGCGTCTACGCGGGACTGCGCGCCAACTGGGGCAAAGAGTTCGCGTTCGGGGACATTAAATTTTACGACCTGCTGACGTTCAACCGGATCGTTGCGTTCGCGCCGCCCTATTCGGACATGTCGCTCAGCGCGGACATGATCTGGCACTTCGACGAGCGCAGCAAGGCGCAGTACGATCTCTTCAACGTCCGGTATGTCGTCGCGCCGCGCGGCTGGCCCGCGGCGGATTTTTTAAAGCCGATCAAGGAAACGCCGCGCTACATTCTTTATCGCGCCGAAACCGGCGGCTACGCCGATTTCGTGACCGTCGCCGACCGCCGGGCTCCCGCATCGCAGGCGGTGCTGCTGCATTACAATCTCGACTGGCTTCAGAGCGACGGCCCGGCGCTGAAGCGCGCCGTGCGCTACGATTATCCGGCGCGCACTGTACAGAACTTGACAGCGACGTCGTCGGCGGCCGGCTGTCCGGCGGGCAAGATCGTCGAGCGGGAAGTCGCGCCCGGGGGAATCGATCTCGAGACCGATTGTCCGGCCGCGTCGACCGTGGTCTTGAAGACGAACTATCATCCCAACTGGCGCGTTCTCGTCGACGGCCGCGAGACGCCCACCTTCATGGTGTCGCCCAGCTTCATCGGCTTCGATGTACCGGCGGGCCAACATCGTGTGACGGCCGAATATCGCGCCGCGCCGCTCAAGCTGCCGCTGCTGATTCTCGGCGCGGCGGCGCTCGCCGCCGCCTTCGCGCTGCGCC
>DATDFN010000318.1:0-6861 GCA_036522615.1 Binatia bacterium | reverse complement strand
GAAGGCTGGAGCTTCTACAAATATCCCGGCCCGGGCTTCGAAGGCGTCGGCGACAACAGCGCCGAGTCGAGCTACTACACCTGGGTCGACCAGCACAACACCTTCGGCCTGGGCGCGGATGTGCCGATGTCGACGGGAAACTTGAACGACGGCTTGATCGCCATGAAAGACGGCAAGATGATCGTGCTGCGCGTTCCCTATCCGCTCGGCTTTTACGCCAAGGGCTTCGACGGCCGTATCGACGATGCGAACGCCGGGTGGAAAGGCCGCGGACTCTGGACGACGAGCGGCGACCGCGCGCCTTGGTTGAAGGAAGGCGGCAAGGGCATGCAGCCGTTCGCCGTGCACTTCCAACTGCGACCGGACCCGCTGGCGCATTGATGAGAAACGCGATCGGGGCCGCGCTCGTTCTCTTGCTTTTCGCCGCGTCCGCGGACGCGGGGGATCGAATCCGAATCGGCTTCCCCGAGCTTGCCGTCCAGTTCCTGCCGCTTCCTCTCGGAGAGAAACGCGGCTTCTTCAAAGAGGAAGGACTGCAGGCGGAGTTCATCCGTATGACGCCGCCCGTCGCTCTCGCGGCGCTGACGGCGGGAGAGATCGACTACTACACCGCGATCGGCCCCGGCGTAGCGGCGACAATCCGCGGAGTCGCCGTCAAAGCCGTCGCCGGCTTCACTACCGGCGCGCCCTTCGTGCTGGTCGCCCGGCCGGAATATAAAGCGGTCGCCGATCTCAGGGGCAAGGCGATTGCGATCAATACTTACGGCAGTCCGCTCGAAGTCGGCGGCAGATTGATCGTTAAGCATTTCCGTCTCGATCCCGACAAAGAAGTTAAGTTTCTCGCCACCGGCCTCTTTGAGTCGCGGCTCGCTTCCGTGCAGCAGGGACTCGCCGCCGCGGCGATGGGCTCGACACCGTTCGAGTTCTTCGGCGCGAAAATGGGCCTGGTTCTCCTCGCCCGCGCCCTGGACCTGTTCAACTATCCCGCGAGCGGGCTCGTCGCGACGACGAAGAAAATCAAAGAAAAACCCGACGAGATCAAGCGCGTGATCGAGGCCGGCATCAAGGCGAACCGCTACATCCATCGCAACCGCGACGGCGCGCTCCAATTCCTGATGGAATGGCTCAAGCTCGACAAAGAGACGGCCGCCGCTTCCTACAACAGCGTGCTCAAGGGCTATCACGAGGACGGCGGCGTGCCCGACGACGGGCTGCGCCTGATCGTCGAAGAGGCCAAGCGGCTCGGCAAGGTGGAGCGCGACGTGCCGCTCAGCGAAGTCGAAGATCTTTCGGCCCTGAGAGAGGCGCAAAGAGAGCTCGGCATCAAAACCAGATAACGCGATAATACAGTGCATCGACGCTATGAGAGAAAGGAGATCGCGATGAAATTTTGGCTGATCGCATTTTTAGCGGCGCTGAGCGCCCCCGCTTTCGCGGAGGACGTTCCCACGATCGCGTTCGATTCGCCGCCCAACGCGGTCCGGCTGCCTCCGAACATGTATCTCGGCGAGGTCGCGGGCGTCGCGGTGAATTCTAAAAAGCACATCTTCGTCTTCTCGCGCGGCAACACAACCGGACCCAACTTCGGCGCCGCCGCCGCGCAGCTCTTGGAATTCGCGCCGGACGGAAAATTCCTGCGCGAGATCGGTAAAAACCTCTACGCCTTCGGCTTCGCGCACACGGTCCGCGTCGACAAGGACGACAACGTGTGGACGGTGGACAAGGGCACCGACATGATCGTCAAATTCGACCCCGAGGGCCGCGTGCAGATGGTCTTCGGCCGGCGCCAGGAAGCCTCCGACGAGGCGGCGCCGTACAAGCGCACCGGACCGCCGCCGAAGCACGACGACGGCCGTTTCCGCCAGCCGACCGACGTGACGTGGGACGGCGCCGGAAACGCCTTCTTCAGCGACGGTTACGTCAACTCGCGCATCGCCAAGGTCGACAAAAACGGCCGCTGGCTCAAATCGTGGGGCGAGCGCGGCGACAAACCGGGCGAGTTCAACACGCCGCACACCATCGCTTCCGACGCGCAGGGAAATGTCTACGTCGGCGACCGCGGCAACGGACGGATTCAAGTATTCGACGGCGACGGGAAGTTCCTGCACGAGATCGTCATCAAGGTTCCGTTCGATCGCGCGACCGTCCGACCGGCGATCGGCAACATGCCGGCGGAGGACGTGAAGGGAACGCAGGCGCCCGGCGCCCCCTGGGCGATCTGCATTACGCCGGGTCCGCGGCAGGTGCTTTACAGCGCGGATGCATTTCCAGGACGCATCTATAAGATGACGCTCGAGGGAAAAGTTCTCGGCGTGCTCGGCGAATCCGGCAAACAGCTCAAGCAGTTCGGCTGGGTGCACGAAATGGCGTGCCCCTCGGAGAACGAGCTCTACGTCGCCGAGGTTTTGAACTGGCGCGTGCAGAAGCTGATTTTAAAGCCCGGACAGCAGGCAGCGGCAATAAAATAGGCGCGAGACGCAGATTCTCGACATTGATTTGATGCTTCCGGCCTGACTATGTAGGGGCGGTTCGCGCATCGCCCCTACATTTTTATGAACTATTTAAATCTCCATCGTCTTACCCCAGTCCTCCGCGCCGTCGCCGTCGGCGTGCCCGCCGGATATATTTTCCATCTTCTCCATACCCCGATCCCGTGGATGATCGGCCCGATGATCGCCGTCGCGGCGCTGAATCTCATGGGCGCGCCCATGGCTTCGCCGCCGTATGCGCGCCAAATGGGCCAGGTCATCCTCGGCTCGGCTGTGGGGCTTTACTTCACGCCGTCGGTCGTGCGCGAGCTCGCGGCCAATTTCCCCGCGATTCTCGCCGCGACCGTCGCAGTTTTCATCGTCGGGGGATTCGGGGCCCTAACGCTCAGCCGCGCCTCCGGCGTCGACGGTAAGTCGACGTTCTTTGCTTCGATTCCCGGCGGCGCGATGGCGATGGCGGTGCTGGCCGATAAGTACGGCGCGGAGATCGCCCCGGTCGCCGTGGCGCACAGCCTGCGCGTCTCGCTCGTCGTGATTTTAATCCCTTTCGCGCTGACTTACGGGGGCATACCGCTCGTGGCCTCGGCGTACCGGCCCGACGTGCCGCTCGATTACGCGATACTCGTTCCCTGGCTTCTCATCGGCTGCGTCCTGGGAGAAGTCTCCGAGCGCCTGCACATGCACAACGGCTACCTGCTCGCCCCGATCTTCTTCGGCGCCGCGCTCACCATGTCGGGCGTGCAGCTCTCGGCCGTTCCGCACGGCTTCACGGATTTCGCCCAGCTCATGTTCGGCCTCGTGCTCGGCGCGCGCTACGAGCGAGCCTTCTTCGCGCGCTACA
Organism: Binatia bacterium; assembly: GCA_036522615.1. GTDB lineage: Bacteria > Desulfobacterota > Binatia > UBA9968 > UBA9968 > JAJPJQ01. The sequence continues at coordinate 3,531 of DATDFN010000318.1, read as the reverse complement.
AGCTTTTCATCCCGTTCGCGCTCTTGAATTCGATGTTTATCCTCGTCGCCTCCGTCATCGCCGGTCTGCTGCTCGCCTGGTTTTTCAATCTGCCGATCGCAACGATGCTGCTGGCTACATCTCCCGGCGGTCTCGCGGAAATGACGATTACCGCGCAGGCGCTGAAGGTCGGCGTGCCGCTCGTGGTCGCCTTTCACTTATTTCGGGTGATCGTGGTGAATATGGGGACGCAGTATATTTACACGTTCAGCGTGTGGGCGCGCGACGCGCTCGCCGCGCGCCGCGAAATCGCAAAAATAAAAAAGTCCCGCGAGATGGCTGAAGATCAAGCGCCTCGGCTCACGGCTTCGCCGCTCGTTCCGCCGACGACGCCGAAAGAATCCGAATAGGGTTTCCGCAGCGTGACCCAGCCGGTGCCGATGACGGCTAACAGCGCCGCGATCGACATCGCGAGCGGCGGGCCGATCCATGCGGCGAGCGCGCCGAGCGGAAAAGCGCCCATCGGTCCGAGGCCGCGGTTCAACAATCCGTAGAGCGCCATGATCCGCCCGCGTGTATTTTCCTGGGAGTTCAATTGCAGGATCGAGGCGATGAGCGACAGCAGCGCGGTCTGAAACGCGCCGACGAGCACGAGAACCGCGACGGAGAGCGCGAAGATCGGGGAATGCGCGAAAACCGCGAGCGCAAGACCGAAGCCCGCGGTCATGACGAGCAGCAGCGTGCGCACCTGGCGCGCCCGGCGCAGCGAGGCGAGCGCGAGACCGCCGACGACGGCGCCCGCACCCGGCGCCATCAATAGAACGCCAAGCCCGGGAGCGCCGACGCCGAGAATTTTCGCGAAGGCCGGCATGAACTGCGTGTACGATTTCGTGAACAGACTGATAATCGTGAGCGTCGTGAACAACGACCGGAAAACCGGCCGGCCCCAGCCGATACCGATAACCTCGAACGTTTCGTGGAGCAGAGACTTTCTTTCTCCTGCCGCCGCCGGCGTCTTCGGAATGCGGATCGCGAGCACCGTCCATAACACAACGCCGTAGCTCGCCGCGTTGATATAGAAGCAGCCCTGCGCGCCGATCCACGGAATCAGCACGCCGCCCAGCGCGGGCCCGAACAGCACCGCGCCGTGAAACACCAGATTATAGAGAGTCGTGGCGTTCAGCAGATCTTCTCTCGGCACGGTCGCCGCGAGCACCGTCTGCCGGATCGGCTGCTCGAAGGAGAGCAACACGCCCGTGACCGCGGAAATCGCAAGAATGTGCCAGACGCGGATCGCTCCCGTCGTCGTCATGATGCCGAGGAACAGCGCGGTGATGAGAAAGGCCGATTGATCGAGCAGAAAGATCAATTTCCGGTCGCCTCGATCGATCACCGCCCCGCCGAGCGCGGAAAAGAGCACGCGCGGCACGCCGAGACACAACCCGTCCAAGCCGAGATAGAAGGTCGAGTCGGTGAGCTCGTAGATAAGCCACGCCTGCGCCGTCGACTGGATCAGCGTGCCGGTATGGCCGCAGAAAAGACCGACCCAGAAGATGCGGTAATCGCGGTGACGAAAAGCTCGAAACGTGTGGTGGAGCATCGCGGAATATTTCTCGTCGCGGAAATCCCGGTTGAGGCCCGAAAGTGACAGTTCCGGCGTCGAGAGTCAAACCATGCTTGACACGGGCGGCAGCGAACCCTAGTCTCCGATACATTCGATGTTTCTCGTCAACACGCGCAAGCGAAATCCCGATCGCACCTTCGGCCACGAACGCATCGCCAAAGGCGCCTACGCCGTGTACGAGATCACCAAACAGTCCGAGGGAAAAGAGGCGAAGCAGAAGACGCTGGCGGATATCCCCACCGACGAAGATACGCTGCTCCTGGTGCACGGCTTCAACAACGATTTCGACCGCGTCTCGGCGGCGTACATCGCGTTTGAAAAGAAAATCGCCAAGGCTGGATTCGACGGGAACGTCATGGGCTTCACCTGGCCGAGCTACGGCGTGTGGTCGGAATATCTCGGCGACCGCGAGCAGGCGGAGTACGCGGCGTTCGGCTTTTTGAATTTTCTCCTCGACTTCCGGCCGGTCCTCGCCGCGCACAAGCTTCATCTGAACGCGCACAGCATGGGCGCGCATCTGGTAATCAAGGGGCTGGCGGCTTATTCGGCGGTCGCGGCGATCCCCGCCGCCGGCCCCGGCGGTCTCATCGTCGAAGAGATAACGTTCTTCGCGCCCGATGTCGACGGCGACATTTTGGAAAAAGGCGAGGACGGCAATATCGCCGCCGGCGAAGGGCGCCGCCTCACGACCTATTTCTCACGCAACGACAAAGTTCTCGCGGTTTCCGAGCTTTTCAATCACGGCCCGCGCCTCGGCCTCGAAGGCGCCGAGCATCCTGCGCGCGTTCCGGCGTCGGCCTATCAGGTCGACTGTACGACGCTCGTCTTCGAACATTCCAGCTACCGCGACGACCCCGCCGTGATGAGAGACCTGGCGGCTGTGCTCGCGGGCGAAGCCGCCGAAGACATCGCCGGCCGAAGAGAAGAGGACGACAAGAACACCTTCGCGATCGGGCCGGAAGAAGACGACGAGGATGACGAGCCGGTCGCGTAATCCGCGCCCGCTTGAGCTTTACGCGTCGACTGCCATACGGTAAATAATCCGCAGCTGCTTCAAGGAGGCACTTATGGCGATCTCCCCCGCTCTACGCTCCGACCTCGCGCCGACGGGGAAAATCCGCGTCGGCGTTAATCACGCGAACCCGGTGTTGGCGAAAAAAGATCCGCAGAGCGGCGCGCTCAGCGGCGTGGTCGTCGACCTATCGAGTGAGCTCGGCCGCCGTACCGGGCTGGCGGTCGAGTTCGTCCAGTACGACGCGGCGGGTAAGATGGTCGACGGACTCAAAAAGAACGAATGGGACGTCGCGTTCCTCGCGGTCGATCCCGGCCGCGGCGAGATCGACTTCACGCCGCCGTACATCGAGATTGAAGGCACTTACCTTGTGCCGGCGGGCTCGCCGTTGAAAACCGTTGCGGACGTCGACCGCGAAGGCGTGCGCATCGCGCTTTCGGCCGGCGCGGCCTACGAATTATTTTTGAGCCGGAACTTGAAGCACGCGAAGCCGGTTAAAACAGCCACGCCGCCGGAAGCTTTCGCCCTGCTCGTCGAGGGAAAAGTGGAAGCGCTCGCCGGCGTGAAGCAGACGCTGATCGCGAACGCGGCGAAGCTTTCCGGCGCCCGCGTGCTCGACGGGCGCTTCATGGCGATCGGCCAGGCGGTGGGAATCCCGAAAGGCCGCGCGGAAGGATTGAGATATCTGCGCGAGTTCATCGCCGACGCCAAGGCATCGGGGCTCGTCGCCAAGGCGCTCGAGCGAAACGGCGTTAGAGGCGTCGCGATCGCGCCCTAATGATGCGCGCTCGAATAGCTCTCGTCGTCGATGCGCTTGATCTTTTTCCAGTAGCTGCGCCAGTCCTCCGAGCCGCCGACGATCTCCGGGATGACCGCGATCTCCGGCACGCGCGCTTTCGCGGGATCGCGGATAACG
>DATDFN010000317.1:0-2901 GCA_036522615.1 Binatia bacterium | reverse complement strand
CCGTCCTGGGCGTCGCCGAGTGAAGCTGCGCACTAGGTCACCGGAGTCTATTTATGAAGATCATCTACACCGACGTTCTGGTCATCGGCGGCGGCCTCGCGGGTCTCCGCATCGGCATCGGCGCGAAGCGCCGCGGCCACGATGTCATTATTCTTTCCCTCGTGCCGCCGAAGCGCTCGCATTCAGCGGCGGCGCAGGGCGGCATGCAGGCGAGTCTCGCCAATGTGATCAAAGGACAGGGCGACAACGAGGACGTTCACTTCGAGGACACGGTGCGCGGCAGCGACTGGGGCGCCGACCAGCAGGTCGTGCGCATGTTCGTCAACACCGCGCCGAAGGCGGTGCGCGAGCTGGCGGCTTGGGGCGTGCCCTGGAGCCGCGTGCGCAAAGGCGACCGCGATGTGATCATCAACGGCCAGAAAGTCACGATCACGGAGCGCGACGAAGCGCACGGTCTCGTCGCGCAGCGCGATTTCGGCGGCACGAAAAAATGGCGCACGTGCTACGTCTCGGACGGCACGGGCCACGCCATGCTCAATACGATGAGCGACCAGGCGATCGGCGCCGCGATCCCGGTGCACGAGCGCGCCGAGGCGATTGCGTTGATCCACGACGGCGGCCGCTGCTACGGCGCGATCGTGCGGAATCTCGTGACCGGAGAGTTGACAGCCTATGTCTCCAAGGCGACGGCGATCACCGGCGGCGGCGCGGGACGCATTTATCGGGTGACGACGAACGCGGTCATCTGCGAAGGCATCCCAACCGCCATCGCGCTCGAGACCGGCGTCGCGACGATCGGCAACATGGAAGCGGTGCAGTTTCACCCGACGCCGATCTTTCCCGCCGGCATTCTTCTGACGGAGGGCGCGCGCGGTGACGGCGGCCTGCTGCGCGACGGTGAGGGCCACCGCTTCATGCCCGATTACGAGCCGGAGAAAAAAGAGCTCGCCTCGCGCGATGTCGTCTCGCGCCGTATGGAAGAGCACATCGCCAAGGGCAAGGGCGCCAAATCGCCGTTCGGCGAGCATCTCTGGATCGACATCACGCTGCTCGGCGAGAACCATATCAAGCACAATCTGCGCGAAGTCTACGAGATCTGCCACTACTTCCTCGGCATCGATCCCGTGAAGGAGTGGGTGCCGGTGCGGCCGGCGCAGCACTACACGATGGGCGGCGTGCGCACGAACTACACCGGCGAGAGCCCGACGCTGAAAGGCCTGTTCGCCGCGGGCGAAGCGGCCTGCTGGGACATGCACGGCTTCAACCGGCTCGGCGGCAACTCGGTCGCCGAGACCGTCGTCGCCGGCATGATCGTCGGCGAGTATATCTCCGATTTCTGCGACCGCCCCGAAAACGACGCGAACATCCCGACCGCTTTGGTCCACGAGACGCTGCGGCGCGAGCAGGCGAAGATCGATGCGCTCATCGACGGCAGGGGCACGGAAAACGCGGTGGCGCTGATGGCCGAGATGCAGCGCACGATGACCGACAAGGTCGGGATCTTCCGCAACGGAAAAAAATTGGAGGAGGCGGTCGACAACCTGCAGAAGCTCCTCAGGCGCAGCCGCGACATCGGGCTGCGCTACAAGGCGCGCGGCGCCAATCCCGAGCTCGTCACCGCCTACCGCGTGCGGAAGATGCTTAAGCTCGCGCTCTGCGTCGCCTACGGCGCGCTCACGCGCACCGAAAGCCGCGGCGCGCACTTCCGCGAGGACTTTCCGCACCGCGACGACGCGCAATGGCTGAAGCGCACGCTCGCCACCTGGAAGTCCGAAAGCGACACGCTGCCGTCGCTCGCTTACGAAGCGATCGACGTCATGGGCATGGAGCTTCCGCCGGGCTGGCGCGGCTACGGCGCCAAGGATTACATCGACCACCCCGACACGCCCAAGCGCATTGCCGAGATCGATGCGATAAAGCAGGGCGCCGACGGAGACCGCTTCGCGCTCCAGCAGAAGCTGATGCCCTACGAGCACCTGCTGCCCGAGCGCTTCCGCGGTAGGAACGAACGCATCGACGAGCCATTTCCGGAGCCGACCTCGCCCGGTGTCCGAGGAGCCAGGGCGGCGCGTTAGGTCGTTGAGAAGCTAGGAGCATCGCCATGAGCGAGACTCGGATCGAAAAAGACACGATGGGCGACATCGCGGTCGCATCGGACCGCTACTGGGGCGCGCAGACGCAGCGTTCGCTCAAATATTTCCAGGCCGGCGCCGGGCGCGACACGATGCCGCGCGAATTGATCAAGGCCTTCGGCATTCTCAAAAAAGCCGCCGCGCAGGCGAACATGGAGCTCAAGCTTCTGGAGAAGGAGAAAGGGGACCTTGTCATCCGCGTGGCCGACGAGGTGATCGCAGGGAAGCTCGACGAGCACTTTCCGCTGGTCATCTGGCAGACCGGCTCGGGCACGCAGACGAACATGAACGTCAACGAGGTGATCAGCAACCGCGCGATCGAAGTCGCCGGCGGCATCATGGGCAGCAAGAAGCCGATTCATCCCAACGACGACGTCAACAAGGCGCAGAGCTCCAATGACACGTTTCCCACGGCGATGCACATCGCCGCGGTGGAGGTCCTGGGCGCTCTATCCGCTGCGGTCAGCGAACTGAAAAAGGATTTGGATCAAAAGGCCAAGGCGTACGCGGGCGTGATCAAGATCGGCCGGACCCATCTGATGGACGCCGTGCCGCTCAGCCTCGGGCAGGAGATCTCCGGCTGGGCGCAGATGCTGGAGAACGATCTCAAGCGCATCGCGGCGACGCTGCCGGGGCTCTATGAGCTGGCCCTCGGCGGAACCGCGGTCGGCACCGGCCTCAACACGCATCCCGAGTTCGCCGAGCGCGCCGCGGCGAAGATCGCGGCGCTCACCGGCCGGCCGTTCGTCAGCGCGCCGAACAAGTTCGA
>DATDFN010000316.1:0-23076 GCA_036522615.1 Binatia bacterium | reverse complement strand
CTAACGGTGCGCTATTTGAAGGCGATGGTCCGCGCGATGCAGTGGTCGCACGCGCATAAAGAAGAGTCCGCCGAGCTGGTCAGCCGCCGCACGGGCATTCCGCTCAAATATACGCGGGCGAGCGTAGATGATTATCTCTCGCAGGGGATCATCAGCCGCGACGGCTCGGTCAACCGCGAAGGTTTTCAGCGCCTCATAGACCTCATGGGACCGACGCTCTTCAAGCAGCCGCCTTATCCGACGCCGGACAAATATCTCGACCTGAGCTATCTCGCCCGCGCGCATCAGGAACTGGGCGTTCGGTAAGGTTCTACGGCGAAGCGATAAATGAAACCCGCTGCACGTCTGCTGTTCGCGTTGTTGATAATCTGCGGCGCGTGCTCGACGCATCGCGGCATCAAGCCGACCGAACCCGAGGTCGGTCATTACTCTCCGACCGTAGTGGCGAATCTTACGCCGACGTTTCGGTGGGAGCCGCTGACCGAGCCGGACTCGAGGTACGACTTCGCAGTCTTCGAAGTCCTCGACTCGGGTCAGGCGGGCGAAGCGATCTATTGTCGCGAGGGACTTACGACAACCGAACACGCGCTCCAGGAAAGCCTCAAGCCCGCGACGAACTACTATTGGTCGGTTCGGCCGCGGCGCGGCGCGACGGTCGGCGAATGGGCGACCTACGATCACACGCTTTTCGTTCCCATTCCTTTCGGCTTTTATTATCAAGGCAAGAGCAACCTACTTTTTCCTTTCAAAACGCCCGAGAAGTAAATACCCGCAGCGATTTCTCCGCGCCGCCTTCTCGCCTTGACCGCATTCACTTCGCGGTGTTAGAAAATGCGGACGCCTCTTCCGCATGTTCAAATTCCTGCACGCGAGAAAAATCGCGACCGACGGGGTCCTCTCCTCGTATCAATTCCTGACGCTCTATTTTCCCGGCTTCATTCTCGCGTTGGGATACAGCATCGCGACGCCCGCTGTGCCCGTCTTTGCCAAGTCTTTCGACACGGGCTTCGCGGTGGCGTCGCTGGTGCTGGTCATGCACGGGCTCGGCGAGATGATCGCGACGGTGCCGACCGGCTTTTTCGTCGACCGGTTCGGACGTCGGCCGATGCTCTTCGCCGGACCGATTCTCACCGCAACCGCCTCTTTCCTCATCGCCTTTGCGCATTCGTTTCCGGAATTGCTGGCGTATCGTTTCATCGAAGGCGTGGGCAGTGAAATATGGCGCCAGGCGCGGCTGGCGATGATCGCGGACGCCAGCCGGACGCGCGAGCGCGGCCGGCAGATGAGCGGCATGATCGGCACCGAGCGGGCCGGCAGACTCATCGGCCCGGCGCTCGGCGGCATCTTCGCGCTGTCGAGCATACGCCTGCCGTTCATTGCCTACGGCGCGCTCGCCTTTCTCGCCATCGTGCCGAGCTTTTTTCTCGTGCGGGAGTCCTCGCCCGGTTGGCAACGCGGGACGGCGAGCCGCGAGCCGGAGCTGCCGACGTCGGCGCTTTTGAAGTCTATGATGACGCCGCGCTACCTGGGCTTCTTCAGCGCGCAGTTTTTCGCATCGACGACGCGCGGCGTGCTCTGGGGCGGCACGCTGCTTCTCTACGCGACGTTCGCCTACGGCGCCGGCGCACAGGTGCTCGGCGGTCTCGCCACCGTCGGCACGATCGTCGGCATTCCCATCACGTTCGCCGCGGGCTATCTCATGGACCGTTTCGGGCGCAAAGTCACTATGGTGCCGGGCTTCATACTCATCTCGCTGGGAGTCTTCTATCTCGCCGCGAGCGCGGCGCTGGGCTGGGGACTGGCGACGTTTATCGCAGGCTTCTTGTGGATCCAGGCCACCGGCAGCATCACCGCCGGCAGCATGCAAGTGCTCGGCGCCGACATGGCCCCGGCGGCGGGACGCGGGCGCTTTTTCGGCTTCTGGCGGCTCATCAACCAGGTCGGCGCACTCATCAGTCCGGCGGCTTTCGCTTGGGTCGCGGAGCGCCAGGGCTACAGCACGGGTTTCATCATTTTCGGCTTGAGCGCGGTCGTAACGGCGTTATTGCTCGCCTTCACGGTCACCGAGACCGTGAGGACCGAAAAAGTCACTAGGCGCACATCCTCCGAAACTTCTGACGTGACATCGTCTCCGCATCGCTTCGTCGACCGCGCTCAAGTTTACAAAAAGAAGTAAGATCAACTATCGTAGGAACACGTCTCGCTCTTGACCGCGGAGACGGCTTTCTCTAACCTCTGCACAGATCATCCGTAAAAGGAGCGCAGAATGAATTATCGACTCGAGCACGTCGCGATTTTGTGCAAAAACCTTCAGGAGTCGATCGCCTTTTATCAGAAACTTTTGGGAGGCGAGCCGACGCCGGTGAGAAAAGGCTCGGCGGGCTATGGCTTCTGTTTTCTTAAAGTCGACGGCGAAGCTCCCCTCCAGCTCATGGAAACCGACGGCCCCGTCGGGGTGCATCATTACGGCTTCGTCACCGACGATATCGAAGCGGTTGCCAGGGATTTCCAAGCCAAAGGAACCAAGATTCTGCGCGAAAACCGCGACGCCGCCGGCAAGCTGACTACGATTTTCTGCGAAGACCCCAACGGCCTTCAGATCGAAGTCCGCGTGCCGCGGTAAGCCCGCGGTATTATTTGATATTTCAGAGTGGATTAGTCGTAAAAGTTGACTTCCGCTGGTCGCGTGTGTAACTTAGACCTACTAGGTCCAGGAATCCGGAGGAATAATGCCGAAAAGTTTTAAGCAGCTCATGGACGAGGCCCGCACGGAGATCAAAGAGGTTTCGGTTCAGGAAACGAAAGATCTGCTCCAAAAGAACGGCCACATGCTCTTGGATGTCCGTGAAAAAGACGAGTATCGCGAAGGTCATCTCGAAGGCGCGGTATCGCTCCCGCGCGGCTTTCTTGAGATCAAGGTCGAGACCACGGTACCTGAAAAGTCGACCCCGATTATCGCCTACTGTGCCGGAGGCACCCGCTCGCTCCTCGCCGCCAAAGCCCTTAAAGAGATGGGCTATCAGAATGTCGTGTCGATGGCCGGCGGATACGGCGCATGGAAGACCGCCGGCTACAAATGGGTTCAGGACCATCAGTTCACACAGGAACAGACGACGCGCTATAGCCGCCATTTTTTGCTTCCCGAAGTCGGTGAAGTCGGACAAGCGAAGCTGCTGAAGGCGAAAGTTCTGATGGTCGGCGCCGGCGGCCTCGGATCGCCTTCCGCATACTATCTCGCCGCAGCGGGCGTCGGGACGCTTGGTATCATCGACAACGACGTCGTCGATCTCTCCAATCTGCAGCGGCAGATCCTTCACAGCAACAACCGCGTCGGCATGCCGAAGGTCGAGTCGGCGAAGCTGACGCTCGAAGGCCTCAATCCGGACGTTAAAGTGATCCCGTACCAGGAAAAGCTCACGTCGCAAAACATCATGGAGATTATCAAGGATTATGACATCATCGTCGACGGCTGCGACAATTTCCCGACGCGCTATCTCGTGAACGATGCGTGCGTGCTCACAGGCAAGCCCAATGTGCACGGCAGCATCTTTCAGTTCGAAGGTCAGGCGACGGTTTTCTATCCGGGCAAGGGACCCTGCTATCGATGCCTTTATCCCGAGCCGCCTCCTGCGGACATGGCGCCGTCCTGTGCCGAGGCCGGCGTTTTGGGAGTCCTCCCTGGTCTCATCGGAACGATCCAGGCGCTCGAGACGATTAAGCTGATTCTTGGCAAGGGCGAGACGCTCGTCGGCAAGCTCCTCTGCTTCAATACGCTGACGAACGAGATCAATACGCTGAAGCTTCAGCGGGACCCGGGCTGCCCGATGTGCGGCGAGAAGCCGACCATTCACGAGCTCATCGACTACGAGGAGTTCTGCAGCCTCCGCAACCCGCAAGCGCACAGTGCATCCGATCAGCCTGCGCTGGTGCATTAAGCAAAATCCAACCACATCCCCATACTAAAAAAGGGCCCCGAAATCGGGGCCCTTTTCTTATTTCGACAGGTCACAGCCAAAAGCGGTTTTTGTGACCCCAGTTTTATTGAAAGCTACCCATGGGTCATGATTAGGTGCTGTTTCATTCGTATGGTGCGGCCGCGGGGAGTCCGGGGGAATTTCCTCGAAAATCAGGGTTTCCCCCGACTTGTGTAACAAGCGGACGCTGTTAGGTAACTGGTTACACTGTTTTAGGGAGGAGTTACATGAAACTGCGTAATCATCCACTGAAGTCTTGTGGCGGTCTGCGCAACTGGCCGCCGACGTGGAGTTGGATAGGCGGAGAAAATAAAAGCCATCCGGCTGGCGAAGTGGGTGTGCTTACAGAAGTCAAAACCTACTACCCGACAGGACAAACATTCGGGCTTCCGCTCAATAGGATTTTCTTATTCATCGATTACGACAAAAGCCGTTACGTCGGCAGTATGTCATTTGAAGATGCCGAAGCCTGCAAAACAGTGGCCGAGATTTTACAGCGATACTGTGGGCATGACCTTGCAGAGATTGGCGACATCGAGCTGCGCTTTCTCGATAAAACCGCTGCTCCTACAAGTCCGGTAAAGTCGCAGGCCAGCCTGTGGCGTCGCGTCGTCGAGTTTTCGGGCCAGGCGCTTCGACGCGCTTCGTAACTGTTTCGCGTCGCCAAAAAAAAGCCCCGGAGCACTCTCCGGGGCTTTTTTTTATCCCTTGGATGAAGCGCTCTTAGCTGTTCGACTCGGGGGCGTTGTTGGGCGAAGTCCCGCGCATGGCACCGTTTCGGGTGCGCGTGTCTTCGCGCAAGAGCTCCGGCGTATCGTAGCCGCGCATGCCTCCGCTAACACGGCGGGCCAGCAATTCGCTGCGCATGTCCGTGGAGCGTCGTTTGCGGCGTTGCTTAGGTGGAATCAACGAACCTGCGGCATAGGCGCAGACGGCGACGACGGCGGCAACTGTGACTACGATCGAGGTAAGCATGACAGCCGCCTCTCATATCTCGGAGAAATTCCGTTTGCAACGAAAAAAATGCCCAGGCGAAATTTTTTACCAGCTGATAACGGCCGGGAAATGGCCGTGATGCGCAGGCACTGTCGGAAAGCCATTTGTGCCGCTAAAAATAAAAAGGCCCTGTTTTACAGGGCCTTGAAGATGGAGCGGGTGACCGGGGTCGAACCGGCGACCTTATGCTTGGCAAGCATACGCTCTAGCCAACTGAGCTACACCCGCATGGTCTAAATTTTTATCCCAAGCTCCGGACTTTGTCAATTTCATTCGGCCATCCGGCGTTGAAAACGCCGGAAGAATTGCACGTGGTAATTCACGCCCGACCACAGCGCGATCGCCGTCGAAACCACAAGGAAGTACATCCCGGCAGCATAGAAATCGACACCGAAGTAATCGTAATGCACGAGCAGGCCGACAACCGCGAAGCTTTGCAGAATGAATTTGTATTTGCCGAGATCCTCCGCTTCCATGACGATTCCTTCCGTCAAGGCGATGCAGCGAAGGACGGTCACGGCGGTCTCGCGAGCGACGATAATCACGACGAGCCACGCCGGAACGCTGGGCTCGCGATCGATCGCCGCAAGCATGATGAGCGTTGACAGGATCAGCAGCTTGTCGGCGACAGGATCGAGGATCCTGCCGATATCGGAAACGGCGCGGTGGCGACGGGCCAAATAGCCGTCGAAGAAGTCCGTTAGCGTGGCGACAAGAAACAAGGTCGCCGCCGCGATCGCGCTTCCCGGGTCAGGAAACGTGAGCAGATAAACGAGAAACGGAATGACGGCGATGCGAAAAAGACTGAGGAGATTGGGCAGGGTCCACACGGCGGCCCCCGCCGCTATTGGCTTTGAACTACGGCGAGCTGGGAATTTTGGGTGTAGCGCTGGTGAAAACCGAGCACACGCTTCACGTATTCACGCGTCTCTGCGAACGGCGGTATGCCGCCGTATTTTTCGACCGCCTGGATGCCGGCGTTATATGCAGCGAGCGCCAATTGCAGATTCCCGCGATACCGGTCGATGAGCAATCGCAAGTGTTGTACGCCTCCCTCAATATTCTCTATGGGATCGTACGCATTTGCAATGTTATAAAGCCGCGCCGTATCGGGCATGAGCTGCATCAAACCCTGCGCGCCCTTAGGCGAGCGTGCCGCCTGATTGAAATTCGATTCGGCTTTTACCACCGCGCGAACGAGCGCGGGATCTACCCCGTAGCGTTCCGAAGAGTTGTTGATCAAGTCGTCGAATTGACTCGGGTCGCTGGTCATCACCGGCGCCGGAAAGCGCTCACGGCGGCCGCCTAAAAGCCGGCAGCCGGCCCGGGTCGGAGTGTTGGTGAATATCGCGGCACCATCGGCTTCGGTGCACTGATACATCTCTGCCCGAAGCTCGGCCGCGAATAGGGCCGCTCCCAAGGTCACACTCAAGAGCAGCGTCTGGGCCCCCCGCATAGTGGCGCCCAAGATACGCGTTTACATGCCTAGTGTCAATACCTGAAGTCCCCTAATTCGTCGCCTAGAATCACGCAAGAGCTTGTTTTTATTATTAAAAACACGCTGCGCCCAACCGACAACTCAAGCCGCCGAACGGCCGTTGGCGTGAGGCGTACGAAGAATTCCTCGATTGCGTCGACTCGGAGAATCGCTTGTGCTCCCGCCACATCGAGCTCGCGAATGATCCCTTCAAGAACGTTTCCCGCGGAAATCGCTGCCGGTCTTTGCGTCGCGATCAGTATATCGTCTCCGGCGATGCCTACCTGAAGCCGTGAATTGAGGGGCTTGGGAGTATAGGGGATAAAGAGATGGCCGCTGGAGGTAAGCCGGACGCGGCTTCGGCCCTCGTCCGCGTTCGATTCGACCAGCACGGCCCCGAAAACATTTTCCAGCCGGCCGCGGTCGATCTCAGCTAAAACCGCGCCCGAGGTCAAAACCTTCTGCGGCGCGCCCTGGGCGACGACACGGCCGTGAGCGATCGTGATCACCCAGTCGGCCAGGGAAAGCACTTCGACGGTATCGTGTGTGACATAAATCATCGGAACGGCGAGCTCATCGCGTACCCGCTTGAGATACGGCAGGATGCGCTCCTTCAATCCGACATCGAGCGATGCCAGCGGCTCGTCGAGCAGTAAGAGCCGCGGCCGCGAGAGCAGCGCGCGGGCAAGCGCGACGCGCTGCGCCTCGCCGCCGGATATGTGATCGATGGACCGGTCGAGCAGATGGCCGATCTCCAGCAGCGATACGACATGTTCAAGAGAGAATTCTGCGGCGCCGTCGCGGGCGACCGCACTGGCGGCGCCGAAAAGGATGTTCTTTCGGACGGAGAGATGCGGGAAGAGCGCCGGGTCCTGAGGCACATAGCCGATGGCGCGCTCGCGCGCGGGCACATCGATGCCGCGCGCCGAGGAAAAAAGCGTGCGCCCACCGATCTCGATCTCGCCCGCTTCGACACGACGCAGTCCGGCGACGGCTTCCAACAAAGTGGTTTTGCCGGCGCCCGACGGTCCAATAATAGCCGCCGCTCGACATTCGAATGCAACATCGACGTCGAGCGTGAATGTGGAGAGCGGAACGCGGCATCGGAGCAGCATGGCGTCACGTCTTAACTGTCGGCCGGGCGAGGCGCTCGGAAAGCGCGACGGCGACGAAAGCCAAGGCGATCGTCACGCCGAGCAGAGTCAACGCCTCGTCGTCGTGGCCCAGCTGAACGAAGCTGAAAATAGCGAGAGAGAGCGTCTGCGTTCGCCCCGGAATGTTGCCGGCGACCATAATCGTCGCGCCGAATTCTCCCAGCGCCCGCGAGTAAGCGAGCAGACAGCCGGCGACGACGCCGCGCCAGGCGAGGGGCAGCGTCACGGCGAAAAAGATTTTCGGACCCGATGCGCCGAGCGTCGCGGCGATCTGCTCCAGCCGCGGGTTGACCTCGGCAAAAGCGCTACGCGCCGAGCGCACGAGCAACGGAAACGACATGACCGCCATCGCGATCAGCACGCCTTTCCAGTTAAACACCACCTCCGCGCCGCGGTCGTAAAGCCAGGCGCCGACCGGACTCCTGCGTCCGAAGATCTTCAACAGAATGAGACCCGTCGCCACCGGCGGCATGACGAGCGGCAGCATGACGAGCGTCTCGATAAACGTCTTGCCGGCCCAGTGCTTCCGCGCCAGCAGCCATGCCACGGCGATCGCAAACGGCAGGATGACAACCGTGCTCGCCAACGCGACCGCCAGAGAAAAGACTGTTATCTGCCAGATATCGGTCGACACCCGTCTGCGCTCCGGCTATGGGACTACACTATTGCGGCGGGATTTTCGAACTCGGCGGCTGCGACGAAGTTGAGAAAGACGTCCCGATCAGTCGGGCATTCCCTCCGTCGCGATCTTGGCGATCAGCGGCAGGTCGCCATCGAGAAAGTCGAATTGCGGCAAAGTCTTGGGCTCGGCCCAGCGTATATCCTCAAAGATCCGGTTGCGAATGACGCCCGTATATTCATCGACACGAAAGAACGTTAAGTGGATCTCTCTGCCCTCGCCATACCGATGTTCGTGCCGGAATATCGTCTTGGCCGAGGTGGCTTCGATATCCAGCTCTTCTTTCAACTCTCTGAACAGCGCCGCGACGAGGGCTTCGCCCGGCTCGACCTTTCCGCCGGGAAATTCCCACTTGGACGCGAACGGCCCGCCGCGCCGCTGACAAATGAGGATGCGGCCGTTCCGGACGATGAGCGCGGCGACAACGCTTATCGCGCCCACTTATGGTTCCCTGTTGTCTGTCGCAAGCTCGCGCTTGAGCAGAAGGCAGCTGCCGTACATGATGCTCTGCGTCGAGCAGACTAGCTCCCAGCCCTGCCTTCCGAGATCGTTCAAGGCCGTTTCAGAAAGATCCGCGGTGACGAGTATGTGGTATTCGAACTGGCGCATCTGAGCTCCTTAATCGACGGCAGCGGAAACCGGGGCTACTGCACGACCCTGTCGGCGCGCTTCAATACATCGCGCGGCACGGCAACGCCGAGGTTGGCGGCCGCCTTCAAGTTGATCGCGAGCTGGAATTTTTCCGGCTGGCCGGCGGGAAGCTCCGCGGTTTGGCCGGACTTTGGCTTACGTTGTTTGAAAATGCGGTCGATCAGAACAGCCGTGTGGCGCCACATCTGATCGGAGCTGAGTCCGTAGGAAGCGAGGCCCCCCGCCGCGACGAATTCTTCGACGCCCGACACCGTCGCCAATCGCGCTTTGGCGGCGAGCGACACAATCTCGCCGAAGCGGCCGGTGAATAACAACTGCGGCTCGAGGATCAAGCCGGCGTCCTTACTGGCGGCCATGGCATCGAAGGCGTCCTGCAATTGTCCGGAGTTTTTCACTTTCCTGGCGTCGATTTCGACGCCGAGCGACTGTGCCGCATTCCGAACCTGCTTCAAATAATTCGCCGGTATGGCATTGACCTCGTGCCACATGACCGCGACGCGCGAAATTCGCGGCGCGATCTCTTTTAAGAGCTTCAGGCGTTGCACGCCGAGGTCGGCGGAAATGTTGTTCGCTCCAGTGATATTCGCCGTGGGCTTGATCGTCTCGTTACGCGACGCGACCACGACGGGCGTTGTTCGCGTTTGCGACCGGGCGATCTGCCGCCGCGCCGCCTGCGCGGCGGAAACGCCGTTCGCGACGATGAGGTCGATATTTTTTCCTACGAGGCTCGCAGCGGCGCGATCGATCTGCTCGATCTTCCCCCCGGCGTTAGCGCTTTCGATGATGATCGTCTTGCCGTCGACATAGCCGATATCGGCGAGACATTTTTTCAGCGCCGCTACGTCGCCGGCGGCCGCCTGATCCTCGGCCAGAAACCCAATCGTGCGCACCTTCGGCGGTTCACCGGCGGTCGCGTTGGCGGCCGATAGCAGCACCGCAAATAGGACTAGGAGGATTTTCTTCATCGGCGGGGCGTCGCGCTCACCATGAACCATATTCCGATTCTTTTCAATTCTCCGCCAACTTCCTTCCTCTTCTTGCAAGCTAACCGCCGCGGCAATAACATCGCTTCCATGTTGTTGACCGAAATACTCCCGCGCGCCGCCGCGCAATACCCGGAAAAGCTCGCCGTCTCCTGCGGCTCGGTGCGCATGAACTATCGCCAGGTCGCCGAGTCGGTGTCGCGGCTCGCCGCCGCGCTCGCCGATCGGGGTGTAAAGCGCGGCGATCGTGTGTCGATTCTGCATCGAAATTGCCACCGGATGCTCGAGGCTTACTTCGCCGCCGTGCATGCCGGCGCCGTGCTGGTGCCGCTCAATTACAGGCTCGCCGCCGGCGATCTGGCCTACATTTTAGACGACACGGAGAGCCGGATTCTGATCGCGGACTCCGCCTGGTCGGACCTGGCCGAAGACGCCGCACGGCGCAGCAAGTCCGGCGCCAGAATCTTGTGGAGCCGAATCGACGGCGGCGCATCGGCCGACCCTTACATCGAAACGACGGCGGCGGCGCACGCCGGGCCGCTGCGCGACCCGGGCGGGCGCGAAGACGACGCCGCGAATATCTATTACACGAGCGGAACCACCGGGCATCAGAAAGGCGTCGTACTGACGCATCGAAATATTTACAGCCACGCTTTGTCGACGATCGCCGAGCTCCGGCTTTCGGACGGCGATGTATGGGCGCACATCGCGCCGATGTTTCATCTGGCCGACGCATGGGCGACATGGGCGATCACGTGGGTCGGCGGACGCCACGCCATGGCGGGCCGCTTCGATCCGCCGTCCATCCTGAAACTCCTGGATGGCAAGCGCGTAACCGTCACGAACTTGATCCCGACGATGCTGAACGACCTCGTCAACAGCGCCGACGCGGCGTCGTATCGCTACGAGTCGCTGCGGCTCATCATGAGCGGCGGAGCGCCGATCGCGCCGCGCCTCGTGCAAAAAATTATCGCGACCTTCGGCTGCGAGTACGTTCAGACGTACGGTCTGACTGAGACGAGTCCTTATCTGACGTTTTCGCTGCTGAAGGATCACCTGCGCAAGCTCGCGCCGGAGGAGCAATTCGCCTATCGGGCGAAAACGGGCCGCGCGGCCCTCGGCGTAAGCCTGAGAGTCGTCGACGATAACGGGTCGGACGTGCCGGCCGACGGCCGCGCCGTCGGCGAGATTCTCGCCCGCGGCGACCGCGTCACTTCGGGTTATTGGAAGCTGCCCGAGGCGACGAAAGAGGCGTTTACCGACGGCTGGTTCCGTACCGGCGATCTGGCGACGATCGATGCCGAAGGCTACCTCAACATCGTCGACCGCAAGAAAGATGCGATTATCACCGGCGGCGAGCTGGTCTACACCACGGAGATCGAGAACGCGCTCTATGAGCATCCGGCGATTCTGGAAGCGGCGGTTGTGGGAGTTCCGGATGAACGTTGGGGCGAGATCGTGAAAGCCGCGGTGGTTTTAAAACCCACCTTGGTTGCGACCGCGACCGAGATCATTGAGCATTGCCGCGCGCGGCTCGCGCACTACAAATGTCCCCGCCTCGTCGAATTCCTCGCCGCGCTGCCGCGCACCGGCTCGGGAAAAATCTACAAGAAGGCATTAAAGGAGCCGCGCAGCGATCCGGCGTGAACGACCGTTAGCGGTGGAGCGCCATGAACGCAAAAACCCTGGCCGCCTCGGAAACGCTCCGGATTGGGACCATATCGTGGTCCGTGTGCTGGAACCGAATATCGCGCGAGCCGTAGTTGATCGCCTGCATGCCTTTGACATTGAGAAAGCCGGTATCGTTCGCGGCGGTCGAATAGCTGTACTTCGCATCGCGGCCGAGCATCACCTGGATCGCCTGCGTCAGCGCCAGCACGCAGTCGGCATCTTTCGCGACTTCGCTGGGGTACATGAAATCTTTGCGCTCGACGCTGACGACGAATGGATCGAGCGTGCCTATCGTGTGTTTGAGCTGCTGTAACGCCTCATTCGGGTCGTCGCCCGGCAGCAGCCTCCGGTCGAAGACGATGCGGCATTCGCTCTGGATCGTGTGCGTCGCTTTCGGAAAACTCTCGATGGAGGTCGGCGTGAGGCTTACCTTACCCAGCTCGGGATGCGTGCGCTCGCCGGGATACGGCATCAACGGCTTGATGCGCTCCAGCACCTTGACCGCCCCGTCGATGGCGTTGACGCCGTCCCACGGCCGGCTGCTGTGCGCCTGCTTGCCGCGCACCGACACGAGAATATCGACGCGTCCCTTGTTGCCGAGCTGAATTTCCGGCGGGCCGTCGATGATCGCCCACTCCGCCTTGACGTTGTCGTGGGCGAGAACGTAGGCGAGCGAGTCGTGCCGGCCGGTCTCGCCGGCGGTGCTGACGACGAAATATAGATCGGCGGGAATCTCGACCTTGCTACGGCCGATGAACATCACCGCCGCCATCATCGCGGCGAGGCTCCCTTTCTGCTCGCACGCGCCGCGGCCCCAGACGCATTCGCCGGGCAGGCCGAACTCGGCGCCATCGATGACCTTGCCCGAATACGGCTCCTGCATCGTGCTGGGCGCCGCGTTCATGCCGTAGCCGACGAGCATGAGACGGCTCGCGTTGCCGCGGCCTTTCAGGGCGACCACCAGGTTGCCCTTTTCGTCGATGACCGGATGCAGGCCCGAGCGCTCCAGCTCGGGCTTGATCACCTCGCGAATAAGCCCGAGCACCTGCGGCTCGGCTTCGAGCAAGTCGGTCTGCGGGCTCGGCGTCTGCACGAGCTTCACGAGCAGTCGCTTGATCTCTTCGTATGGAAGATTTTTCTCGATCAGTTTTTTTGCTGTTCCGGCTTCCATGTTTCTATACGTCTACTTGAGCGCCGGTGCGGCCGAGGCGCTGCGCGACGACGATCAGGATCAAACAGATGACGCTCACAATGACGCCGAGGGAGCACATCGGTCCCAGGTTGCCGTCCACGTAAAAATGATACAGCAGCGGGCCGACGGGCTCGGAACCGGGCGAGTAGAGGAAGATCGAGGTGCTGAACTCGCGAAGATAAATCGTTGCGAGAATGATCCAGCCGGCGATGAATCCGGGACGCAGCAGCGGCAGAAGAACGCGAAGGAACGTCGTCCAGAAACCGGCGCCGCACGCCATCGATGCGTCCGGCAGATCGTCGTGCACCTGCACGACCGTGCTCGTCATTGTGCGCAGACCGTACGGAAGAAATCGCGTGATGTATCCGATCAAGAGAATCCACAGTGTGCCGTAGATCGGCAGCGGAATATAGACATACGTCCATAACAGGCCGATCGCCAGGGCCGTGCCGGGAAACGCCCAGGGAATAAACGTGAGCCCCTCGATCAGCGACCGCCCCGCCGTCTTCGTCTTCGTCGTCATGTAGGCCGTGACGGAGGCCAGCAGCATGCATATCGTAGCGCCGCCGATCGCGAGGATAAGGCTGTTCTGCAGCGCGCGGTACGTGCGGCTGTCGGTCAGGTTGGAGCGGTAATGGTCGAGGGTCAGCAGCTCCCAGGTTTTCGCGCCGGGAACATGCAGGTAGCTCACCACGGAAATGAACAGGAGGACGGCGAACGGGAGCACGACGATGAGCAGCAGGATCAGCGCCGCGACGCCCGTCGCGGCATAGCGCCATTTGCCGAGATCGATGATCATCGGCCGGTAGCCGCGTCCGGTGACCGTCACGTAGCGCTCCGAGCGCGACGTCAGCCGGCGGTACAGATAAACGAAAACCATCGAGATCAAGAGAAGCGAGACGGCGTAAGTCGCCGCGATATTCTGGTTCGGCGGAAAGGCTCCGATCGCCTCGCGGTAAATCTTCGTCGTGAAGACCTCGATGCGCGCCGGCAGCGCGATGATGGCGGGCGTGTCGAAACTTTCGATCGCGCGCACGAAATTGAGCGTGAGCGACGCGAGCAGCGCGGGGCGCACGATCGGCAGCGTGATGCGGCGGGCGATCTGGAGATTCGTCGAGCCGGCGACGCGCGCGGATTCTTCCAGCGACGGGTCCATCGACTGGAGCGACGCCGAGACGATGAGAAACGCGAGCGGCGTCGTGATGAGCCCTTCGACGAAGATCATCCCCCACAGCGAATAAATATTGAGCGGCGCCTCGTTCAGGCCGAAGATCTGCATCGCGAATCGGTTGAGCAGGCCCGTTCGCGGGCTCAAAAGCGCGCCCCACGCGACGGCGAGCATCACGGGCGGAAAGATGTTGGGCACGATCGCCGTGAGCTGAAAGACCTTTCTGAGCGGCGCGTTGGTGCGGACGGTGATCCATGCGATAATCGCCGCGAGTCCCGTGGCGAGCACGGAAGAGCCGGCGGCGAAGATGAACGAGTTCAGCAGCAGCTGATAGGTTACCGGATCGGCATATGCCCGGACGTAGTGGCGCAGCGTGAAAGCGCCGGGCACGCCCAGCGGTTTGCTCAAGAAGCTGCCGTAAAGCAGCATGACCGTGGGCGAGAGACTTAGATAAGCGATGACGATGCCGACGGCCGCGAGCACGGCGACCTGCGGATCGCGCGTGACGGCGCGTATCGGCCGGTCGAAAGCCCGGGTCAAAACCGCTGTCCCGTTCATGGCTGAAGGCGAGAGCGGCGCCCGTTTCCGGACGCCGCTCGAATCTTCGAATTATTGGCCGAAGAAGATTTGTCGGAACGTTGAGCTCATGAGCTTGTTGAACTCTTCCTCGGAGGGATTGTCCATAAAAACCATGCCGGGGACGACCTTCTCGGCGTCTTTAATCGGCGGCACGATGCCGGGCAGCATGGGGAACTCCCCTTCCTCCGCCGTCGCCTTCTGTCCCTCCTGCGAGCAGATGTAATCGATGTAGAGCTTCGCCGCGTTCGGACGCGCCGTCTTAGCGCTGAGGCTCATGTAGTTAGGGTCGGTGAGATACTTGTCCATCAAGACGTAGTTCACAGGACCTTTGTACTGCTTCACGTATTTAATGTACGCGATGCCGACAAGGGCCTCGCCCTTGATGATCGTCGTCGTGACCGGCGCCAGCGACTCGACGAGGATCGGCTTCTGCTTCGCGAGAGCCTTGACGTAATCGAGCCACTTGTCGCCCTTGAACTTGCTCAAGTTCCAGAAGAACTGCGCGGTCGTCGTGTGGCGCGTCGGGTCGGGCACGCTGAGCTTGCCGGTCCATTTGGGATTTAGAAGATCGTCAAGCGTTTTGGGAACCTCGTTGGGCTTCACCAACTCGGTATTATAAAGAATGCTGATCGGGAGCGCCCGCCACGGCGTGATCATCCCGTCCTTTTCTTTGAATTTTGCCGGGAATTTGTCGGACGAAGGCGGAATGAATTTCGCAAAGAGACCTTCGTCGCGCATGATCAGCTGCACGCCGCGGTTGCCCTCAACGACATCGTAGCCGGGTTTGCCGGCGCGGAATTCGCTGAGCGCGCGCTCCGCCACCTGCGTCGACGAGCCCCGCCAATAATCGACTCTGATGCCGTATTTTTTCTCGAAACCCTTGTTGACGCCTTCCATCGCCTGCGGCACCTGCGCGCCGTAGACGACGACCTGCCCTTCTTTCTTCGCCGCCTCGACATTGACCGGCTGCGCCCCGGCGGGGCCGCCGATTACAAGCAATGACACGACGGCAACAAGCAAAAGAACCGTTCCGCCCTTCACGCGTAGATTCATCGGGCCCTCCAGGTTTCTACGTTCATCTTCGAAACTCTTATTATAGCTGTCTGGCCAGTTCAACCGCCCTTTTCCTCGCCTCGGGGGTCCCCATCGGCAAGAGAATGGGCAAATCGAGGCCCGCCGCCACGAATGTTTCCAATTGCTTAACGCATTCGGCCGGCGTGCCGGAAATCGAATGCGCGCGCACGACATCGTCGCTGATATACTTCTTCGCGCCTTCCCAATCGCGGCGCGCGATGGCGGCGGCGAGCCCCTCCTGGTCGACGGAGCCGCCGCCCGCGCGGATATTCTCCGCGTGATGCTTGTTGCGAAAAATATACGCGAGGAAGCTCTTGCTCGCGTCGATCGCCTCGCGCGCGTCGGCGGAGACCGCGGTCGCGATGAATCCGCCGACATCGGGTGCTTTGAGCGCGGCGGCGCGCCGCTCGGCGCCGCGCCGAACTTCGGCGGCGCAGCGCGCGATGTACGCCGGCGCGCAGCCCGCGGATAAAAGCGCGCCGTCGCCGATCTCGCCGGAGAGCCGCAGCATGCCGTCCTTCACCGCCGTCATGTAAATCGGCAAAGGCGCGGACGGCGTAAACGCCATCTTCGCGCCGTTCACGTTGAAAATCTCGCCCGCGAACTGGACCGTCTCGCCCGCCAGGAATTTCCGTAGAATGGTCATGTACTCGCGCATCGTCTTCAGCGGACGGGTGACTTGCGCTCCGGCCTCGGCGAGGGCCGCGGCATTACCGGTCCCAGCTGTCGCCCAGACCCGTCCCGGGGCGAACTCGTCCATCGTCGCGAGCGCCATCGCCGAGATGATTGGAAGCCGCGAATACGGCGTCAGCGGGGCGGGAACGACCAAAATTTTTTGCGTCCTGGCGAGGAACGCCATCGAGGAGGCGACCGAGTCGCGAAAGCAGAGATGGTCGGACATCCAGATCGAATGCATTCCGATGCGGTCGGCGAGCTGCGCCAGCTCGACCATCTCGGTTATGGAGTAAAAACCATCGAAACACAGCCCGACTCTCATGATGCTCTCCCTTCAGAAGCCTTCGTGCAGCAACGCCGGCAAATTCTCGGGCCGGACCGCCGCGAGACCCATCTTTTCCAGCGTCAGTCCGTCGCGGCGGTAGTCGACGCCGTTCATCGCCGAGGCAAGCGCGATGAGGCTGTCGATGACCGGCGTCGCGATGCCGAGCCGGCTCGCGAGTTCCGCCATCGGCACGAGCCCGTAGCCCACGTCCTCGTGCATATAGCGATGGTCGAGCGTCGTCGGCGCCTTGATGGTCCGGTTCGGCTCGCTTTCGCGCATCGCATCGTAAATCGAGCCCGAAACCCGCGCCGAGTCGGACGTCAGGCCGGCGCGATAAAACAACTCGACGAACGGCCGCGGCTCGAGGCCGAGCCGCTCGACGATGGTCAATCGCTCGCGGTCGACGGCTTCGATCACCCGCGCGACGGCGGGCGTGATATCCCGGTAAAAATAATAGTCGCCCGCGCCGGCTTCGATTCTGCCGGCGTTGGCGATCATCCCCGCGGGATGCATGATCGCGTTGATGTTCGAGAGCCCCGTCTCTAAAACATTTTCGGCCGCTACGATTTCAGGGTAAAGCGCCGTCAACGCGCGCGCCAGCCCCGGAGTGAGTTTTCCCGGGAACGCGGCGAAGCGGAGGCTCCTGGTCCGGCGATATACCTCTACGGACGCGGGGCTCAGGCTGCGGCAGATATAAGTTAAAGTAACGGTCTCACCTACCGTGGCGTTCACGCGTGCGCGGCGCAGCGCAGACGCGAAATGCAGCGATCCTCCGGTATGCCCCGGATTCAGGAATATAAATTGATTGGGCTTGAGATGCGGCGCGAGCGCCGCCGCCAGTCCCGCGTGTGCGACGGCGGGCGCTGCAATCATGATCACATCGGCGTCCGCGACGACATCACCGAGTCGCGCGCTCGCCACCGAAATTTTGGCGAAGCTCTCCTTTCCGCCTTCGATAAGCTCAATGCCGCCGCGCTCCAGGACGGGCGCGAGTGTTTTTTGCGAGCGCGAGTAAAGCCGCGCCTCGAAGCCGCGGAGCGTCAGGTCCGCAGCCGCTGCGAGGCCGCCGTTGCCCGCGCCCAGGATCGCGATCGTGCGAATATTCATGGAATGCGAAATGCTCGCAGTCGTCAGGCGATACGATAATGTTTCAGCTTTTCCTCGTCGACGTCGATGCCGAGCCCGGGCCGGTCGCTTACGAGGACATACCCGTCTTCGTACTCGAACGCGTCGACGATCAAGTCGTCGCTGTAATAGATGCCGGCGATGCCTTTCGCTTTTCCGGCCGGCGTGGAGACGGGCACCACGCAGCCGAGCGACGCCACGGCCGTGGAGGCGGCGAGGTGGAGATTCGCCGCGTTGCCGACGCCGGTCTCGACCGAGCCGTTCACATTGCAGCGCAGGCCCGCCGCTTCGGCGACGGCCGCTACGGTTTTCGCTTTGTAGAGCCCGCCGGGCTTCGTCGTGTACAGCGAGATAATCTCCGCCGCTTTCTTCTGCGCGATCTCGTGCACGTCCTGCGGCGTCCACGCGCTCTCGTCCGCCATGATCGGCGTCTTAACGCTCGCCGCGACCTGCGCCATCGCATCGAGCCCCTCTACGGGCTGCTCCATGAACAACAGGCGGTACTCTTCCATGGCCCGAATCGCATTGATCGCCGTCTTCGGCGAATCGTAGCCCTGATTCGCATCCACGGTAATTTCCACGTCCGGCCCCGCCGCGTCGCGAATGCGCCGGACCAGCTCGACGTCGCGCTCGGGCTTTTGCCCGCCCTTCAGTTTGATCGTCTTGATGCCTTCCGACTTCACCTGGCGCGCTTCGTCGACGGCTTTATCGATTTCCATGAGACCGATGCTGTGGGCGACCGGAATGCGCCTGCGATAACATCCGCCGAGCAGATCGTACGCAGGCGCGCCGAGCGCCTTGCCGGCGGCGTCGTACAACGCCATGTCGAGCGCGGCCTTCGCGTAGGGATAGCCTTTGACGGCGCGGTCCATCATCGCGTGCAGCAGACCGATCGCGCACGGATCCTGTCCGGCGATAGCGGGAGCAAGGATGTCGTTGATTATGTGCATCGTCGTTTGCGGGGTCTCGCCGTAATACTTCATGTAATCGCCGCCCCAGTCCTTCAGCGCCGGCGCCTCGCCGTAGCCGACAACGCCGTCGTCGGTAAACACTTTGATAATGACGTAAACGCCGATCGGCGTCGTAAGGCTCGACCACTGATGCACTCTCCGCGTCGGCAGGCGGATGGGGATCGTCTCGATGCGCTCGATCTTCATAGATTCAGCCGACGGCGAGCAGCTCGTCCGTGTTCGTCCGATCCGACAGGAGCTCGCAGCCGTTTTTGGTGACGACGAGCATGTCTTTGTTCTGCATTCCGAATCTTCCCGGGATGTAGACCAGCGGCTCGATAGCGACGACCATCCCCTCCCGGAGCGTCTCGTCGCCGTAGCGGCCGAGATAGGGCTCTTCGTGGAGCGCGAGGCCGATCCCGTGGCCGACGAAGCTGATCGGCTCGAAGCCGAGCGCGCCGAAGCGCTCCAGGAATTTGCGGTAAACCTCTTTGCACGAAGCGCCGGGTTTGATCATATCCATGACCAGGTATTTGCACTCGATCAAGTTCTTCCAGATCTTTTGCTGCTCGGGCGTCGCGCCCTCGACGACGGCGGTTCGGCAGATCCCGGCGAGGTAGCCGTTCTTCTGTCCGAAAATCTCCATGCGAATGAGGTCGCCGGGTTTGAGCGCGCGGGCCGTCGGCCCGACGTTCGGATATTGGCTGCGCTCGCCGGACGCGATGATCATGAGCTTGAAGTTCTCGGCTCCGCCGGCGAACAGGCGCGTCAGAAGACCCCCTGCGAGCTCGTTCTCGCTCATGCCGGCGCACGCGCTTTTCAACGTCTCGCCGATGGCCGAGTCGGTGATGCGGCTGAGAAAGCGCAGGAGATCGATCTCCGCCGGGCTTTTGACCTGCCGGAGCTTGGAAAAAATAGCGTCGCCGGCGACGATCTCCGCGCCGGGAAGCCGTCTCTGCAGCGTGGCGAAATCTTTCGCCGGCAGATAGTCTAATTCGATAGCTATGCGCTTGCGCTCGAACCCGAGCGCGATCAGGAGCTCGGCTAATTTATCCATCGGATCGTCGACGAATTCTTTATAGACGCGCAGGTTCGTGATTTCGGGATCGCTCCGCACGGTCGTCTCTTCCATGTCGATGGCGAGCATCGCCGACCGTCCGTCGGACGTCACGACGGCGGCCGCGTGCCGCCAGCGCATCAGCGGCTGCGACGGCACGGCGAACCCGGTCGTATAGATCACGTTCTCGGGAGAGATGGAGATCAGCGCGTCCAAGCCCGCGTCGGCGAGCGCGCTTCGCTGGCGGTCGACGGCGTCGCGGTTCATGCGAGCTATTTAACATGGAGAACAACTCGAATTCCAATGCGCCTTGGGCGCCAGTCGTTTAACCGAGGCGGCAAAATATACGAAAGATTTGAAAATTTTTTTGCGATGCATTATTCTGGGGCTCCAGCGATTTACCCTGCTCTGCGGGCACCTCACCCAAAATTCTGCGACTGGAAGGAGTCGAATGATGCGGGCTTCGACTACGGCTGTCCTGATAATTCTGGTGGTCTCGGCGTCGCCGGTGTTCGCCGACAGTTGCTACGACTTACAGAACAACCGCAACTTCGACTGCAATGCGCAAAATACTCCATCGAACGAGAGCAAGGGGGCGACACCGACGCGCGATACGAGCCTGCGCGACCAACTCAAGCGGGCGCTTGCGGAAAAGCCAGCGCCCGGGGCCAATGCCGGCCACAAGCTGAGCATCGAGCAAGCGGTAGAGCGCGTCACCGCGGCGCTTGAACATCCCGAGGCTGCGGACGCGCAGCAGCGATACGACGATGCCATTGCTGGGCTGCGGGCGGCTATGAGGTCGGCGGCTCAGGCCGCGGGCTCGGCAGCAGAGCGAACGGCGCTGTTCAATTACGAAAGAATGCTCGAGAAGACCTTCGACGAGTGGGCGCTGCGCACGCTTTACAACGCAGCGGCCGTCGAGACCGCGCCGACGGCAACCGCCGATGCGACGGCGGCGCCCGGAGCTGAGACCCAGATTGGCAACGTCGGCGTGAGCGAGCGCGGCGGTGTATTTGTCTGCGACAAGCCGATCGACGGCGCCAATCTCTCCTGCCGCGAAATTCAGGACGACGGCCGTCTGTGCCGCTCCGTGATCGTGACGAATGCGGATGTCGTCTGGCGCGATTCGGCGACGACGGAGTGCTTCAAGACCGATCTACAGAAGCGCGAGGCTTTTCTTGCGACGCAGCCGAAAAGCGACGCCGAAGCCCGGCCCGCCCAAGAGCCGTTCGCCATGGATGAGGCAGGCACTGCCGCAGAGGTTGAGCGGTTGCAGCGAGAGCAGGAACGTATTGGCATGAATAAGGCGGCGAAAGCAGCCCAGCAGCCAAAGGCGAGCGGCAATCAAGCATCGAACAGTGCGCAACCACGAAATAACGCCCCGCTAAGGGGACAAGCATCGTCTCCGAAACCGGCGCCTGTGTCGGCCCCGAGCACGATCACCGGCGCTAAGTTCGGTGATGTCGCAGGCACAGCGCCGGCCGGTAATCTTGGCGCGGCGCCTACTGAGACGACGGTTGCGTTCGCGGTTCCGCAGCCTCAAGGTCCCGCCGCGCCCGCCGTCCACGATTCGACGGGCGCGAGCGCGAGTGTGCCGACTGTAAGAACCCCGACGGTAGCGGTGCATACGCCGGTAATTAGAACACCGGATGTTGCAGTGAACACACCGGTGGTCAGAACACCTGACGTTACGGTACACGCACCGGCGGTCAGAACCCCGAACCCTCCGCGCATCAATACGCCGCGTATCGATGCGCCGACTGTGACCGTCCACACGCCGGCTGTGCCGGCGCCGGCGGTCTCCATGGATGCGGCATGCCAGAATCTCGTTGGCAATTATATCGCCGCCGCCCAGGCACAGGACGGGCCGGCGTCGCAGGCGGCTTACGAAGCATTATCGGCGGCGGGCGGCTGCGGCGTCCTCGCGCAAGCGGAAGCCGACGCCGCGGCGCAAGCCAAAGCGCAGGCGGCCGCGGCCGACCCGCGCTTCGTCACGCGCGGCGACACGCCGATGCTCGATCAGACCGTCGCGCAATGCGACGTGCAGGCCGCGGCGTGCGCCGAGGTCGTGCGGCAGCTGCGCGCCGGCACGTCGCCTGCGGCGGTGGCGGCGATGTACGCGAACGCCATTTCCATCGGCCTTCAGCTCGGCGCCGCCGCCGGACAGGGAGTCTTGAACGCGTCGCACGCCGGCGCGGTAAGAGTCCCTTCGAAAACGTCATCCAATATGAGCAGCATCGGGAATCGTCCCGTAAGCAGCACGTACGGTCAAGGCAGCCCGCTCCACCCGGCGCCACCATCGACGCCAAGCACGATCACATTCCCGGGACAGTAGGAACAAGCATGTTAAGAGTACTCATTTTAATTCTGGCGCTCGCCGCGCTCGCCGGATGCGCGAGCAGCGGCCCGCCGCAGCCGATGTATGGGGACGCCTTTGCGGGTCTTTACAACCAGAGTTCCGCCGCTGTTCCCGCCGACGCGCCGGTCGCCGTGCAGCAGCCCGTCGCGATCATCTTCAGCGATAATTTCGAAAAATGGTTCGCGTACGTTAAGGCGACCGGCGAATACTGGAACAGCGTCATACCTTCGTCGCTCAAGAATAATGTCGCCTATGCCGACGCCGATCCGAATTTCCTCGGCGGGCGCGTGCTGGAGATGCTGAAGCGCCGCTTTCCAAACAGCGAGTACGTGAAGGATTTCCGGCAGGCAGTCGCTTCGGGGAAGAAATCGGCGATCGTCGCCGACGTGCTGGCGCATCCCATGGAACCGTGGAAGGACCGCACCACGCGCTTCGACATCACGCTCTACTTCTTCGACGCCGGCATGAATCCGGTGTCGCGTATTGCCGGCCACGGCGAGACGAATATTCCGTACGGCAAAGCCACCTCCGGCATTCAGGAATCCGTCGACAAAGCGCTGGCGCAGCTCGAGAAGAAAATCGATCAGATCGCGCACTAACCTGCCGCCAGCCCAGGGCGTTCGGCTCGCTCAAAGCATCTGCAATAAAGCTTCCTCGCTATCAGTTGAAGCCGACAGGCGACGTTGTCACCGAACCATGCATTTGATAATTTATGAGGCTGAATGACAGGTCAGGAGAAGCTCAAAAAAATCCGCGAGGAACTCAGGCAGACGTTCCTAGAGCGCGGCGAGCTGATCGACGGCGCGCTCTCGGCGCTCCTCTGCTCGCAGCACGTCCTCATCATCGGCCCGCCGGGGACGGCGAAGTCGATGCTGGCGGACGAGATCTGCCGCCGCATCGAAGGCGCGAGCTATTTTCAGTGGCTGCTGACGCGCTTCACGACGCCGGAAGAGATCTTCGGCGCCGTCAGCCTCCGCGCGCTGGAGC
>DATDFN010000315.1:0-10996 GCA_036522615.1 Binatia bacterium | reverse complement strand
GCCTGAATCTTCGCGGTGCGCTCCATGTAGAGCGCTGTCATCGAGGCCTCGTCGATGGTCTTGCCGACGGTCACGATGCCGTGCCCTTTGATCATTACCGCCGACGCGTTATCGAGCGCGCGCGCGAGCTCGGCACCTTCGTTGGAGTCGAGGATATAGATCGGCCGCGGATAGACCGGCACCCCGCCGCCGAAGCGAAACGACTGCATGTGCACGCAGGCGAGCTGCTTGTCGGCGAGGCCGAGCGCGATGCACGCCGGCGCGTGGGAGTGGACGACCGCATTGACGTCCGGGCGTACCTTGAAGATCTCGGTGTAGATCGTCGATTCGCGCGGCGGTGTGCCCACGCCGGAAAGCTTGTTCAGCGAATAATCGAAGCGCACGAGCCAGTCCCTCTCGCCTTCCTCTTCGGGACGGCGGAACATCTGCACGGCGATGCCCTCGTCGTCCGGCAGGCGCACGCCGACATGCCCCCAGATGTCGCCGATCTCCCATTCGAGAATCTTGGCGGCGATCTTCAGCTCTTCGTCCGTCTGTTTGGCCGTACCGCGCTTAGCCGTTACCCGTTGCGGCTTCTTCTTCATTTCTCCCCCGCCTGCAATGCCGTTTTTCCCGACGGCGCGTACGCCGCCGGGTTTTCCTTCTGCGCCGTCGACGTCAGAAAATCGAAGCGCTCGCGCCAGCGCACCTCCGCCGGCAGCAGATGCGCGAAGCAATCGATATGCGGAAAATGGTTTTTCGCCGGATCTCTTAGAATGTGCGGCGGCTCCTTGCCCTCTTGCAGCGTCTTGACCGCATTCAAGAGATATTTTCTTACGGCGATCACCGCCTTGTCGCTCAGGCCAAGATGCTCTTTGCTCCGGTCGAAGACCGGCCCCATGCTTTCCGTGGCGCACGCGTCGTGGTTGAGAAAGTCTTCGATGCCGGTGAAATTGACCTTCTTTTGCATCTCGCGGTCCTGCAGATAATTGTTGCCCGCGTTGCGGATGCGCCGGTAGTCGGGCCCGATCTGCTTGCGCCGGTGAACTTCCTCCGGCTCGACGGCGCGCGTGCGCCGAAATCCGAAATCGTAACGCCACGAGTGCGTGTCGTCGTACGGCACGTACATGTGCACTTCGAAGCCGTCCAGCTCGTCGGGCGGCCTTCCGGCCGGCACGCCGCCGAGCACCGGCATCACGAAGCTCGAGAAGCGGACGTACTGCCGGCCCGGTCCCGCTTTTCGCGTCGCGATCAGGCGCACGCCGAAATCGGTCTCTTCGGTCTCGTAGTCAGGCGCGGAATCGAGCCGCCATATCGCTCGCGCCGGACCGTCGACAAAAGTCTGATGCAGCAAAGACAGATGCGAGGAGTCGCACTCGCCCTCCAGGCCCTGCAGATAGCTGCACTCCATCAGGCACTTCGTGACGTAAGTATAGTTCAACGGCACCTGATTCCATTCGTAATTGGGGAACAGCGGCATCTTCTCGCGCGGCCCGAGATACGCGTAGATAATGCCCGCGGCCTCGTGCGTCGGATAGGCGATATGCTTCACTTTCGTTTTGAAGTCGCTGTCGGGCGGCTCGGCCGGCGTATCGAGCACGTTGCCTTCGACGTCGAATTTCCAGCCGTGGTAGATGCAGCGGAGACCGCACTCTTCGTTGCGGCCGAAAAACAGCGAGGTCCCCCGATGGGCGCAGTGCTCGCCCACGAGCCCGATGCGGCCGTTGGTGTCGCGGAAAGCGACCAGTTCCTCGCCGAGCAGGCGCACGCGCGCCGGCGGCGAGTCGGGGGCCGGAATTTCCTCGGACAAGAGCGCCGGCAGCCAGTACCGGCGCATCAGCTCACCCATCGGCGTGCCCGGACCGGTTCGCGTCAGCAGCTCGTTCTGCTCTTTGGGAAGCATTTCAATCTCTCCTTAGAGTGGCTCAAGTATCGAGCGTCGCCGCCGCAAATATCTCTTTATCGGCGAGCCGCGCGCGCGTCATCCCCTGCTCGTGATTGTAGGAAGCGAGCGCGTCGATCGTTCCGCGGTTAGCGCGGATGCCGTATTTCCACGGATCGCCCCAGCGCGCAAACTGCTCCTTCGCGCGCTCGCGAAGATAGACGACGGAAAATCCGCCGCGGTCGCTGAGAATGTCGTCGTAGGCGGTCTGCTTCGCCTGCTCGAAGGCGGCGTAGAGCTTGCCGGCGAGCTCGGGGTGCGCGCGGTCGAGCTTCTTGCTGATCACGATGATATGCACCGGCGTGTAAATGCCGGTCTCGCGATAGAGCTTCTCGTCCTCTTCGACGTAATTGGGGAAGAGCCGCTTCACCTTCGAGCTATTCTCGAGCACTTCGAGCAGCTTCGCATCGGAAATATCCGTTACGAGCGCGTCGACCTCGCCGTCGAGCAGGCGGTCGGCCGCGCTTTTCTTGCTGTCGACGTAATGAATGCGGGTTTCTTTGTCGTAGTTGGGAAAAACTTCCTTCACCTGCGCCGACCAAGCGATCTTCGAGATATCGACGCCGTGGCGATGCTTCAGCAGCCCGCGCACCCAGACGCTGATCGCCGTGCGGTACTGGCGCGTACCGATCGTCTTGCCTTCGAGATCTTTCGGCGCTCGGATGCCCGCGCCGGCGCGGCAAAAGATAAATGGATAGACCGGCTTTCGCTTCGAGAAGACCGGCAGGCCGATCAGCTCCCAGCCGGCGTCGATCGCGGGAAGAAAATAGCCCAGGTTGAGATCGCAGACGCCGAAGTCGCCTTCGCGGAGCTGCGGATAATCGGCGAAGACCATCGACGATGTCTTCGTCGGCTTCAACTTGACGCCGTCGATCTTCACGCGCCCTTCGAAAAAGGGCATCGTGATGTCGTAGCGCATCTCGGAAAACGGAATTTCCAGCTCGCCCGCCATGCTATCCTGCGAGTCAATAACCTTCGCCTTTTCGCTTGTCAAGCTAACCGCTCTGGACGACGCGGCGATTTCGGTTTAGTCTCGGCGAATTTCGGCGACGGAGGAAAAAATGCCAGCGGTCGATCCCGAGCGGGTGAGGCG
The DNA here is from genome assembly GCA_036522615.1 of Binatia bacterium. Classification (GTDB taxonomy): domain Bacteria; phylum Desulfobacterota; class Binatia; order UBA9968; family UBA9968; genus JAJPJQ01. The sequence continues at coordinate 7,982 of DATDFN010000315.1, read as the reverse complement.
GAAAGTGGTCCGGCGGCTGATTCCGTATTTATTCATCTGCTACATCGTCAATTACATCGACCGCATCAATGTCGGCTACGCGGCGCTCGAGATGAAAACGGACCTCGGCTTCAGCGACGCCGTCTACGGCCTCGGCGCAAGCATGTTCTTCGTCGGCTACGTGCTCTTCGAGATTCCCAGCAACCTCATCATGGAGCGAGTCGGCGCGCGCATCTGGATCGCGCGTATCATGATCTCGTGGGGCGCGGTCTCCTCTTGCATGATGTTCGTCAAGACGCCGGAGATGTTTTACCTGCTGCGCTTTCTGCTCGGCGCAGCCGAGGCGGGATTTTTTCCGGGCACGATCCTCTATCTGACGCACTGGGTGCCCGCGAAGGAGCGGGCGCGCGCCGTCGCGCTCTTCTTAACTTCAACGGCGCTTTCGGGCGTGATCGGCGGCCCGCTGTCGGGCCTGTTGATGAACTTGGGCGGCCGCGGCGGGCTCGCCGGATGGCAGTGGCTGTTCGTAATCGAAGGCGTTCCCGCCGTCATATTGGGTTTCGTCACGCTCGCCTATCTAAGCGACCGGCCGGAACAGGCGCGCTGGCTCGCGGCCGAGGAGCGCGAGTGGCTGGGAGCGGCCATGCGCGCCGAGCAGGAAGAGAAGCGCCTGCGCCATAGCCATACGCTGCTTACGGCGCTCGTCGATCGCAAAGTCTGGGGCCTATGCCTGCTTTATTTCACCATCATCATCAGTTTCTACGGCGTCGTCTTCTGGCTGCCGCAGATCGTGAAGAATTTCTCCGGCATGAGCAATCTGATGGTGGGAGTGGTTTCGGCGGTGCCGTATTTGATCGCCTCGATCGCGATGGTGCTGATCGGCAATCATTCCGACAAGACCGGCGAGCGCCGCCGGCACGTCGCTATGCCGGCGCTTGCCGGCAGCATCGGCTTGATCCTCAGCGCGTTGCTTCAGAGCCACAGCCCTTTGCTCGCGTTCCTCGCGCTATGCCTCGCCGCGCTCGGCATCTGGAGCACGCTGGGGCCGTTCTGGAGCCTGCCGACGGAATTTCTGAGCGGCACAGCGGCGGCCGGCGGCATCGCGCTCATAAATTCCATGGGCAACGTCGGCGGTTTCGTCGGGCCTTTCGTTGTCGGCTACGTAAAGCAAACGACCGGCGACTTCACCGGCGGTCTCCTCTGCCTCGCCGCCACGTTGCTTCTCGGCAGTTGCCTCGCCCTCAAGCTCGCCCGAGATGGGAGAGGGCGGTAAGGGCAAGATCGATCCTGCGTAACGAAGATGATCAAATACAGACAAATTTGTCACATTTGATCCATCGGACGCATTCGTTTTCCAATTGCGGCATTAAGAATCCTCCGAAAATCCGGCCCCTTGCGCGCTCGGGACATGCTCCCAACTCCGTGGCACGATCTGTGCTCATCCGCGAAATCCTAAGCACGACACTGCATCTCAGATAACAGGGGGACACTATGGATGAGATATTGACCGCAACCGAAGCGGCCGAGCTTCTAAAGGTGCACAAGCGGACGGTTTATCGCCTCGCCGAAGAAGGCGTTATACCGGGAAACCGCATCGGACACCGCTGGCGCTTCAGCAAACAGAATATTCTTGCGATGGTCGCCAAACCCGAAGTGCAGGCGTCCGTCGAAGTCAACGGCAAGAGCGAAGCCGCGGCGGCCGTCTCCGACTAGGAGCGGTAGCGGCATGGAAGCGCTCTTCAACCCGACGACGGCGCCGCCGCGGCCTTGGCAGACGGCTGCGCGTGCGATTCGGAAAGGAATTTCCCGCGTGCGGCTCTCCGCCATCGCACTCGGCGGATACTGCGTCGTCGAAGCCGTTTTGCTGCTCTCGTCGAGAGGAGCTTTCCAGCCGCTCGCGTTTATCCAAGGCCTAAGCCCGATCGCAGTCGCACTTCTCTATATCTATCTAGCACGGAGCGAAGAGATGGAACAAAACATCATCGAGAGAACAACCCTCGGCCGGCGCGAAGCGCGCCACGCCGAGGAGAAGGCCGCGCTCCTCGAAGGGATGAAGCGGCAGGACGAGTCGATCGATAGAGCGAACCGCGTAAAGGAACAGTTTTTGGGCATCCTATCGCACGAGCTCCGGACGCCGCTCAACGTGATTGTAGGCTACACCCGCCTGCTGAAAGAACGGATGCTCGGCGAGCTCGATCCGATTCAAGCGGAGGCGATCGCAAAAATCGACTCGAACGCGCGCAATCATCTCGCGATGATTACGAACTTGCTGGAGATCACGAGCCTCGACGCGGGCCAGCACGCCAGCCGCTGCCAGGAGATCTCGCTGAGCGGGCTGCTCGACGATCTCAAGGCCGATCACGACATCCCCCGCAGCAAAGAAGTCGAGATGATCTGGGACTATCCGCAAAATCTGCCGATCGCGAAGACCGACGGCGAGAAGTTAAAACATATTCTGAGAAATCTCATCGACAACGCAACCAAGTTCACGGCGCGCGGCACGGTTACGGTCGCGGCCAGAATGGTCGCGGCCCCGAGCGGGAAGACTCCGAACAAGCATTACATCGAGTTCCGCGTTGCGGACACCGGGATCGGCATGCTGCCGGATCACCTGTCGCTGATCTTCGACCAGTTTCGTCAGATCGATTCGTCGACTACGCGTCAATACGGCGGCCTTGGTATGGGCCTCTACGTAGTGCGGCGCCTTGCTACGCTGCTCGGCGCAACCGTCGAGGTCGAGAGCGTGCCCGGACAGGGCTCGATTTTTACCGTAACCCTCGGATGCGAGCTTTCGACGGCGGAAAGATTTTGGCAGAGGCCGGCGCAGCGGGAATCAGTGGCTGGAGGGGATGTTCATCTTCGTTTTTAGCCAGTGTTCCAGCAGGCTGCGCTTGAAGCGCCACTGGTTGCCGATTTTAAAAGCAGGAATCTTCTTCTGGGAGACAAGGCGGTAGATCGTATACTCGTCGACCCTCAAATATTGGGCGACTTCCTTGGTCGTCATGAATTCTTCCTGGTCCATTTTGAGGCCCTCGTCCACTACCCAACCCCGGTTTTAAAATAGCATCCCATACACTGGAGCAACACCTCCGTCAAGGCACAAAAAGACCCATTTTTTGTTACCCCCCATCTGGCGTGGCCTGCCTGTTAAGGAAGGTTATTATAGGCCGGCGACGAAGCGTCCTGGGCTCAAGATGCCGTCCGGATCGAATTGGTGCTTAATATTGCGCATCAGCGCTAAAGTCGCCGGCGGCTCGCCCCAGACATCGATGTTTTTCTTGAGCGCTGCGGGCGCGGATGCGACAATCGCATGGCCCCGGCACTCGCGGGTCGCCCCGGCAAGGCTCTCATAGAGCCCGACACCCGCCGGCGACGGGTCGAGCAGCGCCCAAAGCGCGCCGCTGCCGTAATGCGCGGTGTACCCGCTCACTGCGCCGGAAGCGGCAAGCTGTAACAGTATTTTTTCGATCAATCCGGCAGGCACGGTGAGGCGGCAGAGAATGCCGTCGCCACTCCAGCCGAAGCCGCCGAGCTCCTGCCAAAGCGCTTCGTGCGCGACGTCGCGGAACACCTGGGCTTCGAGGCCGGCGCGCCCGGCGGCGGCTGATAGATCGCGTATATGGCGGGCGACCCCCTCCTCGAAACCTTCGACCCACGCGGCAGCACGGCAAGCGCCTTGGTCCGCCGCGCCGGCGATGACAAGGGCCGACGGCAGCAGCGGCGAGCCGTATGTCTCTTTCGCGAACGCGATGCAGCGATCCATAGCGCCGGCCGCGACGAATGACGCTGCGACTTCAGGCAGCGGCGAGACCCGGTACGTCAGCTCGGTTATCACGCCCAGCGTGCCGAGCGAGCCGATAAAAAGCTTCGCCAGGTCGTAGCCGGCGACGTTCTTCACTACCTTGCCGCCGGTTTTGACGCGCTCGCCGGTCGCGAGCACCATCTTCATGCCGATCACGAGGTCGCGCATGCCGCCGTAAAGGGCGCGGCGCGGCCCGTTGATATTCGCCGCGGCGAGGCCGCCGAGCGTCGCACACTCGGGCCGCGGCGGATCGACCGGCAAAAACTGGCGGCGCGCCGCCAGGGCGCGTTGAAAGGCCGCGCATGTCATGCCGGCTTCCACCGTCGCGGTCAAATTGGCGTCGTCGTGCTCGACGAGCCGCGAGAGCTTATCGAGCGCAAGAACGACATCCACTCGCTGCGGAAAATTTCCCAGGCTCATGAGCGTGCCGCCGCCCCACGGGACGACGGCGGCGCCTGCTTCGGCGCAAACACGGAGGACGGCGCCGATATCCTCCACTCCAAAAACTTGACAGAGAGCGGTCGGCATTTTGGAGTCGACGGAATGGCTACCGAGGAGCGCCGGTTCGGCGCTGACCGTGCCCGAGCCGATCTCGCGCGCCAACCTCTCAGCGAGCGCGTCGGGGGAAATTTTCATGCGCCGCCGTAGGCGCGGTCGAGAAGGTCCATCAAATGGAAGACTTCGACCGGCGGGCCGTACCGTTTCGCACCATACCGGAGCTGCAGCATGCAGCCGGGATTCGGCGCGACGACCGCCGCGGCGCCGCTCGCCAGGATCGAGCACATCTTTTCTTGCAGCAGCGCCTGCGACATCGCCGCGTGCGTGATGTTGTAAATGCCGGCGCTGCCGCAGCAGCGGTCCGGCGTGTTCAGCTCGATGAGCTTGATTCCCGGAATCGCCTGCAGCAGCGCGCGCGGCTGGCTCCGGACTTTCTGTCCGTGCGCGAGGTGGCAAGGGTCTTGATAGGTAACCGTCATCTCGACTGCGGCAGCGGGCCGAACGAGGCCGAGGTCGAACAAAAATTCGCCCGCGTCGCGCACGAGCCTGCCGAAGCGCTCGCCCTTTTCGGCGTAAGCGGGATCATCGTGGAGCAGGTGCCCATATTCCTTCATCGCCGCGCCGCAGCCGGCCGCGTTGACGATAATCGCGTCGAGATCGAAGGCGAGAAAGGCGTCGATGTTCCGACGCGCCATCTCTTTAGCGGCGATCGTCTCGCCGTTGTGCACGTTGAGCGCGCCGCAGCAGGCCTGGTTTTTCGGCAGCACGACTTCGCAGCCGTTTTTTCTCAGCACTCGAAGCGTCGCCTCGTCGATGTCGGAAAAAAACACGCTCATGACGCAGCCGCCGAGCATGCCGACGCGCGCGCGGCGCGCTCCGATGGCGGGAAAGACTTCGGCTGCGGGAGCGAAAAACCGATGCGGCACCGCGGGGAGCATCGCGCTCATTTCGCGCAAGCGCCCGGACAGAATTTTTTCCACGAGCCGCGCGGCGCCGCTGCGCTGATAGAGCCAAAGCAGGCGCGCTGCGAGCCGTAAACGCGAAGGAAACGGCAGGAGCTGCGTGAACGCGAGATTGGCGATCGCGCGCGCGAGCTTCGATCCCGGCGGCCCGACGGCCGCGCGCGCCGCCTCTGCGATGCGGCCGTACTTCACGCCCGACGGACAGGCGCTCTCGCACGCGCGGCACATGAGGCAGAGATTCAGATGATCGGCGAAGCCCTCGTTCAGCTCGATGCGCCCTTCGGCGGCGGCGCGCACGAGATGGATGCGCCCGCGCGGCGACTCCGATTCGATGCGGAGCACGCGGTACGTCGGGCAGGCGTCGAGACACAGCCCGCAGTGAACGCACTGGTAAAGCTCGGGCACGTCCAATGCGGGGACACCCGACCCCGCTTTTTCGGCTATGTTGTCCGCGTGTTCCATGGGCAAGGGTTCAGTTTCAAGTTTCTAGTTTCAATTTTCGAGAAGGGATTCGGAGAGATCCTTCACTTCGTTCAGGATGACAGATCCGTTTTGTCATTCTGAGCGCAGCGAAGAATCTCTCCGGTTCGTTAGAACGCGAAACCCGAAACTTGGAACTCGAAACTTTTTTATATCCACAACCCCGCCGGAATCTTTCCCGGCTGCATGCGCACCTCGCCGCAGCCGGCGGGCGTGGGAAATAGCTTCGCCGGATTGAAACGGCCGGTTCCGTCGAAGGCGCGGCGCACGCGCGCCATCGCCTCCAGATCCTGCTCGTTGAACAAAAGCCCGATGTAGGCTTTCTTTTCGAGGCCGATGCCGTGCTCGCCGGTGATGCTGCCGCCGGCGGCGACGCAGGCTTTTAAAATTTCCTCGCCCGCCTTGATCACCTGGTCGAGCTCGCCGGGCTTGCGCATATCGAAGAGGATGTTGGGATGAAGATTGCCGTCGCCGGCGTGAAAGACATTGGCGATGATGAGCCCGTAGCGCTCCGCGATGTCGGCGATGCGCGCCATGATCTCGGGCAGCTTGCCGCGCGGCACCACGCCGTCTTGCACGTAGTAATTGGGGGCGATGAGGCCGAGCGCGCCGAACGCGCCCTTGCGCCCTTTCCACAGCAGCTGGCGCTCGGCGTCGTCGCGCGCGAGCCTCACCTCGCGGGCGCCGTTTTGCCGGCAGATCGATTGGATCAGCGCCATCGCGCGCTCGCCGTGCTCGCGCACGCCCTCGATCTCGGCCAGCAGCACCGCCGCGGCGTCGGTCGGATAGCCGCACGGCGCGCCTTTTTCTACCGCCTGAATCGTCGCCTGGTCCATCATCTCGAGGGCGGCGGGAATAATGCCGGCCGCGGTGATGTCGACAACGGTGCGCGTCGCCGCCTCCGGGCGCTCGAAGACGGCCAGCAGCGTGCGTACGCTCTCGCGTGCGCGCATGAGGCGCACTATCGCCTTGGTCACGATGCCCATCGTGCCTTCCGAGCCGACGAAGACGCCGGTGAGATCGTAGCCTGGCGTATCCGGCACGCGGCCGCCGAGCCGGACGATCTCGCCGTCCGCAAGTACGACCTCGACGCCGAGTATGTGATTTACCGTGACGCCGTAGGCGAGCGTGTGCGGGCCGCCGGAGTTGTTCGCGACGTTGCCGCCGACCGAGCACGCCGCCTGGCTGCTCGGATCGGGCGCGTAGAAAAATCCATCCTTGGCGATCGCCTTCGTGACTTCGAGATTGATGACGCCGGGCTCGACGACGGCGATGCGATTTTCGAGATCGATTTCGAGGATGCGGTCGAGGCGCGCGAGCGAGAGCACGACGCCCCCCTCGGCGGGCACCGCGCCGCCCGCGAGGCCCGTTCCCGAGCCGCGCGGCACGATCGGCACGCCGGCTTTTGTGGCCGCGCGCACGACCGCGGAGACTTCCGCCGCGTTGGCGGGAACCACGACGATTTCCGGCATCGCCTGGAGGATCGAGCCGTCCTGCTCGTAGACGATGACGTCTTCTTTATTAACCAGGACGAATTGGCGGCCGACGATGGCGCGCAGCTCGTCGACGAGGGCGCCCGGAATCATGCAAGAAGCCTATCCGAGGCCAACCCGGCGGTCAAATACCGCTTTTGTGCAGGTGTGGAGTTGAAGGCCTTAAGGTAACGGTCGGCAAAACTTCACTGCGCGGGCCCTTTGGTTTTTCCTTCGAGTCGGCGAAGTATTACGAGGCTAAAAAGGGTGACGATCGTAGCAGTCATGGCTTCGGCGAACATGCCTGCGCCTGATGCCAATCCAACTGCTGAAACGAGCCACAAGCTTGCTGCCGTTGTCAGGCCTTGAATGCTGAGGCCTGTCCTCAAGATCGCTCCGGCGCCAAGAAAGCCGACGCCAGTCACGACGCTCGCCGCGATACGAGAGGTATCCACGGCAACGAGATCTTCCTTGGTGTAATGCTGATAGTAAACGAATTGAGTCGAGACCAACATAAAGGTTGCGGACGCGAGAGATACCAGTAAATGTGTGCGAAGGCCTGCTGCGCGACCGATGCGCTCGCGTTCATAGCCGATGGCAGCGCCAAGAAATACGCTGGCTCCCATCCGGAGTAACATCTCGACCCAGCTAATCGGCATGTGATGGATTGTATTACAACATGTTCATCGCCTTCAATACTGCCCGCTATGAATAAACGCCAGCGACGCGATCCGACGATCGATGCTCAGCGCTGCGCGACTGCTTGAATATCTCATTGACGCGAATCAT
>DATDFN010000314.1:0-8263 GCA_036522615.1 Binatia bacterium | reverse complement strand
CAGCACCATCGCCTTCATGTCGAAACGCTGCCTATGCGAAACCGGTGGCGCTCACAAATGAAATTAAGATATGGCGGAAAGGCTTGCGCACGGCGAAGCGATCACGAAGCGTCGCGCGCGGCTCCGCCCCGGCCGTCGCCCGCGACGATTCCTTCCTGCGGCGAAGGCGCCGGCTTCAGGCCCGTGACCTGGAGAATCTCCTCGGTGTTGAGCGTCTCGCTCGCGACGAGCGCCGCCGCGAGCGCGTCAAGCTGCTTGCGATAAATCGTCAGCAGCCGGCGCGCCTCGTCGTGGCTCTCGCCGATGATGCGGCGCACCTCGGCGTCGATCGCCTCGGCGGTCGCCTCGCTGTAGTTTTTCTGTCCGGAGTAGCCGTCGGGGACGGCGAGGTACGGATTTTCCCTAGGCGCAAGCTGCACGAGTCCCACGCGGTCGCTCATGCCCCAGCGCGTGACCATCCGCCGCGCGAGCGCGGTCGCCTGCTCGATGTCGCTCTCCGCGCCGGTCGTCTTGGTCTCGTAGACGAGTTCCTCCGCCGCGCGACCGCCGAGCGCGCCGACGATGCGCCCGCGGAGATAATCCTCGGGATAATTGTAGCGCTCGGTGTCGGGGCGCTGATAGGTCATGCCGAGCGCCTGTCCGCGCGGCACGATGGTCACGCGATTGACGGGATCGGCGCCGGGCACGACGAGGCCCAGGATCGCGTGGCCGCCTTCGTGGTAGGCGATGCGCTCCTTGTCGGCGCGGCTCAAGAGCAGCGGGCGCTCGGGGCCGAGAATGATTTTCTCGAGCGAGTCGAGGAAATCCTTCTGGCGCACTTCGTTTTGGTTCCGCCGGGCGGCCAGCAGCGCCGCTTCGTTGACGAGGTTCCTTATATCGGCGCCCGAAAACCCCGGCGTCGCCGCGGCGATTTCGGCGAGGCTTACGTCTTTCGCGAGCGGAACGGTGCGCGTGTGAACTCGGAGAATCGCCTCGCGGCCGTTCTTATCCGGCAGGTGGACGATGACGCGCCGGTCGAAGCGGCCCGGACGAAGCAGCGCCTTGTCGAGCACGTCCGGCTGGTTCGTCGCCGCGAGCACGATGATGCCTTCGCGGCTGGAGAAGCCGTCCATTTCCGTCAGGATCTGATTCAGCGTCTGCTCCTGCTCGCTCGAGCCTCCGATCACCATCTGCCCACGCGCGCGGCCGATCGCGTCGAGCTCGTCGATGAAGATGATCGCCGGCGCATTCTCGCGCGCCTGTTTGAAGAGATCGCGCACGCGCGCCGCGCCGACGCCGACGATCATCTCGATAAACTCCGAGCCGCTCATCGAGAAAAACGGCACGCCGGCCTCCCCCGCGACCGCCTTTGCGAGCAGCGTCTTTCCGGTCCCCGGCGGGCCGATCAGCAGAACGCCTTTCGGCGCCGTGCCGCCCAGGCGCGTGTACTTGGGCGGGTCCTTGAGAAAGTCGACGATCTCGACCAACTCGTTCTTGGCTTCGTCGATGCCCGCGACGTCGTTGAACGTTACCTTCGCGCCGTCGGCCTGGTCGTAGCGGCGCGCGCGGCTCCGGCCGAAACCCATGATGCCGCCCACGCCACCGCCCTGCTGCGCCGCGCGCCGGAAAAGCCAGACGTAAAAGCCGATGAACAACAGCGCCGGCAAGAATCCCAGCAGCTGATTCGTCCATGAGCCTCCGTCTTCGATCGGCTTCGCGCTGATCTCGACGCCGTGGTCGATTAGAAACGATTCGAGGTCGGGGCTGACGAAGCTCGGCAGCGCCGTCTCGAAGTTGCGCGACGTTCGCGGTTCATTCCGCGACGCAAGAAGCCGCTGAGTCACATTCGGCTGTTCGGACTTTTTACCGGGCTTCGTTTCCGCCGCCCCGCCCGTCTTCGTTTTGTCCGACGGCCTCGGATACGTGACAGGCGCTTTGAAGCGGCCGGTGATCGAGTCGCCGCGGCTGTAGATCGATTCTACGTTGCCGCGGCCGACCTCTTCCTTGAACAGTGTATAAGGAACGGTGATCGACGCCTCCGGCCCCGGCAAGAGGAGCCGGGCGAGCAGATAATTGGCCGCGAGGATCGCCAGCAGCCAAAGCCAGGTTTTCCCCGGCGGCATCTTCGGCGCTGGGGCTTTTCCCTGCGGCTTAGCGCCTCCGCCCGCAGGCGATTCGCGCTGTGTCTGCTGTCCCGGCAATGCCATCAGAACCTCTACAGTTCGCCTATCATCTATGTACCCTAAAACAAGGGACGGGAGCGAAGCGGGCGCAGCGGGGTGGCGATGAAAAATAGGAAAAAGGATCGGCCGCGGATGCGCGATTAAGCCGTCATGATTTTGCCGGAGCGCACCCGGTCAGCGGCCACGTGCAAGCGCGGCAGAAGCAGCCGCCTTACGATATGCGCCCACGAATACTGCTCGGCGGTCGCCCGCCCGGCCCGGCGGAGCGCGCGATCCTTCAGCGGATTGGCACGCAGCTCCTGAAACAGAGTGACGAATTCCCATGGGTCGCTGGTTTCCAAAACCAGCGCGTTTTGGCCGGGAACCGCATAATCCTCGCCGGTCGCTCCAGTGCACGCCACTCCCCCCGCCGCCATCGTTTCGAGGCCGACGAGGCCGAACGGCTCCCGGCCGCTGTTGGCGAGAACCGCGGACGAGCCGCGGAACAGCAGCCGACAGCTCTCCGGGCCGAGAGGCGTGCGCAAATCCACGATGTCGGCCTCGTCGATCCCTTCGAGAGCGTCGAGGAGTCCGTCGATCCCTTGATTGCGGCTGCTCCGCCTGAGCACTTTCAGTCCGGACGCGGCCGCCTGCGCTAGCACCTCGGACCCGTGCGCTTCGCTGCCGCCGCGCGCGAGCAGCAGCGGCCGCCAGCCGACTTTCTTGAGCATCCGGACCGTCTCGATCGCGAGCATCCAGCGCTTGTCTGGATCCCAACGGGCCACTTTCGTGAGCAATGTCCGGTTCCGCACGCGGGTGCGAAACGCCGCCAGCGCTTCGCGCGGCGGCGGCAGGAACGCTTCCGCCGTGAGCCCGTTGGGAATAACCAACGGATTCACCCCGCACGTCCACAGGATCTGTTTCATGTAGCGGCTTACCGTCGTGATCACGGCGGCCGCGTCTAGCTGCGCCCAGTCGATGCGATCGAAGGAAAAAGTGTTGTTGGCGTTCCAGAAGATGGTGGCCTGATGACGGCGCTTGGCGCCGCGCAACAGCCAGTCGAGATGAAGCACCGTATCGACGGTCTGCCATTCTTCCGCCAGCACCACGGCCCGGCCGCCGCGTCTGAGATGCGGCAACAAAATCTCGTGTGAGAGAAAAGGCGGCAGCGAGGCGGCATAGTCCGCGCGCTTGCCCTCTTCGCCGTCATAAACGCCGCCGGGATGGTATCTGCTGATCCACTGGCACCAACGGTGCAGCCAAAGGCGGCCGTAGTTTTCATGACCTGGCAGAGCGGGATCGCCGATGAACCAAAGATGGGTCTCGAATCCCGCATCCGCCAGCGCTTTGCTGAGGCCGGTGATGCGGCTGGAGATACCGCCGGCCCGCGCGTAGCCGTCGGGACCTTCAAAGCTCAGAATATGAAATTGCAACTCGACGGGTGAAGTGAGATCGGCGGGGGGACCGCGCGTTTCCATCCTCTATCCTTCCGACAAACACGGGCCTGCACCCGTGTCGCTACCGATCGGTACGGTGTTTCTACGAGCAAACGGCCGGAGGCGTATATTGGACTTTGGTCCAATAAAGCGACGATGTCTAGTAGGCTTTAAAATATTTCTTAGGTCTCGCGGCCTAACGGTTGGGCTTCGGGTCGAACCAGCCGCCGGCTGGCGCCACCCGATCAGCCGCCTGCGGCGGCCCCCAAGTGCCCGGTTCGTATTCGTGGACCTGAGCGACATTATCCAAAACTGGATCGACGATCCGCCATGCCTGCTCGACATAGTCCTGGCGCGCAAAACGCGCGGGATTCGCCCGCATCGCGTCGAACAAGAGCTCTTCGTAAGCGCCCATCTCAGCGGGATCGGACTCCTCGCTGATGACGAGCTCGATTTCCTGGCCTTCGGTCTGATCGCCGACTTTCTTCACCGAAGCGCCGACCGCGATCATCAGATTGGGAGTCACGCGAAAGCGAAAGTAATTGCCCGGCGGCGGCAGTTCCGTGAATACCGCGGGCGGCTGCCGCAGCTTGACGACCACTTCGGTTGCCGTCACCGGGAGACATTTGCCGGCGCGGATGTAAAACGGCACTCCCTTCCACCGCCAGGAATTGATGCCGAGTCTCAGCGCGACGAACGTTTCCGTCGAGGAATCCGGCCGGACGCCCGGCTCGTCGCGGTAGCCGCGAAATTGTCCGCGCACGATGTCCTGCGCTCCAAGCGGACGCATGCCTTTAAGCACTTTCACCTTTTCGTCGCGCAGCATCTCGACATCGAGCCCCGGCGGCGGCTCCATGGCGATGTTCGTCAGAACCTGGAGCAGATGGTTCTGTACGACGTCGCGCAGCGCGCCGGTCGAATCGTAGAACTTGCCGCGTCCCTCGACGCCGAACGCTTCGGCCATCGTGATCTCGACGCTTTCGACGTACTGCCGGTTCCACAGCGGCTCGAGAAACGAATTGGCAAAGCGGAAAAAAAGCAGATTCTGCACCGTATTTTTGCCCAGATAGTGATCGATGCGAAAAACATTCTCTTCGCTGAAGCTGTGATGCACCACGGCGTTGAGCTTCTTCGCCGTGGCGAGGTCGCGCCCGAAAGGCTTTTCGATCACGACGCGCGCGCCCTTAGCGCAGCCGGACTCTCCGAGCTGATGAATGACGGTTTCGAAGAGGCTGGGCGGGATCGCGAGATAATGCATCGGGTGCTTCGCGACGTCCAGCTCGCGCCGTAATCGTTCAAATGTCGCCGCATCGCCGTAGTCGCCGTCGATGTAACGAAGGCGGCGGCTGAGCTGCTCGAAAGCTGCGGCATCGAAGCCGCCGTAGTGCTCGACGCTGTCCCGCGCCCGGGACTTGAGCTGCTCCAGTGTCCAGCCGGCTTTGGCCACGCCGATCACCGGAATATCGAGTTGGCCCCGCTTCGCCAGCGCCTGCAGCGCGGGGAATATTTTTTTATGGGCGAGATCGCCCGTCGCGCCGAAAAACACCAGGGCATCGGCTCTGACGGCCTCGTTGTCGGAGATTTTCTCGGCTTTTCCGCTCAAGATAGATTCGACCAAGTCTGACTGCGTCTCTTTTCTTTACTCATTCGACGGTCTACCGCACAAGCCCTCCGTATGTCATGAGTAAAGCGCGTGGGATGAAAAGCCCCCCGCCTTGCTTCCATCCTGCCCCAACCTTTACAATCATCTCTCTTATGCCCCGCTCGGACGAACAAAAAGACATCGCCGTCAACCGCCGCGCGCGGCACGACTATTTCATCGAGGAAACCTACGAGGCCGGGCTCGTGCTCGTTGGAAGCGAGGTCAAGTCGCTGCGCGAAGGCCGCGCGAACCTCTCCGACAGCTACGCGCGCATCGTCCGCGGCGAAGCGGTGCTCATCAACGCGCATATCAATCCCTATTTCGCCGCGAGCCGCTTCAATCACGAGCCCACGCGCACGCGCAAGCTCCTGCTGCATAAAAAGGAGATCGAGCGGCTCGCCGGCAAGACCCGGCTGCGCGGTTTAACCCTCGTGCCGCTTAGGCTATACTTCAAGGACGGCCGCGCCAAGGTCGAGCTCGGGCTCGCCCGCGGCAAGAAGCTCTACGACAAGCGCGAGGCGCTGCGCAAGAAGGCCTCCCAGCGCGAGGTCGAACGCTCTTTGAAATCCAGGGGTTAACGCTAACGCGAGTGCTGAGTTTGTTGAGTTTTGAATCAAGGAGGCCGGATTTTTAACCTCATACATTCAAAATTCATGATTATATTTGAAGCAGAATCCGATAATTCAACACTCAAAACTCAAAATTCATGACTGTTTTTAAGATGTTGGGGGCGATGTGGGTTCGACGGGGACGTCAAGTCAGGGAGGCATGCCGGGGTCCTGTTCATCCCGTATAACAAACAGGCTGCATTTAACTGCAGATAATTTTGAGTACAAACTGGCTGCTTAATCGTAGCTAGCGTCCTACCGGTTTTCTCCCACGGGATCGGATAGGGCGTCAATTAGTGGGATGGGCCGACTCTTCTGCCGGAGGGGAGAAGGCCGAGACTTAAACCGGATGGTCCTTCGACAGCCTGCCGTTTGGCGGCCGAAGGGCGAGATCAAATAATCGGCTAAGCATGTAGTTCTGCCTGGTGTAGCGTTTTCGGACGGGGGTTCGATTCCCCCCGCCTCCACCAATTCGACTCGGAAAAAAAGCCGCCTTCGGGGGACCGGAGGCGGCTTTTTTGTTTCAAAAATTCGCCCTTGCCACCCCCTTGTCAAAGCTGACAATCCCTGGTTAAAAGTTCGTCGGGACCAATTAACCGAGAGGAGGAGGGTATATGAAGCAGTTGCTAGGCGTGTTGATGGTTTCTTTGTTCCTGGCGTCCGCGGCTGTCGCCGCAGGCCCGAAGGACTATCAGGTCACCGGGCCTGTGCTCGATGTGAACGACGACATGATCACGGTCCAAAAAGGCACAGAGAAGTGGGAGATCGGCCGCGATAAGTCGACGAAGATCGACGGCGACCTGAAGAAAGGCTCCAAGGTCACGGTCCACTACAAGATGAACGCGACCAAAGTCGACGTTAAAGACGCCGGCAAGGCGAAGACCGACTCCAAGGCGGCCGAGAAGAAAACCAAGTAATTATTTATTCTCCAAAATAAAAAAGCCGCCTTCGGCGATCCGGAGGCGGCTTTTTTATTTTATGTCAGCCCCGCTGTCCCTCAACGAGCACCCCGATCTCAGCTTGTCATCCGCCTCGGCCGTAGAGCTTGTCGATGAAGCCCGATTTTTTAAGCTCTTCCACGATACTCGAGTCGATGAGCTGCGCGGGCTTGATGGCTTTCGCATTGGGATTCGGCAGCGACTCAAGCACGCTTTGAACGCCGTTGCTCTCCGGCACGGGGTATTCGCGCACCTGGCCGAGCCAGCGCTCATAGATGTCTTTCTGAACCGCCGGGTCTTTCACGCCGACTTCTTCGAGCGTGGCGTAAACCGCCTTGGGCCGCGTGCGAAAAATCGCGATGCCCTCCAGGTAGGCCATCATCAAGCGCCGCAGGGATTCGCGATTAGATTTGATCCAGGCGGTCGGAAAGACGTAGCCGTAGCGCGCGTAGTCCTGCAGCTCGGAAAGATCGGCGAGGATTCGGCAGCAGCCCGAGGCCAGCATCATATGAACGCTCTCCGGGCTGACCAGCGCGCCGTCGACGTATCCGGCGGTCAGCGCCGTCATACGCGTCGGCGTGTTGCCGGACTGGAGCAGCGCGACTTCTTTATCGGGATCGATCTTCCACGATTTCAAAACCCAGCGCGTCACCATGTCCGAGGCCGAGCCGAATCGGCTGACGGCGAGCTTCTTTCCCTTAAGCTCCTCGATCCGGGAAATGTTTTTGCGCACGACAAACGCGTGGTCGATCTTATTGATCGTCACCGTGACGAGCTTCATGTCCAAAACTCCGGCGATCGAGAGGTTCAGCATCGCCGGGATTTCGGAGTCGGACCCCGCGATGTTCCCGCCGACCAGCGCCTGCGTGAGCACGCTGCCGCTGCCGAAATAAACGCTCTTGACGCTGAGGCCGTACTTTTCCCAGAGCCTGTCGCGCTCGATAATGCGCCGCAATGCCCCGGTCGAGCCCCCGCCGCTGTAGCCCAGGATCGATGTTTGCGCGCCGGCAGGGGTGCATATGACAACGACGGCGAGTAGTCCCGTCAAGCTTGCAAGGATTCGCTTCATTTTCGTTTCTTGTTCGCGGGTTCCTACGCCCGCGACGCGCCCGATGCTTTCGCGGCGTGCGTCGCGATGAAATCCATCAGCGGCGGCGACAGACAGTCGTAGGGCTCCAGCCCGATCTCGCGCAGCCGCGCGCGCACCGCTCCCATGTGAGCCGGGTCGGCGCCGCTCTCGATGATGGACGATACGAAGGCCGCGAATTCGGGCGGCGACCAGCCGGACTGCGGCGACAACTCCGTATGGATGAAATCGAGCCCGTAGAACGGGTGGCCGGCGTTCTCGATGCGCCCGTACATATGCGCACCACATCCCGTGCAGGTATGCCGTTGAATTGCCGCGGAAGGATCCGCGATGCGGAGCTTGTTCGCGTTCGCGGTTACGCTCAGCTTGTCGCGCGGAACAACCGCCACCATTGAAAACAATGCGCCTTTC
>DATDFN010000313.1:0-6941 GCA_036522615.1 Binatia bacterium | reverse complement strand
GCCACCATCACCGCGTCGGAGCCGGCGAGATTGCTGGTGATCGCGGCGGTTCCGCCCATGAAGGCGATGTTCACCTCGTTAGCTACGACCGCCATAACCGCGACGTTACCGGTGACGCGGATGAGCTGCACGTCGAGGCCGTTCTTGGCGTAGAGGCCGCTTTCTTTCCCGATCCACACCGGCAGCGCTCCCGGACTATCCGAGGAATAGCTGAGCTTGAGGCTCTGCGCGTGCGCGGCGGCGCCGGACGCGAGAAGAAAAACCGCGAGAAGAAAATACGGTAGCCGGATCATATTACTATGATTTAACGCTTGCCGGATTTACCCGGCCGCTTGAGGAACTCGTCCAGTTCCTGGGCGAGATATTTCTTCTTCTGCTCGACGAAGTCGGCGCCTTTCGGCACATCGATGCCGCGGGCGCGGCTGTATTCGGCGTTGCGCTCGTGCTCGCCGGCGACGGCGTTGTTCGCCTGCTGGACGAGATCTTCGGACCAGAGGCCAAGCGAGTAGCCGTGCCACGGCGGGCGCGGCGTGAGCTTCGGCAGTCCGAGCTCGTCCCAGATTTTGCGCGCGGCTTCCATATATTCGCGCGCCGGCAGTGCGACCGGCGGGAAATCCGCCTTCAGCGTCGCGTCGACGAGCAGTGTGGAATCCGTGACATCGTAATGGTCGCCGTCGGCGACGTAGCGGATCGGATTCCACGGCAGCGGCCGGTTCGGTACGATGCGCATGTCGCGGTGCGGCTGCGAACGGTTGGCGATCGCCCAGAAGAGCGACATCGGGTCGTGCGGGTCGATGTCGGAATCGACCGCGACGATGATCTTGTGGATGATACGCGACGGCAGCAGCGCCTCCAGCGCCGCCCACGTCTGCTCCGGCTTCGCCTTTTCCATCTGGACGACCGCGACTTGCCGGTTGAGCAGATCTTCATAGAGCGCGACGCGGAGCACCGCCGGGCCGACGGTTTTCTGCAGATGCTTGAGCGCCAGCGTCTCGTAGGCGGACTGCTTGATCTTGCTCGATTCGCTCGGCGTCAGCTGGCTCAGCATCGACACGTAAACGGGATTTTTCCGGTGCGTGATTGCCGTCACCTCGAAGAGCGCGTTCAGATCGCCGGGATCGACGTAGCCGTGCGCCTCGCCGAACGGGCCGTCGGGCTCGAGGTAATCGGTGCGGAATCGCCCCTCGATCACGATGTCGGCCTCCGCCGGCACTTCGATGTCGACGGTCTTGCATTTGACGACTTCGAGCGGCTCGCCGCCGAGCGCGCCCGCGAGCGCGATTTCGTCCACGCCGAACGGCACCGGCTGCACGGCCGCATAGGTGATCGACGGCGGGCCGCCGACGACGATCGCGGCTTCGAGCGGCACGCCTTTCTTGTTGCATTTCTCCCAGTGGATGGCGCTGTGCTTGAGGCTGCCCCACATGATGCCGGTCTTGGCCGCGCCTTTAACCTGCGCGCGGTAAACGCCCATGTTCCGCACGCCGGTCTCGGGATCTTTGCTGATCCAGCAGCCGGCGGTGAAGTACGGCGCGTTATCGAAGCCCGGCGTTGAGATCGGCACCGGCAGCTTGTAGAGGCCGCCGACACGCATCAGCTCTTCGCCCTGATAGACGACCTCCTGCACGGCGCCGCGGTTGGCGAGCACCGGCGGAAGCGGCTTGTCGAGCGCGTTCGACCAGATCGCTTCGACCTCTTCCTCTTTGCAGTTGAGCCCGAGCGCGTAAATTTTCTGCGATCCCGCGAGGCCGCCGATCAAGACGGGGATGTCGTATTTCTTTCCCTTTGCGTCGTGAATATTCTCGAAGAGAAACGCGCGCCGGTCTTCTTCGCCGAGTCCGCGGAACTGCCAGCGGACGAGCGGATGCATCTCGGTGTCTTTGTTGATCGGCCGCGTGACGCGGTAGAGTAGTCCCGCGCGCTCGAGCGCGCCGATGTATTCCTGAAGATTACGATAGTAAGGCATAAAAAATTTACGGCGCGCGCTTGGCGTCCGCGCGGAAAAACCCCTCCTGCTCCAGCTCGCGCACGAGACTGTTGTCGATGAAATCGCCGGGCTTGGCGCCGGCGGCCTCCTTGCCCAACGACGCCAGGATCTCTTCGAGACCGGCGGGATGGACGTAGGGAATTCTTTCGAGATGCTTCGAGCCGTAGATGCCGTAGACTTCTTGGAGAATTTCCGGGTCTTCGATGCGCGCGTATTTCGCGAGCACTTTGAGCGCCGCGGCCTTGTCGCTGCGCACCTGGCGGATGCCTTCGACGTAAGCGCGCAGCGTGCGCAGCACGACGCCGCGATTGCTCTTGAGGTACGACCGCGTCGCATTGAGCGGCGAGTTGACGAAGTTCAGGCCGAGGTCCGACACGTCCACCAGCTCCTTGAGGCCGAGCTTGAGCCCCTGGAGATTGCTGGGCGGCGAGATGACGCCCGCGTCGACGACGCCGGTCTGCACGGCGCTTAGAAGCTGCGGCATGCCGCCGGTCTGAAAAACCTTGACATCGCGGCCGCGCTGAAAATTCCATTTTTTAAGCAGAAGCGTCACGACATAGTCCGTGCCGCCGCCGAGGCGCGTCACGCCGAGCGTTTTGCCGCGCAGATCCTCCGGGCTTTTCACGTCGGGACGCGTCATGACGGAGTAGACGAGAGTATTGACGGTGTTCGCGATCATCACGAGGTCGGCGCCGTGAAGCGCCGCCTGCACGATGCCGGGCGCGGAGGCGCGTGAAAGCTGCACTTCGCCGCCGAGCATCGCCTGCACGACGACCGAGCCGCCGCCGATGTAAAGAAAATCGACATCGAGACCCTGGCGCTTGAAGAATCCGCTTTCTTTCGCGGTCCAGAGCGGCAGCTGGACGCCGCTGATCGCGCTGTAGGCGATGCGGATGCGCTCCGCGGACGCGAAGCGCGCGCAGAGGAGAGCGAGAGCCAGCGCCGTAAAAAAAAGAGAGGCGCTCTTCAAAGTCATTTTAATTCTTCGATGAATTCATCCTTTATCATGAACGCCGTTCGATGATCAACGCGGTGGGAACGGCAAAATGTCGCTGTATTTTTTCACCACCTGGTCGAACAGCTCGCGGCCGGTGCGCGAGACCCTCGGAAACTTCTCGCGCCACGCGAACGGCCGCGCGGCGTAAAAAATCGCGCGGCTGTTGCTGTGGTCGCGCGCCGCCCTTTTCTCCGGCGGCATGCGCGGGTCGAGCGGCGTCGACCAGCAGCCCTCGATCGTTTCGATGTCGGTCGCGGGATCGACGCGGGTCATCATCGCCCACAGCACTTCCTTGAGATTCGTCGGATCGATGTCCTCATCGACCACGACGACATAGCGCCCGTGGCGCGCGGCCGCCGAGCAGGCGATCACCGCGTGCGCCGCCTGGCGCGCGTGGCCGGCGTAGCGCTGCCGGATCGCGACGACATACAAGTAGTTCGAGTGCGCGTAGACGCCGACGACGTCCTGGATGCCGGCGCTCTCGAGCTGATCCCACAATAGACCGGCGCGGAGATTCAAGTCGAAGCGGACCGCGCCCGGCCAGAGCGGCGCCTCGTCGTCGAGGATCGGATCGTTGCGATGATAAATCGCCTTTACTTTGACGACCGGCTGCGGCTCTCCGGTGCCGACGGTGCCGCCGGAGTAGTACCCGGTCCACTCCCCGAACGGCCCTTCATCGCGCGCTTCTTCCCGCGGCGGCGGCACGAAACCCTCGATCGCGATCTCCGCGTGCGCGGGAATCGGCAGGCCCGTGACCGGGCCGCGAAAAACCTCGAGCGGCTTGCCGCGGAGGCCGCCGAGCACGTCGAGCTCGGAAGTCTGCCAGGGAAACTTCGTCATCGACGCCATGAACGTGAGAGGATCCTGCCCGAACGTCGCGACGATCGGACAGCTCTGGCCCTTTTCCCAATATTTCATGCATATCTGCCGCCCCTGCTGCCCCGGGCTGATCCATAAGCCGAGAAGATCCGGCGCGTGCACCTGCATGCGGTAGGTGCCCATATTGATGTAGCCGCTATCGGGATCGGCGTTGATGATCACGTCGCCGGTGCCGATGTAGCGGCCGCCGTCGGTCTCATGGCTCCTGAGGACGGGAAACTTCAGGATATTGACTTCCTTTCCGGTCATGATGTTTTCCATGACGGGCGCGCGGCCGACTTCCATCGGCGGGAGCGGCTTCGCCGAGCGGATCTTTTTCGACGCAAGCCGCACGAGCTCGAGCTTGCTCTTGTCGTGCGGCAGGCCGAGCGCCAGCGCGACGCGCCGGAAATCGGCGTACGGCAGGCTGACGATGCGGTAGCCGCGCGGATAGCCTTTGATCTCGTCGAAGATGAGCAGCGGCGGCTGGGGAATCAATTCGGCGGTCGCCTCGATGAGCGCGCCGATCTCGAGGTTCCAATCGGCGCCCGTGATCTCCTTCCAGGCGCTCATCTGCTTCGCCGCCGCGATGTATTGGCGGAGATCGTCGAATACCTGTGCTTCCATTCCCCCTCCGAGAATCTTAGAGCGCGAGCTTGCCGCCCATGTACTTGAGCACGTTGCCCGCGAGGATCTTCTGCTTGGTCTCGGCCGAGACGTTCGTGAGCGATTTGACGTGCGTGGCGGTGTCGAGGTGTCCATCGTCGTGCGGATAGTCCGAGCCGAAGAAGAGCCGCTCTTCGCCGAGCTCTTCAATGACCCGCGCCAGACGCTTGCCGTCCTCCTCCAGCAGCAAATCGTCAACCACGAAATAAAAGCGGTCGAAATATTTATCGATGGAGCCGGTCAACATGTCCTGCAAATATCCGATCTGGTCGACGTTCTCCGCGATGCGGTGCTTCAAGTTGACGGCGAACTCCGCGCCAGCCTCCAGAAAGGCGAAGTTGAGCTCGGGGAACGAGTCGAGCAGCCCGCCGAAGATGAGGTTGACGATGTTCGTGCAGTATTCGAACGGCTGCGAGAGGATGCGGCGCCCCGCGGTGCCGTCGGAGCCGAGAATCGCCACGCGCTCCTTGCCGACAAACGGACCGGCGAAGCTCCCGATATGCACAATGACACCGCGCACGCCGAGGTCGCGCGCGCGATCGTAAAGATTCCACCAATGCGGATCCGCGAGGTCGATGCCGTTCCAATTGGTCGGCATCATGAAGGTATGCATGCCGAGATCCTTGACGCAGCGCTCGAGCTCCTTCATCGCCGCACGCGTATCCTGGAGCGGCAACTGCGGCGCGCCGGTGAAAGTTTTCGGATACCGCTTCATGAAGTTGTCGTAAATGAAATTGTTCGAAGCGCGGATGAACGCCGAGCCGGGATCGGGGTCGATGTAGCTGAACATGCCCACCGTCCCCGCGGAGACGAATTGGTAGTCGATCCCGGCTTCCTTCACCTGCTCGTAGCGCACGTCGGCGTCGTACTCCGCGGCGTGCCAGGCCGATTTGCCCTCGCGGTTCGAGACCTCCCGCTCGCCGGCGGTCAGCACGCTCACGATTTTATTGTCGAAGATACGGCGAATATTGCCGCGCGAATCGGTGAAAGCGCGCGGCCGCAAATGCTCGTATTCCGCCGGGATCACGTAATCCTCCCGCCGCGGCCGCGAATGCGAATCGAGATCGATCACTAACATCGTCGTTCTGCCTCCTTACGAACCACTTTGGTCGAAAGTGTAAAAAATACTTTTTATCGCGCGCGGGCTGCGGTGTCCAATATAGTTTTCGAATTCCACTATTAAGAACTTTAATATAATCTTCGAATGTCCTATACTTGGGCTATGGATACCTACCGCCTACAGATCTTTCTCGAATGCGCGCGCCTGAAAAACTTTTCCCGGGCCGCGGAAGCGCTGCACTTGAGCCAGCCTTCGATTTCTCTGCATGTTCGCGCACTGGAAGAATGGTGCGGCACGCGGCTTTTCTTGCGGCGCGGGAGGCGCGTCGAGCTGACCGACGCCGGCGTCACGCTCAAGGAGCATGCGCAGCGCATCCTCGCGAGCCTCGACACCGCGCGGCACGACGTCCGCGAGGTGCTCGAGGCGGGCCGCGGCCGTCTCGCCGTCGGCGGCGCCGGCTTGCTGGGAACTTATCTGTTGCCGAAGGCGCTCAGCATATTCAAAACAAAATATCCCAAGCTCGACATTTACATGAAATTCGGCGTCGCGGGCAGCATCGAACAGCTGCTCCAGGAAGACGCGATCGAGATCGGCATGTTCAGCCGCGATCCGCGCGTCCGCGGCCTCATCGCCGATCCGTACGGCTCTTCGGAGATGATCGTCGCGGCGCCGCCGCGCCATCCGCTGACGGCGAAGCGCAGGGTGAGCATCGAAGAGCTCGCCGCCGAGCCTTTCGTGCTGCGCGAGCCCGAGTCGTCGGGCACCGAGCTCGTGCGCCGCTTCTTCAACGATCGTCGGCTCGACATCAAGGTCGCCATGGAAGTCTCGAGTCACGAATCGATCAAGATCGCCGTCGCCGAAGGACTCGGCATCAGCGCCGTCGGCCGGCGCTGGATCGACAACGAAGTGAAACTGGGCCAGATCGCGATTCTCAAGGTGCCGGACTTTAAGCTTTCGATCCGTCACCGGATCGTCCAAAGGGCCGGCCGGCCACTGTCGCACGCGGCCAAGGCCTTTCTGCAATTTCTCAAAAAACACCAGTCGGAGATGAACCGGCTCGTCGCTTAAACGCGGCCCGCTTTGCTTCGGCTGTCGTTCATTTGCTATATTCCGGTCTTCAACGAAATTTCTGAAAGGCAGAAAACGTTCATGCAGCGGCTTTTGACGGGCTGGTGGAGCGAACGTTTCCCGTCGAAGAGCTTTTCGCCGCTCACACGCTGAAGCTGGAGTAATCATGGGCAGGATCGTCGTCACCGGCGGCAGCGGCATGCTCGGCCGCGAAGTGATCCGCGAGCTTCTCGCGCGCGGCTTCGAGGTCTTGAGCGTCGACCGCGCCGCGCCGAAGCAAGACGCCTGCGCGTCGGCGATCGTCG
>DATDFN010000312.1:0-2102 GCA_036522615.1 Binatia bacterium | reverse complement strand
AAGAAAAAAGGGCTGGTATGAGCACGACGATCACGACGAGTAAAGTAAAACCGAAAGCGATGATCCATGCACGCGCGGCACCCGATACATCGGGTGTTGTCCTGGATCATCGCTTTCGGTTTTACTTTACTCGTCGTGATCGTCGTGCTCATACCAGCCCTTTTTTCTTGATGTTGCAGAGAAACACCTTGCTCTCGGGAATCGCCGAGTTGGCGTCGCCCACGCTGGCGGTGAGATCGTTGGCGATGTCGCCCGGCGCGATGCCCGCGTAGCCCCAGTGCCAGGGAATTCCGACCTCATGAACCGTCTGGCCTTCGACGAAAAACGGCTGGAAGCGCTCGGTGACGAGCGCGTAGACGTCGATCGAGCCGCGCGCGCTGCTAACGATCACGCGGTCGCCGTTTTTGATGCCCATATCCTTCGCCAGCGCCGCGCCGATTTCCACGAACGCATCGGGCACGAGCCCTACGAGCCACGGCATGTTGCGGCTCATCGCGCCGGTCTGCCAGTGCTCGGAAACCCGGTAGGTCGTCGCGACGATGGGAAATTGGTCCGGCGTGCCGTAGCGGTCGAATTCCGTGTTGCTCCAAACCTGCGCGCACGGATTGTATTGAATTTTCGAGAACGGATTTTTAACCGGGCTCTCGACCGGCTCGTAATGCTCGGGGAACGGTCCGTCGACGAGGTCCGGCGAGAAGAGCTGGCCGACGCCCGACGCCAGCATGATGAAAGGATTCATCTCGCCCGGCGGCATGCCGCCGTCGGGCACGTCGCCCTCCCATTTTTTTTCCGCGGCGTTCCAGCGGATCACCCACTTGCGCGGGTTGAACGGCTCGCCCTTGCGATTTACCGAAGCGCGGTTGTAGAGGATGCGCCGGTTCATCGGCCAGGTCCACGCCCATTTGGGATGGAGTCCGATGTGGTTCGCCGCGTCGGTCGTATCGCGCCGCGCCGCGAGGTTGCCTTCCTCGGTATAGCCGCCGCAGTAGATCCAGTTGCCCGACAGCGTGCTGCCGTCGTCGCGCAGCTGCGCGAAGCCCGGCACCTGCTTGCCGGCGGCGAAGCCTTTTCCGTCCTTCTCCGCCACTTCCACGAGGAAGCGCCCGTTCATCTCGCGCGCGACGCGGTGCGGGTCGGCTTCGTGATCGTGCCCGTAATCCCACGCGAGCTCGCGGATCGGCTCCGGGAAGACGCCGTCCTTCTCGTAGGCGCGCTTCAGTGAGTGCGCGAGGCCGTCGACAATGTCGAGATCGGGGCGGCTGTCGGCGATCGGCTTGACCGCGCGGTAGCGCCACTGCGCCCAGCGCCCGCTGTTGACGATGCTGCCTTCTTTCTCCACGCCCGAGCAGGCGGGCAGGACAAAAACCTCCGTGGGAATTTTCGCCGGATCGGCGCCGGGCCGTTTCCAGAAACCCGCGGTCTCGTGCTCGAACAAATCGGCGACCACGAGCCAATCGAGCTTATCCAGTCCGGCGCGGATCAGCCGCGCGTTCGCGCCGCCGACCGCGGGATTCTGGCCGAAGCAAAAGAGCCCTTTGATCTCGCCGGCAAGCATCGCGTGTGTCAGCGGCAGGAACGAGTAGCCCTGCCCCTGGAATCCGCCGCCGGTCTTCGGCAGATAAGAGAAGGCGAAATCGTTGTCGGTCTTCGCGTTGTCGCCCCACCAGGCTTTGAGCAGGCTCACGACGTACTTCGGCGTGTTCTGCAGCCAATTGGCGCTCGCCGTATTCGCCGCGACCGGCGTCACGCGCTTTAGATAGCTCTTCAAGTCGCCGTCGGCCTCTACCGGCAGCTTGAGATAGCCCGGCAGGCCGTCCCAGTTGAGCCCCTGATCGGTCGAGCCCTGCACGTTGGATTCCCCGCGCATCGCGTTGACGCCGCCGCCGGCAACGCCGATGTTGCCGAGCAGCAGCTGCAGGATCGCATAGGAGCGGATGTTCTGCGTGCCGTGGCTGTGCTGCGCGGTGCCCATGGCGTAGAGCCACGTGCCGGCGCGGTCCGGCGCGAAGGTCGACGTGTAGAGATCGCAGACGCTGAGATAGCTTTCCCGCGGCGTGCCCGTGATGCGGCATACCGCGTCGACGTTGTAGCGGGCAAAATGC
>DATDFN010000311.1:0-3779 GCA_036522615.1 Binatia bacterium | reverse complement strand
GTGTGCTTGCGCGTTAATTCTTGAAGCTCGGGCGACGTGAGGTATTTCACCGCGATCTCCTCGGCGAGGCTGCCGTGCTCTTCGTCGGCTTCGGAATGCACGGTGAAGAAGCGCACGTCCTCGGGATCCATTTTATAATTTTTGATGAAGCCGTGGCCGAGCGCCGCCGCGGCGGGGCCGAAGGTGCCTTCGGCGCCGATCTGGATCGCCATGACGACGAACCACGGCAGCGTGTGGATGACGAGCTCGACGTAATAGAGATGCGCCGCGGTCGACGGCGTGAGCTCGGCGTTCTCGAGTTGCGCTCGCGTCAAGCCGATCGACTCGGCGAACCGGATCGCGAGCTGATTGTGCCCGGCGGTACCGGTGTCCATGCCGCGCGTCTCCTCCTCCACCACGCCCCAGAGTTTGTGCGCGATCTCCGGATCGGTGCAGGCGAGATAGCGCAGCATCGCGATGCGCGGCACCGCGGCGCGGAACTGGTAGTCCTGGATCGCCCAGGCGCGGATCTGCTCCATGGTCGCCGTGCCGGCGCACACGGCTTTTAAGAACGGATGCTTGATGCGGATCTTGGGAAACGCCTGGATATCTTGTTTCAACTGCTTGACGAACTCGGCCGACGACATCGCTGACATTTTTGAATTTCCTTTCTAGCCTTTTTTGTTCAGCCGGCTGACGTAATATTCCCAGCCGCGCTGCGGAAAGCGCTCGTCCGCGCTGAACGTGTCGAGCTCTTCCGCCGTGAGCCACCGCGGCTCTCCGTGGAGCAGCGCGAGGTGCGCGAGCTCGCCCAGCTTCGCGAGGCGGATGGTGCGCTGGACCGACTGCTCGATCGTCTCGCCGACGACCGCGTCGCCGTGCGCGCGCAGCAAAACGGCGGGACCTTTGCCCAGCGACTTGGCCAGCGCGTCGCCGCGCTCGATCGTGCGCACAAGCCCGGCGGCCTCGTAGAGCGGCAGGCCGTCGGCGGAGAGAAACTTGCCGTAGTGGTGGAGCGGCTTGAGCTTCACCGGCAGCACGCTGAACAGCGTGCTCCAAACCGAATGTGTGTGGCACACGCTCATCACGTCCGGCCGCGTCTTGAAAATGCAGGCGTGAATCGGCCATTCGTTCGGCGGCGTCTTCTCGCCGCCGAGATGATTGCCCGCGAAATCGAGCATGCAGAGCCGCTCGACGGTCGCGAGACCCGGGCTCACGTTGGCGATCGTGAGAAATGCGTCGGCGCCGGGCACGCGCGCGCCGATGTGGCCGTAGCCGTCGGTGATGCCTTCGTGATCGAGAATGCGGCACGCGGTGACGAGCGTTTGCTTGACTTTATCGAGAGCAGGGTCGTTGAACGAGACGGTCATCGATCCTCCAGGCAACAGCACGACCCACGGCCTGAATGTTCTTCCCGCAATTCACAGAGGCCGGGCGCGTGGCTACTCGCTGTGACGCAGCAGACCGACAAGCGGGTTGGGCGTAGGCGGCGCGATCCGCCGTAAAGTGTTGGTGTCACGGTGGTTGAACGGCGGCGTGCTGCCCCGTACCGCCAGATCAGTGCGCGTTACATAGGTCCAGCTGCCGTCGCCGTTGAAAGTGATGTCGATGCGGTAATAGTCGGTGCGAAACGCCTCTTCGAGAAAGGTGGTCGAGCAAATCCCGAAGCGGGTATCGCCGCGCCGCGCCTCTACCGAAATGCGCTCGTCGTCCGGCTTCGCCGTTCCGCCCGCCAGCACCACTTGCCCGCGCGGAATGGCGATGGTCTGCATAATCAGCCCGGTGGACGGTTCCCACAGCCAATAACCGACCTGATCGTGGAAGGTGATGGCTTCCTCCGGCGTGTTGATATGGATGTGGTAGCGCAGCCCATAGAGGAGTTGCGGGCCGTTGGTCTGCGGATCAATCGGGTCCATCTCGATATGTTCCCGGAATACACGCCGTTCGGGGCCGTCCGCCTTGGGATTGACGTCCACTCCCTGATCGGACTCCCACGCGCCGGCCAAGCGACGCAGCGGTCCAAGATTGGCCAGCGTATCCGGCGAGAAATCGGGTTCCGTGAAAACGTCGTCAGGGATGTTCGGCATGGGACTTTCCTATCCGGCGTGAACTCGCCGAGCGTGCGTGTTCGTCCTTGCGATGACAAGCCATAGTTTGCGACGACGAACCTAGACCGCACCGATCACAAAGTCATGCATATATATCATGAGGAGCATGTGTCAACCGGACAAGCACGGACTCAACCACCCAAAAAGCCCAATAACCACATCGCGCAGCGATAAAAATCGGTCTTGCAGGGCGGGAGAATTTCACTCTAGAATACGCCTGATCGTCGTCGGGGGAGGCCAATATGAAAAAGCTCACTGTCGGCATCGATTTGGCGCCGCTCACGCGGCGGCAGCTCCTGCGCAGCGCGGCGCTCACTGCCGGCGCGGTCATGTTGCCGTGGGATGTCGCGCGCGCGGAAACCAAGCTCCAGGTCGGCACGATCAAGATCGGCGACCTCTCGCCGTTCTTCATCGCCCAGGAAAAAGGCTTCTTCAAAGACGCCGGCCTCGACGTCAACGCGGTCGCGATGGTCGGCGGCGCGGCGATCCAGCCGGCGCTCGCCTCCGGCGCGCTCAACATCGGCTGGACGAACGTCGTCTCGATGTTCCAGGGCCATCAAGAGGGATTCGACTACCGCTTCATCACCAGCGGCGCGCTCGCCAAGCGCGGCACCAACGAGGTTTTCGGGGTTCAGGTCTCGCTCGATTCGCCCATTCAATCGGCCAAGGACCTCGCCGGGAAGACGATCGCGACGAACACGATCGGCAACATCACGCAGGCGATCGGCTCGCACTGGGTCGATAACAACGGCGGCGATTCCTCCAAGCTCAAATGGGTCGAGGTGCCGTTTCCCAACATGGAAGCCGCGGTCGTGCAGAAGCACATCGACGCTTTCACCGCCGTCGAGCCGTTCGTCACCGTGCCGTCGCAGGTGAATAAAAAAACCCGCGTGCTCGCGCGCCCGGCCGGCGGCATCGCGCCGCGCTTCATGATCGCATCGTTTTTTTCGAGCGACGCGTGGATTCAGAAAAACGGCGACACCGTCAAAGCCTTCGTGACGGCGCTGCACCGCGGCATCGACGCGCACAACGCCGACCTCGAAGGCGCCAAGGCGGTCATCGCCAAATACACCGGCCTCTCGTCCGACGTGCTCAAGGTCGTGACCCTGACGGCGTTCGAGACGAAGCTGCTCGAGTCCGATCTCCAGCCGATCATGGACCTCGCGCTGCGCTACAAGCTCATCAACAAGAAATTTCCGCCGCGCGACGTGGTCGCCAAGTTCGCGCTGGCTTAACCATCGAGAGGAGACCTGTTATGCGCGGAACGATTGTCGGACCAGCGTTCGTCGCCGCGGCGCTGCTCTTCTTCGCCGCCTCCGGCTGGACGCAGACCCCGCGGACGGTCGGTATCGGATCGAATCCCGCCGGCACGATCTACTACGCGCTGGCCAGCGGCCTCGCCAACGTCGTGACCGGCAGCGCGCCGTTTCAGATGACGGTGCAGCCGTACACCGGCAGCAGCACCTACCTGCCACTCATCGACAACGGCGAGCTCGAGTTCGGCATGGTGAACGCCGTGGATATGGCGCTCGCCTACAACGGCCCCGACAGGCTCAAGATCGGCGGCCGCAATCCCTATCCGTTCACGCCGAACACGCGGCTCATCATGCGCGGCACGCCGCTCCAGAGCAGCATCGTCGTCCGGAAAGATGCGCCGATCAAAAATATTTATGACGTGAAAGGCAAGCGCGT
>DATDFN010000310.1:0-7530 GCA_036522615.1 Binatia bacterium | reverse complement strand
AAACGGCGGCGTGCGCTCTTCGAGCTTGGCCGTGCAGATGACGCGCGTGTCGCCGACCTCGATCAGCACCGAGCCGTCAGCGTGCTTGGTATAGTTGGGGATGATGACAAGCGGCCTTAGCTGCTTGTCTTTGCGTCCGTCTGATCTCATATGACTTTCAGGTATCTAGTTTCCGCTTTCGACTTTCCGAACCCGGAAAAACTCCAAAAACTTGACACTCAGGTGCGCAACCTGACGCTAAGAATTGAGATGGAAGACGACCATTTTTAACTCAGTCATCTCTTCGACGGCGTAGCGCGGCCCTTCCTTGCCGAAGCCGGAATCTTTGAGGCCGCCGTAGGGCATGAGATCGACGCGCCACTGCGATCCCCAGTTGACGTGGAGGTTTCCCGCCTCTGCCTCGCGCGCGAACTTCATCGCCCATTCGACGTTTTCCGTGAAGATGCCGGCGGCGAGGCCGTAGACGCTGTCGTTCGCGAGCGCGAGCGCCTCGTCGATCGTCTCGAACGGCGTCACGGCGACCGCCGGACCGAAAAGCTCGTCGCGCGAGATGCGCATGTCGGGCTTCACGTCGGCGACGACCGCCGGCAGGTAGATCGCGCCGCGCCGGCCGCCGCCCGCCGCGAGGCGCGCGCCGCCCGCGACCGCCTCGTTGATCCAGGAATCCACGCGCTCCGCCTCGCTCTCCTTCACCATCGGGCCGACTTTGACTTTCTCGTCGAGCTGATTGCCGGTGGCGAGCGCCTCGACGCGAGGCTTCAAGGCGCCGAGAAAATCGCCGTAAACTTTTTTCGCCGTGAGCACGCGCTGCGTCGAGATGCAGGTCTGTCCCGCGTTGCCGTAGCCGGTCATCGCAAGCACGGTCGCGACCTTGTCGAGATCGGCGTCGGGCATGACGATGACCGGGCTGTTGGAGCCGAGCTCCATCGTGACTTTCTTGATGCCCGCCATGCGGCAAATGCGGTCGCCGATCTCGCGGCTGCCGGTGAAGGTCACCTTGCGCACGCGGCGGTCGGCGACGAGCGCGTCGCCGAGCTCGCCGCCGGGACCGGTGACGCACTGAATGCCTTCCGGCGGGAGGCCGGACTCGAGCAGAATTTCCGTGAGCTTGAGCGCGGAGAGCGGCGTGTCCGACGCGGGCTTGA
The DNA here is from genome assembly GCA_036522615.1 of Binatia bacterium. Taxonomy (GTDB): domain Bacteria; phylum Desulfobacterota; class Binatia; order UBA9968; family UBA9968; genus JAJPJQ01. The sequence goes on along the minus strand of DATDFN010000310.1, from coordinate 6,385 downwards.
TGACGACGGAGTTGCCGCCGGCGAGCGCCGGGCCGACTTTGTGGCACACAAGGTTGAGTGGAAAATTAAACGGCGTGATCGCTGCGACGACGCCGCACGGCACACGCAGCGTGAAACCCAGCTTCTTCGCACCGGTCGGATCGGCGTCGAGCGGCACGGTCTCGCCGTGAATGCGCTTGGCCTCTTCGGCCGAGCCCATCATCGTCTCGACGGCGCGGCTCGCCTCGCCGCGTCCTTCGGCGATGATTTTCCCCTCTTCGCTCGAGATCGTCCGGCCCAGGTCCTCGTTCCGCGCCGCCATGAGATCGGCGGCCTTGCGGAGAATCTTCCAGCGCTCGTAACCGGTGAGCTTCGCCATCACTTTCGCGCCGCGCTCCGCGTAGGCGAGCGCGCGCTCGATGTCGCCCGCGTCGCCGCGCGGCGCCGTGTCGATGACGGCGCTATCGAACGGGTTTCGCACCTCGATCTTCTTGGGCTTGTCGACCCACTGCCCGGCTAAAAACATCTTCATCGGTAGAGCTCCTGCGCAATTTCGAAAATCAGCCGCCGTTTTCCTTCGGACCGTCGCCGCGGAAAAAGCTCCGGCCGTAGGTACGGTGATAGGAGGTCCAGCGCGACTGCTCCTTCGCCATCAGCGCCTGGATACTTTGAATCTTCCCGTCGAGGTCGTCGAGATAATGCAGTATCAGCGCCTCGACCGTCTGCGGCAGCTTGGGCGAGCCGAACTCGTATTGGCCGTGATGGCTCACCAGCATATGTTTGACGAGCACGGCGAGCTCGTCGGGGAACTCCGGGATCGCGCGAATCTTCTCGCTCACCTTCTCGACTTCCATGACGAGGTGGCCGAGCAGCTGGCCCTTGTCGGTATACTCCACGGAGCGGTCGAAGGAGAATTCGTAGATCTTCCCCATGTCGTGGAGAAAGCCGCCGATCAGCAAAAGATCGACGTCGATACCGCGGTAGTTCTCGGCGACTTTCAAAATCAGTTTAACCAGCGACAGCGTATGCTCCAAGAGGCCGCCCAGAAAAGAATGGTGGACGCTTTTCCCAGCCGGCGCGCGCTTGAAGAGATCCATGAACTCTTCGTCGGCGAAAAACGCCTCGGCGAGCGCCAGCAGATGCGGATTTTTGATGCCGCGGAGGATCGCCGTCAGTTCCGCGGCCATGACTTCCGGATCGTACTGGCTCTTCGGCAGGAAATCGCCCGCAGCGACTTCCGTCTCGACGACCTTGACGACGTCGTGCACGCGGATCTGCAGCTTACCCTGGTAAACGGTCGCCTGGCCGCGCACCCGCACGTAGTCGCTCCTCTCGAAGCGCTTGGCCAAGTCTTCGGCGCGGTCCCAAACGCGGCCTTCGATCTCGCCGCTACGGTCGAGCAGCTTCAAGATCAGGTAGCCGGCGCCGCTTTTCGTTACGCCCTGATTCTTCGCGGCGCACATGAAGACCGTGTCGACCGGCTGGTGCTCCTGAATCTCGCTCACGAACAATTGTTTCATAGATTCATCCTGCATAGCGGATCGTCGCCGCCAGATCGTAAAGAGAACGCACCAAAAACTGCTGGAGAAACAAAATGATCACAAAGACGATGATCGGCGAGAAATCGATGCCTCCGGCAAAGAGTGGCAGCGCGCGCCGGAGGCGGTACAGCACCGGCTCGGTCGCGTTGTAGAGAAACCGCACGATCGGGTTGTAAGGATCGGGGTTCACCCACGATAGAATGGCGCGCGCGATGACGATCCACATGTAAATCCACAAGAGGTAATCGACGATGACGGCGAGCGCTTGAATCAAGTTGGCAAAGACGAACATGGTTATCGCCGCTCTTCCCGCGGGCCGAAGAGCGCCGTGCCGATGCGCACGAGCGTCGCGCCCTCCTCGATTGCGACCGCGTAGTCCTGGCTCATGCCCATCGATAGCTCCTTCAGGTCGATATTCGGCGTGTTAAGATCCCGATACTTCCGCCCCAGGCCGGCAAGGTCCCGGAACAAAGGCCTGGCCTTCTCGGGATCCTCGGAGAGCGGCGGCACAGTCATCAGGCCCTCCACTCGCAACCAGGCGAGCTTGCCGACTTCTTCAAGCAGTGCGCCGAGGCGGTCTTTCGCGACGCCGCTCTTGGTCGCTTCGCCCGCGAGATTCACCTCGATCAGCGCTCGCACCGCGCGGCCGCGCGCTTTGCCTTCGCGGTCGAGCGCCCGTGCCAGCTCCGCGCTGTCGAGAGATTCGATTACCTCGAAAAGCTCCAGCGCGGTTCTCACTTTGTTCCGCTGCAGGTGGCCGATCATGTGCCACTCGGCGCCGCCGGCGGCGGCCTTTTTCACCGCCGCTTCCTGCACATAATTCTCGCCGAAATACCGTACACCCGCCGCGGCCGCCGCGCGAATCTTCTCGATGCTTTGAGACTTGGAGGCGGCGAGCAATTTGACGCCGCCGGGATCTCTGCCGGACCGCGCCGCCGCTGCGCCGATCCGCTCCACGATCGTGCGGTAGTTGGCGGCGATATCCACCATGTGCGTGGTCTCTGAATAGCATATCCCCGGCGATAAATCACCCCGGTTTTCGAGAATGAATTTGACTTCCGAGGGGCTAAAGCCTTATCCTTTGCTGGCAAAACTATGCCTGATTTATCTCTGGCGTTTGGCCCTGCCGACCTGCCGCGGCTAAGAGACCTGCTGGAACAAAAAACCGGGCTTTATATCTCCGACGAAAAGCTGTCGCGCCTGGCAGAGCCCTTCCGGCAGCTCGGGACGATCGCCGGCGCGGGGCCGGCGGCGATCATCGCCGCAATAGAAAGCGGCGGGGCGGACGGCGAACGCTACCTCCAGCGCCTGGTCGCGGCCGTCGCGACCAACGAGACCTATTTTTTCCGCACGACCGCGCATTTCGCCGCGCTGAAGGATTATCTTCTTCCGGAGCTGATCGAAAAAAAGAAAACCCTCGGCGCGCAGGCGCTGACGATCTGGAGCGCCGGCTGCTCGACCGGCGAGGAGCCCTATTCGATCGCGATCCTCTTGCTCGAGCATTTCCCCGAGATCCTCTCGTGGCGGATTAAAATTCTCGCGACCGACATCGACCTCGACGCGCTGGAAGTCGCGCGCGCGGGAGTCTACCGTCCGTGGTCCTTCCGCGGCGTCGCGCCGGAGCTGATCCGGAAATATTGGCGTCCTCTGGAGGACGACAGCCGGCGCGTCGACGACCGTGTCCGCTCGCTCATCACGTTCCGCGCGCACAACCTCGAAACCGATCCCGATCCGTCGCCCGCCGACGGCGTCTCCGCTATCGACATCGTCTTCTGCCGCAACGTCACGATCTACTTCCGCGCGCCGACGATTGCGCGCATGCTCGCGCGTTTTCACCACTGCCTGGCCGATGGGGGATTTCTCGTCACCGGCGCGGCGGAATATTCGCGCGAGGCCTATCGCGATTTCGAGGCGCGCGTCCTGCCGGAAACGGTCATCTATCAGAAAGCGCCGGCGCGGAAGGCCGTCGCTTCGCCGGCGCCGTTTCCTTTGATTTTGCCGCAGGCGCTGCCGCGGCGCGCGACCGCTCGCGCCGCCGAGCCGCCGGCCGTGAAGAGCACGCCTCGGGCCAAGCCGCCGGAAGATGACGCCGTCGAGAAAGCGATCGATCTCATCGAACGCGAGGAGGTCGACGCGGCGCTCGTGCTGCTCGCCGCGGCGGCTGAAACCGACGTCAAAGACGCGCGCATCCCGTTTCTCCTGGGCCGCCTCGCCGCCGACCGCCAGCATCTAACGGAAGCGGCGTACTGGCTGGGCCGCGCGCTCGCGCTCGACCCGCTGAATCTGTGGGCGCATTATTTCATGGGCCTCCTCTGGATCGAGGAGGGCCGGCTCGCCGACGCGCTGACGGCGCTGAAGAAAACGACTTATATCGATCCGAATTTCGTCCTCGGCCATTTCTATCTCGGACGCGTTCATAAAGCGGAGGGCCGCCCGGAGCACGCGCGCAAAAGCTTCGCGGTCGTCAAAAATCTGCTCTCGGGCGCGGGCGCCGCGCAGGATCTGAGCGGCGCCGACGGCATCAGCGGCCGCCAGCTCCTCGTGCTGGTAGAGCGGGAACTCGCGCATGAATGACTCCATCCTGCTGACTTTCGCGCTCGAACCCTCGATCTACGCCGTGCCCATCCACGACGTTCAGGAGGTCGTGCCGCTGCCGGAGCTGACGCCCTTGGCCGACGCGCCGCCGTTCGTCGCGGGAATTTTCAATTTGCGCGGCGCCGTCGTGACCGCTATCGACTTGCGGCGGCGGATGGGCATCGGACGGCGGCGCTGGGACCGACGAACGGCCGTGCTGATCACGCCGTTTCGGGAAAAACTATTCGGCATGATCGTCGATCACGCGCTGTCGCTGATAAAGCTCGCGCGCACCGATTTGGAGCCGGCGCCCGACTTCTCCTCGTTTCTTTCCGCGTCGCAGGGACAATACCTCCAGGGCGTCGCGAAGCACGACGGACAGCTCATCCCCATCATCAATTCCGAGCGAATTTTTTCCGTGCTCGAACCGCACGAGCTGGGCGATTGGCGAAACCCCGATGACGGATAAATTCACGCGCACCGCGGCGGACGACGCCGATATTAACGGCGAGGATTTGACAGGACTGTTCCGCGAACGGGCGCGGATGCTGAGCGAGGTGCCGCCGCAGGAAGAGGCCGGAGAGCGGATCGCGGCGCTTTCGTTTGATCTCGGCGAGGAGCTTTACGCGATCGAGCTCAAGCATCTGATCGAAATGCGCCAGGCGACGCCGCTGCGACGACTGCCCGGCGTGCTGCCGCACCTGGCAGGCGTGATAAACCTGCGCGGCGAGTTGCTGCCCGTCGTGGATTTGCGGCCGATATTGGGGCTCGCCAAGACCGAGATCGGCAGCATCGTGCCGGCCATCCTGGTGTTGTCGTTTCAAGGCGGGAAACTCGCGGCGGCGGTCGACCGCGCGCGCGACATCCTCTCGTTTCCCGCCAGGGAGCTGAAGCCGCCGCCCGTTTCGCTCGACCCGGAGCACGGCGCATTTATCCGCGGCGAGTATCTGACGGCGGGCCGCCTGCTGAGCCTTCTCGACGTCGAAAAGATCGTCACCGATTCGCGGTTTGCCGTTGACTCGCGAGAGGCGTGAGTCGCGGCGAGGAGAAACAAAAATGGCACGGTTATCTTCGCACGCGCTGTTTCATAAAGTCGGCCCGGATACGATCGGCGGCAAGCTGACCTTCTGGTTCCTGCTCGTCGCGTTCCTTCCGATGGTCGCCATCGGCGTGATCGCTTATCGGACAAGCCGTGCGAGCCTGGAGCAGCAGATCATCAATCAGCTCGACTCGCTCGCGGAGAACAAGGTCTTCTTTCTCCGCGAACACACCGCGCGGCAGCTGAGCGACGTCAAGCGGCTGTCGAGCAACGCCGCCGTCAAGGCGCTGCTGTCGCAGGATTTCGCCTCGAAGTTTCCCCAGCTCGCGGCGAAGACGCCCGAAGAGCGCGCCGAGCGCGCCGCGGCGCTGCTGGCGCAGCTGAGAGAGAGCAACCCCGACTATTCCGACATTCTCATTGCCGACAAGGACGGCAAAGTCAGGCTCGCCGCGTTTAAAGCCTGGAACCAGGCCGGCAAGAATTTAAGCGAGCTCGTTCTCGCAAAAATCGACGCCGCGCAAGCGGCGGTCAGCTCCGTCTTCGTTTCGCCGACGGCGCGCACGCACGTCTTCGTCGTCACTGCGCCGGTAACCGATCAAGAAGGCGAAGCGATCGGGGTGGTGGCGCTGGAGATCGAGCTCAAGACAATCCACCTACTGCTGACCGAACGCGCGGGGCTGGGCGAGAGCGGCGAGGTGCTGATCGTGGACCGCACGCGCCGCATGCTGACGTCGTCACGGTTCCAAGGCGCTCCCGCTCTCCTGGACGCCGTCCCCGACAACAGTGCCACAACCCTCGCGCTTCAGGGAAAGAGCGGCCATATATTCGATTCCGACTACCGCGGCGTGCCCGTGATCGCGGCCTACCGGCCGCTGCCGGAGATCGGCGCGGCGCTCATCGCCAAGATCGACCGCTCCGAAGGCTTGGCGCCGATCATCCAGCTGAGAAACATCATGGGCATCATCGGGTTGTTGACCCTCTTTATCGCCGCCGCCGCCTCCGTTCTCTTGGCCCGCACCATCTCCCAGCCGATCAGAGAGAGCGTCGGCTTCGCCCAGCAGGTCGCCCAGGGAGACTTAACCGTAAGCCTCCCCGCCCACGACGCCTCCGAGATCGGCCAGCTCTCCACGTCCCTCAACCACATGGCCGCCGACCTAAGCCAGATCGTCCTGCGCATCACCGAGATGGTCCAGAACACCAGCTCCGCCGCCTCCCAGATCTCGGCCGCCGCCGAGCAGCAGGAGCGAACCGT